>URBJ01000060.1 GCA_900546005.1 uncultured Alistipes sp. | reverse complement strand
TTGCCCGGAGCGACGATTTCTCCCCTATTGTCGATACTTGCAGTTCCGGAGATGAAGATGTGGCTTCGGTCTCCATAAATCACTTTGGTGCCTCGTTCGAAAGTTACGCCGTATTCATACGTCGGGTTCAGGTGGGTAGATGCATAAAGGAATTGCTGTTGTCCGGGTTTCAAACCTCGAACCGAATAGGCGTCGAACAATACGCTGACTTGTGGGTCGGCATGTCGGCCTTCTATTCCCGTACTGGCGATGAAATGTGTTTGGGGAGTCAATCCGTGGCGTTCGAAAAGTTCGCGGCGGGCTTTTACCACGCCTCCGTAGTTGACATCGACATTCTGTACAAAAAACCATGTCCGGATGCAATCGTTGTATAGTGTACAACCCGAGGCATATAGATCGGTCACATATTTTCCCAGAATGGATAGGGTTTCGTCGTATGAATTTTTCAAAGGTGTACACCGGCCTGCCGTCCAAAGATGACGGTATCCGTTGGCGGTTGCGATTGTAGTGTCGTAATCGCCCGACGTATCCGCATCGGTACGCAGGTATACCCATAGTGCGATTTTGCTACCGTCCATCGGAGCCTGTTGTACGACGGAAGTGGCGCAATGTTTCGGAAGGGACGGTTCGAGCAATGGAGTTTGGTTGGCTGCGTCGCTTAGAAAGAAGCGTCGGAACAGCGGTGTAACCTTCTCGCCCAAAAGGTCGGGCAGACGATCGAAAGTTGTTGTCAGGTCCGACAGCTGATTGTCGAAAGGCAATTCTTTTCGGACTGTGTGCAGTATGACGTGGTATTCACAGCATCCTTGATCGGTTGCGAATCTGCGGGCTTCGATCCGGACACCGCTGTCGTATATCAGATGGTAGGAACAGTTCATGTTTTAATGGTTTTATGTGATTAATTTTCGGGACACCCTTTTCCGATCCAGAAACGCAGTAGCTCGAGATCGTCGTTTCGTGTAATCAATCCCGTGTGGGGGTAGGAGATGACCTCGCTTTGGGTCACTACGTCGAGCAGAAAACTGCTGTCGGGTTCGTAGGGTACAACCCGTAGCTTTTCGGATCGTGTAGAGGGGTGATTGACCAGTTGTCTATAGCTTTCCCCTTCGGTCAGCAAAAGATTGGCGGATCCGCTTGTCCCTTGATGGCACGAAACGCAGTTGTATTGTTGGAATACCAACTGCTGGATGCGGTTGTATTCGAGCAGGTCGATCTCTTTCTCGGGAAGGATGATGTCGCCCGAAGAGGTGCGATCGATCGTCTGTTCGAAAAATGTGTATTTGACCTGTCGGCCCATGTCGGTAAAGCAGAGTCGGATGCGGGTCGCCTCTTCCGGAATGTTTTCGAGTGTGATGTCAACGTTTCCCTCATCGTCCGAACGAGGCAGGTTTACGGATACCAGTGGCGAGTTCCCTGTTTCGGTAAATGCCCCGAACGTGAAATTGTAGTCATCGGGGTATAGTTCCGGATAGTTCAGCCGGAATGTGGCCGAAAGGGTGACTCCCTCGTCGTGGATGTACTCCGATTCATGGATGTCGCCGCTGTCGCAAGAGGCAAAAAAGCAGAACAGACCGGTTGTTAGCAAGATGGAGATCGATGGAAGTTTTCCGATAACACTGAGCATGGTTCTGTCGTTTTAAAATGAAAATTGCATCATGACAACGGCTCCGTGTTGGGCCAATCCCAAATCGTCGAGTTCACGATCGTCCTGTGTCGCGTGACCCCATCGGCCAAGAAATTGGTACATGGCCTGTAACTTAAGGTTGTATCCCATGATGTAGTAGTTGAGACCTACGGCCGGCATGTTCAGGAATCCGTCCATGCCCAGTGAGTTTCGGTCGAGGAAATCCCAGCGTACGGCGGGTTGGAGCTTTTTCGATACGAAATAACCGGCTTGGACGTATCCGCCGATGTAATTGTAATAGGCACCGGAGCGTTGGCGTTCGACAAAATCGGAGTTGAGAAAGTAGGCTTCAGCTGAGAGGTAGAGTCTGTTTTTGAGGTAGGTGAACTCGAATCCGAGTCGAAAATCGTTGGTCGTCTGCCAGTTGGCCTCTACATTGTAGGAGGCCGAAAGGGCGAACATCAGTTTCTCGCTATGCAGGTCGTCGATACGTCCCTGATGTCCCGGAATCGGTCCGTTCGGCATGTAGGCGATACGTCCGGCGTAGAGCAGAGAGGGGATGCCCAGATCGTCGCTGAGGGTCTTTTGCGCCAGATTGACGTCGATGCCGGTCCCGTTGAAAATGCCGACGTTGTATTCCCATTTGCCGCCGAGCAGACCGTGCATCATGACGCCCAGATCGAATCCCGTAGCAAAAGTGGGCGGCGTCGAGTTGATACTCCGGTCCATGTAGAGCGATGTGGTGAGCGATGTGGGAAGGGTAGGAAAGAGAGTTTCGCCCAAAGTGACCAGATAGGCCTGATTGAACGGCGTTTTGAATTTTCCGACCCGGAAGCGGAGCTGGTCTTTCAGGTTGACGTCTACCCAAGCCTGTTGCAGCAGCGAGGCTCCCGTTTTGGCGGCATTGATCGTCAGGTTGAAGGTCAGCTTGTTGAAAGCCCGCCCCGAGAACCCTAAGATGGCGTATGGAATTTCGAATCCGCTGTTAGCGACATTGTCCTGGTCGTCAAGCCCCAACTGTTCGTCGTCATAATAGTTGAATTTTCCGGCAGTCTGCAACAGCACGTAAGGCTTGAGCATGAATTCGCCGTTTTTGGTCTCGAACGAAAACCCTTTCCGTCCGGCCAGCGGAACGACATCGCTTTCGATGTACTTGTCTGCGTCATAGGGCTCCGGAACCATCGGAGATTCGGCAGCGGCGAAAAAAACGCTGCCAAGCATAAGAATAAAAGGTAGTAAAAATTTGTTTTTCATAAGATTTCGATCGGTGTTCGGTTACAATGATTCGAGAAAACGGATCAGAGCATCGCGTTCTTCCCGGGGCATGTTTTTGAAAATTTCACGCGAGACGGCTCCTTCGCCACCGTGCCAGAGAATCGCTTCTTTCAGGTTTCGGGCCCGCCCGTCGTGCAGGAAATAGGTGTGTTGGTTGACTTTGTATTGCAACCCGATCCCCCAGAGCGGTGTAGTGCGCCATTCACAGCCCATGGCGAGTCCGGAGGTGTAGTGGCTGTCCAGTTCCGGTCCCATGTCGTGGAGCAGGAAGTCGCTGTACGGGTGGATTGTCTGGCTGGCGAGCCATGGTAGACGCGTCCCGTTGATCAGCGAGGGTGCATCTTGGCGCGTGTGCAGCGTGGGGACATGACAGAGGTCGCATCGGGCTTTATAAAAGGCCTGTTCTCCCTGTTTTACCACTGGGTCGTTGACATCCCTGCGGGCGGGAACTCCCAAAGCGTGCAGGTAAAAATCGACATGCTCCATGTCCTGGGTTGAAATCTGGATGCCGTAGTGGCTGTATCCGATCATCTGCGACTGTCCTTCGGCCACTTCCAGCGGATAGCGGTCGTTGGTAACCCCCATGTCGGATGAGAATCCCAGTTCGATGGTCAGGTCGGCATGCTGTGCTTTATTTCCCGAGATGCCGATATAGGTCTTTCCCCGTTCCTGAATGTAGTTGAGCCGCCCCGAGATGCCGTATTCGGGGTAGTTGCTTCGGCGAGCCAGCTCTTCGAGTTCCGTTGGATCGAGTGCCATCATCTGCCCCATGCCGACATGCCGCAACGGGATGCGGACGTCGATGATCAGATCTTCCGGAGCGATGTCGTCTGCATACCACTCGGAAATGGTGTAGGTCGGTGTGAGCAGTGAGTACTCCTCCCCGTCGGGAAAAGTCAGGAACTCTTCGGAGTAGGTGACACTCAATTTCCCTTCGGGCTCTACGCCTGTAATGGCTTGGTCGTGGAGGACACGTCCGTAGTTGCGGAAAAAGCTGCCGTTCTTTTTGGTGATGTAGATCAGGTGGGAAGAAAATCCTCCCGTTCCGGTTCCGCCTTGCGAATAGAGTGTCGGGAAACTGCGCCCTGCATTCGAGTGGCAGCTTCCGCACGAAGAACCGGCATAGAGCGGACCTTTCCCTCCCTGATTCGGGTCGTCGCCGCTGACCCGCGGGTTGTCGTACAAGGCGTCTCCTTGATAGAACCGTGTGCTCAGGTTTCCTTGCACCCAGTCGGCCGGGGTGTCGTATGCCGTGACTCCTGTCGCGAAGATGGTCGAGGATCCGGCTGAGAGTTCGGCCGGATCGGCTGCATCTCCGTATTGGTTGAGGATGGGGCTCTCTTCCTGCTTGTCACAAGCGATACATGTGACGGTACTCAGGAGCACCGCCACATGAAGGATCCGCTTTGTTAATAGATGTGAAAAAACGTTCATACGAATCCGGTTTGAAACTCAATGATTGTATCTTTTTACGTTAGGTCTATTCACTGCGTACGGTTCTGTTGCTTCCGTCTTTGAACAGCAACAGCTCGATGGTGTGGAAACCGCGGACCGATTCGCTGCCGATCGCCCCGATGTAGTCTTCGACCGTAGAAAGTTTGGTGTCGGTAATCATCGTTGCGATGTCCTCCTGATCCAGCGGCCAACTGTCGAGTGAAGGGTCGAGTCCGAGCCCCTCCTCTTCACCGGCAGGACCGAACAGTACGGCTTCGCTTTCCTCCCAAGGTACGCGTACCTCCCGCCATGCGGCACAAGCGGCATCGAGTTTGCTTTGGTTCGTCGGGTCAGCCTGGAAAGCTGTTATGGCGTTGTAGAGTGCCCATGCTTTCGTCTTCATGTCTTTGTAGGTGGGAACAACGACTTGGTCGGCATACTGGGTCAGGATGGCAGTGAAGTCGTAATCCCCAGTCTCTTTAAACTTACCCAACGCCTCGTTCTCGAAGAGTTGCGTGAGTGTCGCACAGGCCTCGATGGCGGCATCAACCTTGCTTCCTGTGAGGTTGTTTCGGAAAGGCGATTGCATGCTCGTGATGGCGTAATACGTATCGTCGATGGCTTGGGTGATTTTGGTGTCCAGCTCCGGATCGACACTTTTTACGTAAGCGGAAATGCTGTTCTCTGATGCTGCGTCCGAGATACTGCCCCGACGTCCGGCATAACCGTTTTTGATACTGATGATGTTGTCCGAGTAGTCCTTGATCGAATTCCAGCTGTACCACGACTCCACCTGAAGTACGGCAGCTGCCGTATTACCCTGTTTGGCCAGTGCGTTCGGTGTGCCGATTTTCGATGTGCCGACTTCGTTGGCGATATTGGCCATACCGTCGACCAGAATCGTCCGGATTGCATCAACGCCGCTGGTGAAGGCCCGATTACCGGCTTCGGCGGTTCTCATGTAGTCGGCATAACCGTTCGAGCCGACCATCGTGTTTTTGGTGAAAAAGTCGCGTCCGATGCGCTCCCAGTCTTCGTCCGGAATGCCGGTCGGACCATTCCATGAGGCCCACAGGGCAATACAGTCATCGAGTAGTTCGGATGAAGCGGCAACCGTGTAGTTGATCCATTCGGTCGTCATAGAGTAATCTTCGAGTTTGTCGGCCTGGCTTTTTGAGGTGTCGTTGCCGTCGTTTTTGCTACAGGCCGACAGTATGACCGTACAGGCCATAAGGGCTACGGGAAAAAGTCTTTTTTTCATAATGTATTTTTAAAAATTTGTTTGTATTGTTTGTATCCGTTATTTCGAGAAAAACCACCCGGTGTAGGCCAATGTCACGCCGAAAGTGTCTTCGCTGTTGTAGGCATTACCTCCGATCCGGCGGTGCGAATAGTCGAATTTGAGCACCAAGGAGGAGAGCAGATAGTAGTTGAGACCCACGGTGATCAGGTCGCGTTTGTATCGGGGAAGTTTCTGTGCGCCCGATGCGATCTGTTGTCCGGTGTTGTAGTATTCGTACCGGATGAAGGGGAACAGCCGCTCTTTGGTGTTGAAAAACGAGAGGATGTTGTATCCGACTTCGGCACCGTAGGCCATGGCAGCCTTGCCGAATGGGGTAATCGGATATCCGGTGCTGTTGAAATATTTCCGGTTGATGTCGTAGATCTCTTTGGAGTCGGTTATCGTTCCGTAAATAAAGTTTGCCCGGGCGATCAGGTTACGGCTCATGTATTGGGCGTCGAACGATCCGATCGTTACGGTACCTTTGACTCCGGCCATTGCATAGGGCTTGGAGGAGTTCTTGGCGGTATTCCCGTAGTATCCCGAAGCGGCGAGACGCAGGTTGCGGACTCCGCTGTATTCGAGTCGTGCAGCAACGGCCGGATTGGTGAATGTCGATTTTTCGAAAATCTTTTGCCGTCCGCTTCCGATCCAGTTTTCGGACGAAAAACCGTTGGGGTCGAGTCCGCTGACCAGCATCGCTTCGTACCGAAAGTTGTTGAAGTAGCCTAAAAAGGCGATGCCCGTTTCGTGCCATGTGGAGGGCAGGATTGTCGTTTCGCTTTCGGGCCGGACGGTGCCGAAATAGAGGTTGGGTTCGTGGTGTGAATTGGTCAGTCCTACCGGTACGATCATGTGCCCGATACGGACGTTGAAGGCATTGACGATCCGTTTGGTGATGTGCAGCTGTTCCAATGCGACCTCACCGCCCTTTTCGATCTCTGATTCCACCTCGCCGCCCTCTTTGTTGTATTCGATGTCCATGGCGGCTCCCGTTCCCCCGTATTCGAATTCGATCTCCGAACCTAAATAGTAGTTACGTCCGAGATGGTAATCGAACGCGAATACGGCGCGGGGTAACGAAATCTCGGCCCGACTGTCTCTCGTAGCTCCGGAGGGATTGGTGTATCGGTCCGTCCCGTAGTTCATATGTTGGAACAGGATCTCTCCGTAACCTCCGAACCGGTATTTTTTAAAATTCCATTCATAAGGTGTTTTTTCTGTTTTGAGTGAATCTGTCTCCGTGTTCCGTGCCGTTGCCGGTCCGGCAATCGTACAGCACGTACATGTAAATAAAATAGAGTAGATAGTTTTCATTCTCAATGATTTTGACGTTGCAAAGTTAGGTCGGGCGGGAGGCCGCGACAATCCCCACTACTGAGTAGAATTGCAGGGGGGATTCACCCTGAATAGGTATTGGAAAAGAGAATTTTGTATAAAATGGAGCGGGTTTGCGAATGTGCCGAAAAAAATAGCTACTTTTGTACTCTGTTTTGTCGCAAAACAAGATTTGGATTATGAGCAATTTAAAATTCAAGGAGTATAAAGGACTTGATCTTTCCCGGATCAACGAAGATATTTTGAAACAGTGGGATGCTGACGATACGTTTCATCGGAGCATCGAGACCCGTGAGGGACATCCGACATTTGTTTTCTATGAAGGTCCCCCTTCAGCTAACGGCAAACCGGGTATCCATCACGTCATGGCACGAACCATAAAGGATATTATCTGCCGGTTCAAGACGCAGCAGGGCTATCTGGTACACCGCAAAGCGGGTTGGGATACGCACGGACTTCCGGTCGAACTGGGTGTAGAGAAAAAGTTGGGGATCACCAAAGAGGATATCGGTACAAAAATCTCGATCGAGGAGTACAACAAGATCTGTCGTCAGGAGGTGATGACCTATACCGATATTTGGGAGCGGTTGACCCGCAATATGGGGTATTGGGTCAACATGGACGATCCTTATATTACTTATGATAATAAATATATCGAAACCCTTTGGTATCTGTTGAGCGAACTGTATAAGAAAGGTTTGCTCTATAAAGGGTATACCATACAGCCCTATTCGCCGGCTGCGGGAACCGGACTCAGCAACCACGAGTTGAACCAGCCCGGATGTTATCGCGATGTGAAGGATACGACCTGTACGGCACAGTTTGCGGTCATCCGTAATGAGCGCAGCGAGTTCCTCTATGACGATGTATTCGGAACGCTCTACTTCTTGGCGTGGACGACCACTCCTTGGACCCTGCCGTCGAATACGGCATTGGCCGTGGGACCGTCGATCCGGTACGTGAAGGTGCAGTCGTACAATCCATATACGGCGGAGCCGTTGACTGTAATCCTTGCCAAGGATCTGTTGCATAACTATTTCCCGAAGAAAAACGAGGAGCTTCCGATGGAGGGGTACGACGGAAACGGAAAGAACATTCCATATCGTGTCGTAGCCGAATATACGGGAGCGGATTTGATTGGAGTGCAATATGAGCAGTTGGTTCCGTGGATCAAACCCGATGGCGATGCGTTCCGGGTGATCGGTGGCGATTATGTGACCACGGAGGACGGTACGGGAATCGTGCACATCGCTCCGACGTTCGGTGCCGACGACGACCGGGTGGCCAAACAGAGCGGCATTCCGCCCTTGGTCGTTGTGGATCGGGCCGGGAAACGGCAGCCGATGGTCGACCGGACCGGAAAATTCTTCCTGCTGGAGGATATGGATCCCGAATTTGTCAAGACGCATGTTGATGCAGCGGCTTACAAGGAATATGCGGGTCGGTTTGTGAAGAACGCATACGATCCGAACCTGACCGAGAATGACCCGACACTCGATATCGATCTGTGCATGAAGTTCAAGTTCGAGAACAAGGTGTTTAAGATCGAGAAGCATGTGCACAACTATCCGCACTGTTGGAGAACCGACAAACCGGTGCTGTACTATCCGTTGGATTCATGGTTCATCAAGACGACCGCCCTTAAGGATCGGTTGATTGCTCTGAACGAGACGATCAACTGGAAGCCGGTCAGCACGGGCGCGGGACGGTTCGGCAAGTGGCTCGAAAATCTGGTTGACTGGAACCTGTCGCGGTCGCGTTATTGGGGTACACCGCTGCCGATATGGGCGACGGAGGATCATGCTGAGCTGAAGTGTATCGGATCGGTTGCTGAGCTGAAAGCCGAAATCGATAAATCGATCGCTGCGGGCTTCATGAGCGAAAATCCCTTTGCCGACTATGTCGAGGGGGATTATAGCAAAGCAAACTATGAAAAATTCGACCTGCACCGTCCGTATGTGGATCAGATCGTGCTGGTATCGGACTCGGGTCGCAAGATGGTTCGAGAGAGCGACCTGATCGACGTGTGGTTCGACTCGGGAGCTATGCCCTACGCGCAGGTGCACTATCCGTTCGAAATCTCCGGAGATGCGTTCCGGAAGGTCTATCCGGCCGATTTCGTGGCAGAAGGGGTCGACCAGACACGCGGTTGGTTCTTTACGCTGCACGCCTTGGCCGTAATGCTGTTCGATAGCGTGGCCTTCAAGAATATCATTTCGAACGGTCTTGTGCTCGACAAGAACGGCAACAAGATGAGCAAACGGCTTGGCAATGCGGTCGATCCGTTCGAGGTGCTCGAGAAGTATGGTGCGGATGCCGTGCGGTGGTATATGATCTCCAATTCGCAGCCTTGGGATAACCTGAAGTTCGATGTGGACGGCGTGGACGAAGTGCGACGCAAATTCTTCGGAACGCTTTATAATACGTACAGCTTTTTTGCCCTGTATGCCAACGTGGATGGCTTTACGGGTAAGGAGAAAGAGGTTCCCGTGGCGGAACGGCCCGAGATCGACCGGTGGATCATCTCGTTGTTGAATACACTGGTGGCCGACGTGACCCGTTATTTGGAAAACTACGATCCGACACCGGCAGCGCGTGCAATACAGGAGTTCGTAGGCGAAAACCTCTCGAACTGGTACGTGCGGTTGAATCGGAAACGGTTCTGGGGCGGTGGCCTGTCGGACGATAAGTTGGCGGCCTATCAGACTCTTTACACCTGTTTGGAGACCGTCGCACAGTTGTCGGCTCCGTTCGCTCCGTTTATTTCAGACCGGATTTTTACCGACCTGAATGCCGTGAGCGGCCGTCACTCCGAAGTGTCGGTACATCTCAGTTCGTTCCCGGTGGCAGACGCTTCGCTTGTCGACCGCGATCTGGAGGAGAAGATGGCTTTGGCCCAGAAGGTGTCGTCGATGGTGTTGGCCCTGCGGCGTAAAGTGAACATCAAGGTGCGTCAGCCGCTGTCGAAGATTCTGATTCCGGTGCTCGATCCGGTGGTCAAGGAGCATATCGAAGCCGTACGCAGTCTGATTCTGAGCGAAGTGAATATCAAGGAGCTCGAATTTATTGAAGATACGACCGGAGTGATCACCAAACGGATCAAACCGAACTTCAAGACGCTTGGACCTCGATATGGAAAGCAGATGAAGCAGATCTCGGCAAAGGTTGCGGCCTTCTCTCAAGCCGATATCGCCCAGTTGGAACGGACCGATTCGTGGACGACGGAGATCGACGGGGTGAAGATCGAGGCCACGGCAGCCGATTTCGACATCACGTCGGAAGATATGCCGGGCTGGTTGGTTACCACGGAGGGTAAATTGACCGTAGCGATGGACATTACGCTGACCGACGAGCTCCGTAAGGAGGGTCTGGCACGAGAGTTGGTGAACCGTATCCAGAATATCCGGAAAGATAGCGGATTCGAGGTGACGGACAAGATTCGTGTGACTTTCGAGAAGAACGACGCCTTGCGTGCCGCGGTGTCTGCCTATCGGGACTATATCGCTTCGCAGGTACTGGCTGTCGAAATTCTCGAAACGGAGTCATTGACCGACGCAGCAACGCAGGAGCTGGATCTGGACGACATGACGGTTAAAGTTCTGGTAAAGCGTGTGTGAAAAATAACGGTCGCCGGCAAAAATTGTTTGTAACTTCATAAAAAAAAACTATTTTTATACCGAAATCCTTAAACAATTAGAGCCATGTCTGGAGTTGAAAAAACGCGGTATTCTGATGAGGAATTGCAAGAATTCAAACAGATCATACTGCAAAAGTTGGAAAAGGCAAAGGCTGATTACGATTTGCTTCGGTCGACCATTACGCATACGGAGAGCAACGATATCGAGGATACATCGCCGACGTTCAAGACCCTCGACGAGGGGGCGGCGATTCTGTCCAAAGAGGAGTCGGGCCGTTTAGCCCAAAGACAGCTGAAGTTTATACAGCATCTGGAAGCCGCATTGGTACGTATCGAAAACAAAACTTATGGCATTTGCCGCGAAACCGGAAAGTTGATACCCAAAGAGCGTTTGCGTATCGTACCTCATGCGACCCTGTGCATCGAAGCCAAAGATGAACACAAGTAGTCTTTAGGAGTTAGAAATAGGAAGATTAAGAAGGAGGGATAGCTATGCCCTCCTTGTTTTATGTTATGGGAACTCAGATTACAATTTATACCGATGGTGCATCGCAGGGAAATCCCGGAAAGGGAGGCTACGGCGTTGTGCTGTTGAGCGGGCCTTACCGGAAGGAGTTGAGTGCCGGTTATGCGTTGACGACGAACAACCGGATGGAGTTGTTGGCGGTGATCGTCGGATTGGAGGCACTGAAATACGATGGCTGTGAGGTTACGGTTTACAGCGATTCGCAGTATGTGGTACATGCCGTAGAAAAGGGTTGGCTTTTTGCGTGGGAGAAGAAAAATTTCAAGGATAAAAAGAATGCCGATCTGTGGCAGCGTTTTTTGCGGGTGTACAGGCGTCATTCGGTCCGGTTCGTGTGGGTGAAGGGCCACGCGTCGATACCCGAGAACGAACGGTGTGATCGATTGGCCGTTGCGGCTGCTTCGTCGGGACAGTTGTTGCAGGATGTCGGATATGTTTCGGAAATGTGAACCACAGTGTGCATCGAAGAAAATAGCGTGTAGAATAAATAAAATTCGTTTTCTTTTTGGTTTAACGAAAAAACTGTCTATCTTTGCACCACCAAAAACGGAGATTCAGTAGCTCAGCAGGTAGAGCACAACACTTTTAATGTTGGGGTCCTGGGTTCGAGCCCCAGGCGGATCACCAAAGAAATCAGAGAGTTACCCCAAAAGGTAGCTCTCTTTTTTTTATGCCTGAATTACGTTGGTTTACATGGTTCAGTTAAACCGAGAGTTAAACCAAGAATGGAAGCAACAGTTAATGTAACCTGTTACAAATCAAAGGTTTTAAAGAATGGCGAATCACCGCTTATGGTGAGAATCTGTAAGAATGGAAAGAAGAAGTACAAGAGCTTAGGAATCTCTGTCAATCCAGCACATTGGGACTTCAAGAAGAACCTACCCAAGCCCAAGTGTCCAAACTATGAAGCATTGCTCATTCTCATAAACGAGAAGATTAACGAGTTTCAAAGAATCATCTTGGATAAAAAAGTCAATAACGCAGAGTTTACTGCTACAACCCTACTCCAATCCACAGACACCTTCCAATCCAAGCACCTTGTATCTGTTGGAGAAGGATTTCTAAACTATATTCAAGCACTTAAAAATGAGAACAGGCTCAGATATGCAGGAATGTTTGAAGTGTCCTACTCATCTTTTATCAAGTTCAACAAGCATCTTGACATACCATTCTCTGATATAGATGTTGCTTGGTTAAAGAAATATGAGCAGTGGATGAAATCAAACCATTACGCCATAAATACGATAGGCACACGCCTTAGACATCTTCGTGCTGTGTTCAACAAAGCTGTTGAATCCAAGCAGACCACTGCCTATCCTTTCAATTCCTACAAGTTGTCAAAGGTGAATCAGCAGACAGCCAAGAGAGCAATATCCAAACAGGACATTCAAAGAGTTATCAATTATAAAGGTAAATCAGATATGGAACGTTTGGCGATAGACCTGTTCACATTCTCCTACTTCACAGCTGGAATCAATTTCATTGATATGGCTATGCTGGAACGGAGCAACATAGTGGACGGTCAGTTTGTCTATTACAGGAAGAAGACCAAGAAGCAAATCATCATCCCTTTGCAGGATAAGGCTGTTGAGATTATAAAGAAGTACAGTAACGAACATTCGCCTTATCTGTTTCCTGTTCTCTCGTCATTCCACAAGACAGAAGCACAGGTAGCAAACAGGTTGCATAAAGTGTTAGCAAAGGTAAACAAGCACCTCAAAGATATTGGTGATAAATTGAAGTTGCCACTACCCTTGACCACATACGTTGCCCGACACTCGTATGCAACAGTTCTCAAACGGGCAGGAGTTTCAACAGCTATTATCAGTGAATCTTTAGGGCATAAGTCTATAAAGACGACACAAATTTATCTGAAGGGGTTTGAGTTGAAAGAG
>URBJ01000059.1 GCA_900546005.1 uncultured Alistipes sp. | reverse complement strand
TAATATACAAACATTTTGAAAGGTATCATAAGGAGATACGATGAAACGTTATATAGAAAATTTTAAAAAATTCCAACCACTGTTATATGAATTGGTTGCAAGAGATGTGAAAATAAAATATCGAAAATCCGTTCTGGGAGTTTTGTGGACACTTTTGAATCCATTAATGATGATGATTATTTTATCAATCGTATTTTCAAATTTAATGAAATTTGATGTGTTTTAGTTGAAAACTTTGCTTCGAATGAAATTATATTTATATTTGAAGCAAATAAGTAAATGGTTGTTTTATTAAGTAAAAATATTTAATAAATAAGTAAAATTTTGTTTTTTTTACTACGGTTTGTTGATTAATCGGAAAAGAGAACCCATGAAAGCAAAATTTATTATTGTGGTGCTACTCTGCACTATCTGGGGAATCGGCATGAATGCCCAGACCCGGGACGACATTTATTTCATCTGTACTTCTACTTCAGAGGAACAACACTCCGGCAGGTTCATCTGGCGGGGGAGATGGGTTGACGATCCTGTTAACGATCCTTTATACGAACGTTCTTCTATTTTTGTCAGGATGTGTATTTTTATTTCCGGGAATGAAATTACCGCTCGATTACAACATTTTTGTTATAACATAGAGGAATTAAAGAAGATTCGCATTCCCGATGAAGAGGATCACATGGAGGTTATAGTCAAACCCAAAAGCTTTTACACCGATACGATCCTAAAGGCGACACTTCCTCCGGTCGATCTGAATAAAAAGATCGAGACGTTCAATAACAAGGAGGAGCTATATGCATGGGCAGACAGCTATAAAGGCAAACGGGTTTATTTGTTGGACTGGAGTGACCCGATGAATAAGGAAGCCAAAGGAGACGGATCGACTATCCGGTTGCTGGAAGTAAGAGTTTCCAGACCTATTGGTTATTAATCCATTGCCTTTAAGGCATCGGCTTTCATCGTACTTGATAAGCTGGTGTCGGTCGATTAGAGCCGATTTTAGAAATATCCGGACACCAATGCAAAAAGAAGCGTCCGGTTGTGACTTGTAACCGGACGCCGCTGAGATAAATCCCCAGACATAGATTTTTGTCCTGTCTATTCTTGGATCCCCCCGCCTAAGGCCTTATAGAGTGCGACCATCGAGGTCCATTCGCTGAGCATGGCGTCGTTTACAGCAATCTCGGCATCGAACATCTGCCGTTGTGCATCGAGCACTTCGATGTAGCTGATGATCCCGTTGACATACTGCAGCATGGCCAGATCGTGATAGGAGCTGGCGGATCGGTACAGTGCATCGGCCGAACGACGGATCTCCTTGCACTTGTTGAATGAGGTGAGGGCATTCTCGACCTCCTTGAATACCTCCAGTACGGTCTGCTGGTAGCGGTGGACCTCCTGCTGATGGGCGGCCAGTGCGGCTCGATAGGCCGCTTTCTTGCGCCCCATCTGGAACAGCGGACTCACCAGATCTCCCGCTACATACCACGTAGGACTGCTGAAGAAGGTCGACAGATCGGTATTTTCGCCACCCAGCAGTGCCGACAATCGGAGTTTCGGGAACATGTCGGTTTTGGCTACCCCCACTTCGGCATTGGCCTGCCGCAGCCGCTCTTCGGCTTGACGGATATCCGGACGGCGCTCTAACAGCGACGAGGGAAGATCGATCGGAAGCGAATCCAGAAATTTCTGCTGCTCGATCGAACCTCGCGGAATGACGCTCGGGAATTCACCCAACAGAACCGACATGTCGTGCTCCTTGAGCTTGATCTCCTCTTCGAGTTTCGGGATGAGGGTTTCGGTCCGGGCCAGCTCCACCAAACTCTGCCGGTATGGAATCTCCGAGGTAACCCCTCCGTCGTACCGCAGCTTTACGAAATGGACCGCTTGGCGCCGAGCGTCGAGGGTCTGCCGTACGATCTCCAACTCCCGGTCGAGCGATTGGAGTTCGAAATATATCTGTGCGACCTGCGCCACGACCGTAAGCTGGAGTGCCTTTTGGGCCTCTATGGATTGGAGGTATTCGGCCAGAGCGGCTTCGTGTTTCCACCGCAGGTTCCCCCAGAGGTCTACCTCCCAGCCGATAGTGAATTTGCCTCCGATTTCCGGATCGTAACTCTTGTTTTTGCCCTCGTAGTTGAGGTATTCCCGATTGGCGTACACATCTACGCCGACGGCGGGAAACATGTCGGCGAACCGGATTCGTTTGGCGGCAGCCAGCTCCTTGATCCGTTCTGCAGCGATCAGCAGGTTCTGGTTGTTTTTCAGTGCCCGTGCGATCAGTCTCTGAAGGATCGGATCGGAGTAGAACGTACTCCAGCCGATATCGGCCATGTGATTCGTATCGGCGACGACACCTTCGAAGGTATCCGGAAGCTCCATCTCCGGAACCGAATGGACCCTGCCTACACGGCACGCCTCCATCGACAGCAACAGAATCCCTATTACCGTCAGACGAAGCAGGTTGCTATTTCTTAAAACGGTCATTTTCTTCGTGAGTTTTCTTTTTGTTCGGATAGGTCAGCTGGATTTTGGGCAATCTCTCTTTGATTCCCTGTTTCCAGCGACCGATGAAGGCGAATTCGGGCAGATTGAACCGTTCTTTGGCCTTGTAGATCATGACGAAGAAGAACGGAACCAGAACGATTCCCACCGTAATGGCTACCAGCATGCCGAAGAATACACCGGTACCGACCGAATGGCGGCTGGCCGAACCGGGCCCCGATGCGAGCACCATGGGCAGCATACCCAGCACGAAGGCGAGTGAAGTCATCAGAATGGGGCGGAAACGGAGCCGGGCCGCTTCGATGGCCGCTTTGGCCGGTGGAACACCCTGATCCGTCTGGATCTTGGCGAATTCTACGATCAGAATGGCGTTCTTTGCGGCCAGACCCATCAGCGTAACCATGCCGATCTGGAAGTAGATGTCGTTTTCCAATCCGACGATGGTGATTCCCAAGTAGGCGCCTAAGGCGGCTACGGGCAAGGAGAGCAGTACGGCCATCGGAACGCTCCAACTCTCGTACAGTGCGGCGAGGAAGAGGAAGACGAAGATCAGCACGAGAGCGAAAACCTTTCCGGTCTGTCCGGACGCCTTCTGCTCTTGGAACGAGAGTCCGCTCCATGCCAGTCCGATGTTTTCGGGCAGGTGTTCGTCCACGATGCGGGTGATCGCCTCCATGGCCTGACCCGAGCTGTATCCCGGAGCGGGTGTCGCCTGCATCGGGGCCGATGTGTACATGTTGAAACGGGTGATGCTGCCCGGTCCGGTCGTGTAGGACGTTTTGCCTAAGGCCGTGAGCGGAATCATCGTCCCCTGTTTGCCCCGGACGAAGAAGAGGTTGATGTCGTCGCTCGTCTCACGGAACGACTGGTCGGCTTGGATATATACCCGGTAGATTCGGTTGAACATGTTGAAGTCGTTGACATACACCGAACCCAAATAGGCTTTCATCGTCGAGAAGATATCCGACAACGGAACCCCGAGTGACATGGCCTGATCGCGGTCGACATCAAAGTAGAGCTGCGGAATTTCGGATTGCAGCGATGTAGAGACGTTGGCCAGCTCTTTGGCGCTTGCCGCATAGTATTTGAACGTGTCGACCGCAGCGACCAAATCGTCCCACGTCGCATCGGAGCGGGCCTGCAGTTGCATTTCGACCCCACCGGCAGCGCCCAATCCCGGAACGACAGGAGGCCGGCTGGTATAGACGCTCACCTCCGGATAGTTGTGAAACTCCCGTTGGATGTCGCGTATTACCTCTTCGACCGTCTGGTTCCGTTCGTCCCAAGGCTTGAGGATAACGGTCAGCGTGGTACGTCCCTGATTGGTCCCGATACGGGGGCTTTGTCCGGTAACGTTTTGCACATACTCAACGGCTTCGTGATGGTTGATATAGTCGATGGCCCGTTCGCTCACTTTCCGCATACGCTCGATGGTGGTACCATCGGGCATGGCTAGTTCGACCGTGAAGTATCCCTGATCCTCCTGCGGGATAAAGCCGGTCGCAATGAATTTGTTCAGTACGAAAATAGCGACCAAAACCATACCGAAAGCGGCGAGCACCCGTCGCGGAGCATGGAAAATCCGTTGTAGGATTCCGGTGTACTTTTTATTGCCCTTGTTGAGCCAGATATTGATCCTGCGGAATAGTATGTTTCTCTTTTCCGGGCTTTTCGGGCGTAGAATGATTGCGCATAATGCGGGACTCAGTGTGAGGGCGACAATGGCCGAAATCAGTACGGAGACGACGATCGTTACCGAGAACTGGCGGAAAAGCGAACCCGTAATGCCCGAGAGAAAACTTACGGGGACGAATACGGCGGCCAGAATCAGTGAGGTAGCGATCAGGGCACCGGTCAGCTCTTTCATGGCTCGGTGGGTTGCTTCGCGGGGAGAGACCCGATCCGTTTCGATGATTCGTTCAACGTTCTCGACGACAACGATCGCATCGTCAACGACAATACCGATCGCCAAGACAAGACCCAACAGGGTTAGCGTGTTCAGCGAAAATCCCATGATCAGCATGAAGCCGAAGGTTCCGATCAACGAAATGGGAACCGCAATGATCGGAATGAGGGCCGATCTCCAGTTTTGCAGCGACAGGTAGACCACCAGAATGACCAGAAACAGCGCTTCGAAGAGGGTTTTGTAGACTTCGTGGATCGATTCGGAGATGTATTCGGTCATGTCGAACGGCAGAAGATACTCCAATCCTTCGGGAAAATCTTTTGAGATATCTTTCATCGCCTCTTTGACTTCTTTGGCAACCTCCATGGCATTGGCTCCCGGAAGCAGGTATACACTGAGGATGGCGGCATTGTTGCCGTTCAGTCCACTCTCCGTGTTGTAGGACGAGGCCTCGAGCGAGACGCGTGCTACGTCGCGCATCCGGATGAACGAACCGTCCGGATTGGCCCGGATGACGATGTCCTCGAATTGCGTGACACTCGACAAACGGCCCTGAGCGGTGATCGGAATGGTCACGTCGGTACTCGACATCGGGGGTTTACCCAACTCTCCGGCCGCCGACTCCCGGTTCTGGTCGTTCAGAGCGCTTTGCAGGTCCTTGACCGTAAGTCCGAAACTGGCCAGCTTGTCGGGATAGACCCAGATCTGCATCCCGTAATATCGGCTTCCAACGTTCGACACGCGTCCGACTCCGGGAATCCGGCGCAGGACGTCCAGAACGTTGATCGTTGCGTAGTTACTGAGGTATATTTCGTCGAACTTCGGGTCGTCCGAAATCAGGGCGATGGTGAGCAGCTGATTGGCCGCCTGTTTCTCCACCGAGATACCGTTCTGCAGTACCTCGGCCGGCAGACGGGTTTCGGCTAACTTGACCCGGTTCTGCACTTCGACGGCAGCCAGATCGGCATTGACTCCGACGTCGAACGTCACGGTGATGGAGAGCCCTCCGGAGTTGGAACTGCTCGACTCCATATAGAGCATTCCCGGGGTTCCGTTCAATTCCTGTTCGATCGGCGTGGCTACGGCCTGCGATACGGTCGTGGCATTCGCTCCGGGGTAGGAGGTCGAAATCTTGACGATCGGCGGGGTGATTTGCGGATATTGCTCGACCGGCAACGAGGTGAGACCGATGATGCCGATCAGTACGATCAGTATGGAGATGACCGTCGAAAAGATGGGACGGTCGATAAAGAATCCCGGTTTCATCGATTTTTCCGTTTAGAGGTGTCGGTTTGGGGCATTGTCATCGAGTCCTTGCTGGAGCGGATCAGGCTCGAATCTCCCTGTGGTACGTCCGGAGCCGCAATGTGTGTAGAGTCATCGCTATTTTGTTCTATGGTGACCGGACCGGAAACTTTATACGTAACCTTCTCTCCGGGAGTCAGTTTCTGGTATCCTTCGGTCACGATCAGTTCGCCCGGAACCAACCCTCGGGTTACGACGATCCGGTTCGCCTGTTCGGGACCGAGTTCTATGTAACGTTTTTCGGCTACACTGTCGGCCCGTACGGTGAAGATGAACGCACCGCCCTTCTCGATGACGATGGCTTTTCGAGGAACGACGGTCGCATTTTCCATGACGTCGAGCAACAGCCGGACTCGCGTAAATTGTCCGGGCAGAAGGACCTGATGGGGATTCGGCAGTTCGGCCCGTACCCCGAAAGTACCCGTCTGGGGATCAACCTGTGGCGAGGCGAAATCGACGATACCCTGTTCTCCGTAGACCGATCCGTCGGCCAGTGTAACCGTTACGGAGGGTTGCCACGAACGGGTGGTGTCGAGCTCTCCGAGATGGACATTACGTCGTTGGCTGCGGAGATAGTCCAATGCGGTCAGTTTGAATTCGACCAGTACCGTGTCCC
The DNA here is from genome assembly GCA_900546005.1 of uncultured Alistipes sp. Classification (GTDB taxonomy): domain Bacteria; phylum Bacteroidota; class Bacteroidia; order Bacteroidales; family Rikenellaceae; genus Alistipes_A; species Alistipes_A pullicola. The sequence goes on along the minus strand of URBJ01000059.1, from coordinate 7,078 downwards.
GTTTTACGACCGTAGCCAGCAGCGAAGAGTTGTTTTTGCCGACCAACGTTCCGATGTCGACATAACGTTCACTGATGTATCCGTCTAACGGGGAGCGCACGACCGTATAGCTTAACTCCAGTTCGGCTTGCGCCAAGTCGGCCTTGCTCATGGCGACGCTGGCTTTGGCCATATCCAATGCGGCTTCGGCGTTATCCAGATCGAGTCGGCTGGCCGCATTCTGCTCATAGAGCGGAGTCAGTCGGTTGACATCGCGTTCGGCTTTGGCCGCAAGGGCTTCATCCTTTTTTAGCTGAGCCTTGGCTTTTTCGACCCGGGCTTTGTAGAGGGCGTCGTTGATATAGAAGAGGGGTTCCGATGCGTGGACCTGTTTTCCTTCGTCGAAGGTAATCCGTTCCAAAAAGCCCTCCACCCGGGCCCGGATCTCGACACTTTGTATGGCTCGGATCGAGCCGACGTAGTCACCGTATATTTCGACATTGTCGGTGGACACTTCTTCCACCTCGACGACCGGATATTCCACTGTCGGTTCTTTGCAGGCGTTGAAAAGGAGAGATCCCGTGAGCAGGAAGAAAGAGATCAATCGGACTTGTTTCATATGCGTCGTAAAGCTTTACTGGTCTTTGGAATGTTTTTGTATGTATAAATCTCTTTGTATTAGCTAAATAGTGTGCTCGTTGGCCGAAAAAACATATTTCTAAGCGCCAAAAGTAGCAAAAAACTTAAAAAGCGAAAGAGACTCGACTCCGGAGTTATTTTTTTTGGCAAATAAGAGGGGCTCGTATCAATTCATATTTCGGTTTTATTGAGTGGTTGTTTTATATCATTAATAGCGTTTGATTGCCGGATTTGTTGTATGTAGAGGCTAATTTATTTTTAGGTACGCATTACGGGGGTGGATGGCGTGGCGTAGGATCGGACGTATCGTCTTGGTTTGCTCTTTTTTAATACGTTCTAATACAAAAGCGGGGGGCTGATTGCTGATTTTCCCAGTTTATCTAACGGGAGGATTGGCACTGCCTATTTTCGGTCGTTTGTGTCTAATAGGTGCCGCATTTGGCGCATGATGTTCTGTTTCCACTCTTTGAGAAAATCCTCGAACCGTTCATCGATCAATAGGTGGGTGACCAGATTTTTTGTCAGAAACGGAAATAGCATCAGCGAGTAGAAGGTCAGAAAGATGTCTTGTACCGGCACGGTTTTTATGGCGCCTTTTTCCATGTCATCGAGACATACGGCCTTGATCTTTAAGATGTATTCGTCGACGCCCAACTGTTTGGCTATGACGATCAGGTGGTTGATGTCGCGTTGTATCTCGCCGATGATGAATTGCGGCAGATCGGGATTTTTGCGGAATAGTGCGAAGTATTCGTCGGTAACGTCGCTCAGGCGATCGATAAAGGGGATGTCCTGAGACAGAATGCCGTGGATGCGGGGAATGACCGCCTGTAAAATGTTGCCGTAGATGGATTGGAAGAGTCGCTCCTTCGTACGGAAATAGTAGTGTAGGGTAGGACGTTTGATGCCTGCCTCGACAGCGATGTCGCTCATGTTGGTGTTGAGGTACCCCTTCTCGATAAAGAGTTTGCGAGCGGCTGTATGGATACGTTGCTCTATGTTTTCGTTGGATTCCATGATGATGCCTGATGTTGGTTATTGTTTCAGGTTGGCAACGAACAGCAGCAACCGGTTGAGAATGTTGACGTCGCTGACGCTTCCGTCGAAGTCGAGAGAGAGCAGATTCAGCTGCGGATAGAGTTGGCGGATGCGTTTCTCCACGCCTTTCGAGACGATGTGGTTGGCGATGCACCCGAAGGGCTGCAGGCTGATGATGTTGTTTACGCCGTGTCGGGCAAATGAGGCGATTTCGCCCGGTAGCAACCATCCCTCTCCGAATTGGGCGTTGAGCGACAGGATCTCGGAAGCGGCGGAGGCCTCTTCAAAAACATTGCCGAAGGGCAGGAAATAGGGGAAGCCAGAAGCTATGCCGTTGAACCGGGAGACGATTCGGTGCATGTGTCCCGAGGCTTTGCGCATCAGCCACACGGGGATCCGGGGGGATCCCAGATCGGAGCGGCGTTTCACCTCATAGTTGATGAACCCTTGCATGAAAAAGTCCGTGAGGGCCGGGGGAACAGCCTCGATGTGGTGTTCGATCAACCAACTGGAGAGGCCCTTTTGAGCGAATGGGTTGAACTTCAGATAGATCTCTCCGACAATTCCAACGCGCGGACACGTTTTCGTTTCACAGATGCGCGAAAAGTCGGCTACGGCTTCTTCCAGCAGATGTTCGAAAGCTCTCAGGATTTTGCTCTCCGGTTCATGGGCAGCGATGCGGGCCGCTTTTTCCGTGTATGCCGTATGCAGTTTGCGGGCCTCTCCCGGAGTGGTTTCCCGGACTGCTGTGGCGCAGTAGATCCGGGCCAAAGCATCGGTAAACAAGATGGAGCCGATGATCGCCCTTGTGATGTGCAGCCACGGAATCTGGAATCCGGGTTGTTCGTTCTTTAGACCGCTTCCGGGCGATACGGAGATGACGGGCACTTCGGCAAAACCGGCGTTGACCAATGCACGGCGAATCAGGGCGATGTAGTTGCTGGCCCGACACTGCCCGCCGGTTTGAGTGATGGCAACAGCCGTATGATTCGGATCGTATCGTCCCGATTTCAGGGCTGTAACGATGTCACCGACGATCAACGTTGCCGGGTAGCAGATTTCGTTGTTGGCGTACTGCAGGCCTGCTTCGATAGAGTTTTCGTTGCTCAATGGCATGTTTTCGGCATCGTATCCTGCCCGTTTCATCAAAACGGGAATAAGCGGTGAAATGAAGGGGGTGAAGAAGGGTACGAGAATCTTTCGGCTGCGGTCTCTCTTTTCGAAATGGGGAGTCGAGACGAACGGTTGTACAGCGGATGTGGCCGTGTGTTCCAGTTTCAGACTCTCGATCACCGAACGGATCCGCAGTTTCAGGGAGCCGGTATTGCTTACATCGTCGATTTTCAGCAGGGTATAGCTCTTCCCGTATCGGCCTAATGTTTCGCGGACTTCGTCGGTCAGTGCGGCATCGGGACCGCAACCGAAGGAGGTCATCTCGACGAACTGTACCTGTTCATCTTGTTGGGCGGTCCATATCGCAGCCTTCAGAATGCGGTTGGGATAGGACCACTGGGCAACGAAATGGGTGTTATCGAGGGAGATATCCTCTCCTCGTACGATGTCGTCCGTGATGACATCTACGCCCATCGATGCGATCATGTCCGAGATCTTGTGCTGTATGAGCGGATCGGCATGGTAGGGGCGTCCGGCAACAAGCAGCGTGAGTCGACCCGCGGCTCTGCTGCGTTGCAGAATCTCCTCGTCCACCCGTTTTATCCGCGAGGCAAAAAGGTGCTGCTCCTCCCATGCCCGTCGGAAAGCCCGGCGAATCTCGTTGCGATCAATCCCCAATGAGCCGAGGTAGTTGGAACATTGCCGGTAGAGTTTTTTCCGGTTCTGGAACGATATGACCGGGGTGTCGAACGGCAGGCTGAGGTTTTCGACGCTGCGGATTACGTCGGAATAGCCCGTAACGATCGGACAGTTGTAACTGTTGACCGCCTGTTTGTCTTGTTGTTCGTGCAGCACGTACGGCATCAATATGCGGTCGACCTTTTTCTGGATCAGGTTGTCGATGTGGGCATGCACCAACTTTGCGGGAAAGCAGATGTTGTCGGACATGACCTTGCGGACGTTACGTTCGTAGGCCCTCATGTTCGAGGCGTCGGACAGCACGACCTCTATGCCACACTCCGTCAGAAGGGTGTGCCAGAAGGGATACTCCTCGAATAGATTCAGACACCGGGGAATACCTACGCGCATCCGTCCGTTTTCAGCCGCGGGGCGGTCGAACAGGAGTTTGAGCTTTTCGATATATGCATTCTCTCCGCGGGTATCGTAGTCGCCCCGATTCGAGAAGTGTCGTTCGCACTTGTTCCCCGAGAAGTAGGTGTTTCCGTTCGAAAACCGGTATCGGGTGATTTGGCACTGGTTTTCGCAACCCCGACACCCGATTGGATCGGAGGTGTAGGTGGCTGCATGAAGCAGGTGCTCGAGAGGAACGGCCTTCGTATCGACTCTTTGAGCATAAAGGGCACAGCCGATGGCTCCCATGAGTTCGGGATGTTCGCTGCGGAATACCTCCTGTCCGGTCAGCTTCTCGAATGCGCGGACCACGGCGTCGTTGCGCATGGTTCCTCCCTGTACGACGATGTGTCGTCCCATCTCGTCGGCCGATCGCAGCTTCAACACTTTGTAGAGGCAGTTCTTGATGACCGAATAGGAGAGTCCGGCTGCAATGTCGGCGACAGAGGCCCCTTCGCGCAACACCTGTTTGACCCGGGAGTTCATGAAGACGGTGCACCGCGTTCCGAGATCACACGGGTAAGCTGCCGTGCAAGCCGTCGCCGCAAAATCTTCGACCGTGTAGTCGAGGCTTTTGGCGAAGGTCTCGATGAACGAACCGCAACCCGAGGAGCAGGCTTCGTTGATCTCCATGCGGGTGATAACCTTGTGGTCGACGAAGATCGCCTTCATGTCCTGCCCTCCGATGTCGAGAATGAACGATACCTCCGGAACGATCTCCTTGGCTGCGAGATAATGGGCGATGGTCTCGATGATTCCCGTATCGATTCCGAAGGCGGCCCGGATGAGGTCTTCTCCGTACCCCGTGACACAGCTCCCCTTTATCGATAGAGAGCATCCGACGGCCTTACATTTTTCGAGCAGTTCGGAGAGTCCTTTTTTTACGGCGGTGATCGGGTCTCCGTTATTGGAGGCGTAGTAGGTGTAGAGCAGACGCTGATTGTCGTCGAAGAGGGCAATTTTCGTTGTGGTCGAACCCGAATCAATGCCGAGTCGGGCCACCACCTCTCCGGCAGAGAGTGGGGCTGTACCGAATCCCTTTTCCCGTTTGGTTTTCCGCCATGCCGCAAGCTCTTCCGAACCGGAAAAGAGAGGGGGAAGGACCGTATAGGAGTGAAGCTCGTGCGGTGTGTGCTGCTCGATGTTTGTGATCCACTCTGTTACGGTTTTTCGAGGGGCCTCCGGGGCCGACGAAAGGGCAGTACCCCAAGCCGGCAACAGTTGGGCCGCCTCTGGACAGATCATCTGAGCCTCATCCGTATGCAGGTAGTCGGCAAAGGCTTTGCGCAGCGACTTCAGAAATGCTAACGGACCTCCGCAAAGAAGTATGGGGGTTGCCACGTCGTATCCGTGAGAGAGCGTGACGATCGTCTGAACTGCTACGGCAAGGAAGATTGAAGCGGCAATCTCCTCGCGGTTGGTATTTTTTGCGATCAGGTTCTGTATGTCGGTTTTGGCGAAAACGCCGCAGCGCGAAGCGATCGGATGAATGTATTTGGCGTGTTGGGCCATTTCGTCGAGTCCTGCGGGCGTTGTATTGAGCAGAAGAGCCATCTGGTCGATGAAGGCTCCAGTACCTCCTGCGCAATTTCCGTTCATCCGCATGTCGGGAACTCCGTTGTTGAGCAGTACGATTTTGGCATCTTCTCCTCCGATGTCGATCAGGGTAGCCGTTTGCGGATAGTAGTGTCGGGCATAGGCGACCGAGGCTACAACCTCTTGTACGAAATCGATGTGGTTTCGTTCGGCAATGCCCATGCCCACCGATCCGGTGATGGTCAGTGTAAAGGGTGTTGTCGCGAAGCGGTCGTTCAGTTCGGACAGTGCGCTTTTCAGCGTTTCGGCGATGTGGGCGTTATGACGGGTGTATTTCGAAAAACACATCCGGTCGTTTTCGTCGAGCACGACGATTTTGAGCGTTGTGGAGCCGATGTCGAGGCCTATTTTTCCGTAATCCATGCGTGTCTGCTAAACAGTTTGACTACCGTGTCAGCCGCAAAGATATGTAAAATTTTAAAATATTATCTCGGTACGAAATTTTTAATGTGAGAATGGCGGATAATTCGTTGATAAATAAGTTTATATATGGGTTGTAAAGTGCAAATCGACGAGCGCTGCCGAATGTCAGATCCGGTCGAATTTATAATGCAGGAGTTATGCAAAAGGTGGTAAGGAGGGTTCCCTGCCGGAGTGCACTTTGCCGACTGCGAAAGTACAAGTAACCGTATCTGGAAGGTTTTGTGAAAGTGTGTCAATGTATTGGTAATCAGATGTTTTATTTTTGTTACATGGTCGTGTTATCGTAAAAAATACGATAAGTTTGCTATTCTGACAGCGAAATGATAGCTTTGTAATATAGCGTTTTCGGATCGTCATCCGACACTATTCGAACCTAAAACAACCAAAAACATGTCCCCGCAAACGAATCATTCTTTGTCGGTCGATTGCGTCATATTCGGTTTTGACGGGCAATCGTTGAAAGTGCTGCTCGTGAGGCGCAATTTCATCAACGGAGAGGGAGTTCCCGTTACCGACTACAAGCTGCCCGGAGATCTGATCTATGAGAACGAGGATTTAGATGACGCCGCCTATCGGATACTGAATGATTCGACCGGCTTGAAGCGTGTCCAATTGAAACAATTCCGTTGTTTTGGTTCTCCCGCCCGTACCTCGAACCGGTTGGACGTGATGTGGCTGGAGGCGACATCCAAGGTGAAGATCGGACGGTTGATCACGGTCGCTTATCTCGCCTTGTGCAAGAACAGCAGGAAGACGTGTCCGGCCGATAAATCCGACTCGATCCGTTGGTGCCCTATCGACGAGCTTCCTCGCTTGCCATTCGATCATAAAGAGATTATCGAGGCTGCCATACAGGAGATCCGTAATTGGGTGGAGAAGGAGCCCGCTATCATTTTCGACTATATGCCGATGAAGTTCACGGCGTTCCAGCTTAGGCGCACGTACGAGGTGATCTATAACCGTGAGATGGACGTGCGCAATTTTCATAAGAAGATGAATTCCTTGGATTACGTGGTGCCCACGGAGGATATGCAAGACGGGGTCGCCCATCGTGCCGCACGGTATTATCGGTTTGATAAGGTGAAATATAATCAACAACGTTCGAAGTTTAATAAGATATAAAACCATACGATTATGTGTCTGTTAGGATGTGACATTG
>URBJ01000058.1 GCA_900546005.1 uncultured Alistipes sp. | reverse complement strand
TTTTTACCCTATTGATCCTCGTATCAACCTCCAGATACATTCTGCCCAACACAAATAGGGAGACCGTTCATCAAGAACGATCTCCCTTACATTTTTTCTCAAATCCTTTTTCTTTCCTATTGCTTCTTCTATTGATCTCCGCCCCAGCACCTTTTCACTCATTGCGTCGGATCATATCTTTCACTTCATTCAACTCCACCAACTTATTCACAATGGCATAAATCGTCAATCCAGCCGGACTATGTATCTGAAGCTTGGCTGCAATGTTTCTTCGGTGAGTAATAACCGTATGGGTAGAAAGGCACAACTGATCGGCAATCTGTTTATTGGTCAATCCCTTGACAACACCGACAACAATCTCCTTTTCCCGATCGCTGAGGCTCTCCTCCCTCGACTCTTCCCGTACCGTATCGTGTGTCACCCGAAAGAGCTTTTCCCGAATCTGTTCGGCCGAATCGTAAATCGAGATCGTCTCGTCATACGGTCGCAATACGGAACTGTCAATCGATCCATTCTGTAAAGCAATACAGCGCATCTGCCTGCATTTCGATTCGTTCTTGACCTGCTGAAGAGAAAAAACACCCAAGAAAGCCGGATTAACAATCAAGACATCGGGCTTTCTCCAATTCAAGGTCGAGATCAACTGTGTAAGGTCGGCTATCTCGACGATTTCAGCTTCGAAGGCCGGCAACCGTTTCAATACAGCCAACAACCCACTACGAATAATCACGGAGGGTTCCACCACAGCTATTTTTACTACAACACTCATCGATCGCCTCTCTTTTGACGCTCCAGCTCGACAATACTCGGCACAAACAGGTAATCCTCGATATAGTTATGCGAAGCCAAATCCTGCGCACAAGTGAAAATATCGAACAATACACTGTTCAATTCATTGCCGCTGTCTGCCGGATAATACTTGATAATAATATTTTTCAGTTCAGTCAATCGGGCTTCGACCTGATCATGGCGGCTCCGGAAAATGTCGATGCTATATCCACCACGGTCCCCATCCTCGAGCAATGCTCGGACATACGGAAACACAACCTGTTCTTCATACTTCATGTGCTTCTGAACCTCCTCCACGTACTGATCGTAAAAACGGAGAATTGCCTGCGACACATCGCTCCGGCAATCAATCGCCTCAACCAGTTTGCTTCGGATCTTCGGTAGTCTGAATCCCAAAAAGTAGTCGTGCGAGTTGTGCAGATAGGTCACCAAAGCGTCGATCGAAAAAACATAATCTCCGGCACTGACCGGATGTTCCTCCTCAAGCAACAGGTTGACCACCGCCAAAAAGGTATCCGTATCGACCCGACTCTCTTTACAAACCTGTCCTATGGTTTTGTCTCCGAAGCCCAACGCAATACCGAAACGACTCATTACAAGCAAAATAGGATAATTCGCACATACCAAATCGCTCATCCGATCGTCAGCATTGTATTTTCCCAATCTGTACATAAATCACCTCTTAATGTTTAATTCTCACTACAAAGATATACGATTTCACGGGTCTTCGGAGTTACCCCAAAGGTAGCTCTCCGAACACCCAAACAAAATACCTAATATTAGGGTTTAAGCAGGAGTTAAATACCTATCGTTTTCTCTTCAGACGGCTTTGCGATCCCGACACTGAACAACTCTTTCGAAAAATATTTTCCGTAAGTTTCATCAATCAGCTGAATCCCCTTTTCCGTCGATATACCCCTGAAAAACAATATCGTAATATATTTGAACGCGTCGAGCATCGACACTTTTACCTCTTCATATACCGATGGCGTGATAAAAACCGTACTGATCGATGACATCAATGCCACTACCGTGAAATCCAAATTCAGGCCCGGTTTAAAGATTCCTTCATCCACCGCCTGCTGTAAAGAAGCTTTCAGGCGTTCGCGTACCCGAAGATGATTCTCCTCTTGAATCTTTTTATGGATAGCCGGATAGAAACGAGCCAGATCCTTCATGAAGTTCATATCGGTCTTCATCATTTCGTCCCAATCCTCCAACAACAAAATAAAGGCCTCGATAATATCGTGTGCACCAGACACACGTTGTTGATGATGCGCATCCTTCGTCTCAAAAAAATGACGAGCACATGCCTCGATCAAGCTTTCTCGATCATTGAATTGCTCATAAATCGTACGCTTAGAAATACCCAACTCAGAGGCAATATCATCCATGCGCGTCGATTTCAATCCGTTATAAACAAACAGAGCTGTCGTTTCTTCAATTATTCGGTCTCGCAACATCATAATTGTTTTTACTATTCCGCCGCAAAGATATATACAAAAACCCGAAAACTAAAAAAGTTTTCGGGTTTTCTGCAATAAATCGACAATTTAATATCTACACCTTATTATAATCTGCATACCAAACTATTACACAAAACGTTTGTCATCCAGATAAGAATCCTTATACCCCAAGAAATACAGAATTCCATCCAATCCTATCGTAGAAAGAGACTGACCGGCTGTCGCCTTAACTTTCGGTTTCGCATGGAAAGCGATTCCAAGTCCGGCTACACTGAGCATCGGCAGGTCGTTCGCTCCGTCGCCGACGGCAATTGTCTGTTCGATATCGACATTCTCTACCTGAGAGATCAGCCGCAGCAATTCGGCCTTCCGTTTGCCGTCGACAATATCGCCGACATAGCGTCCGGTCAGCTTACCATCCTCGATCTCCAATTCGTTGGCATAGACATAATCGAATCCGTATTTGCGCCGCAGATAGTTACCGAAATAGGTAAACCCTCCGGAAAGAATCGCCGTTTTGAAACCGAGCCGCTTGAGGATATGCATCAAACGGTCCAACCCCTCCGTGTAGGGCAAGTGGGCCGCAATATCCTCGAGAACCGATTCGTCCAGCCCCTTCAACATGGCCACACGCCGCGTAAAGCTCTCCTGAAAGTCGATCTCTCCCCGCATGGCACTCTCGGTAATGGCCCGCACCTGAGCACCGACTCCGGCCCGTTCGGCCAACTCATCGATCACTTCTGTTTCAATCAGCGTCGAATCCATATCGAAACAGATCAACCTTCGAGAACGACGGAACATATTGTCCTCTTGGAAAGAGATATCCACCCCCATCTCTGTGGACAACTGCATAAAACGGGACTGCATTCCCTGGCGGTCATGAGGGTTTCCCCGGACAGAAAGTTCTATACAAGATTTAGGTGTACGTGCATCGACTTTCAAAGGGACCCGTCCGGTTAACCGCAAGATTGAATCGATATTCAAGCCTTGCTCTGCGACGACCCCTGTTACCGCTGCGATCTGCTGAGCTGTCAATTTTCGACCCAATACCGTAATAATATATCGGTTCTTACCTTGCATGCTGACCCATTGTTCATACATTTCGGAAGAGATCGGTTTGAACCGTACCTGTATTCCGAGTTCATACGCCTTGAAAAGGAGGTCTTTCATAATATCTCCAGCACGCTCGGAATCGGTTTTGAACAAAATACCCATCGACAACGTCTGGTGTATATTAGCCTGTCCGATATCGAGAATCATTGCATCATAGCGTGCCAATATCTCTGTCAACGAAGAGGTCAAACCGGGCTTGTCCTCCCCGGATATGTTGATCTGAATAATTTCGACCTGCTTGTCTTGCTCTGCCATCATTCGTTTGTTTGTTATTTACCTTATTATATATAGACTTATTTCGACATCTTTTCATCGGACTCCTCGCGATCCTCCTTACCATGTCTCCGGCTCTGATTCCGATACTCGAGCGGCGTTTTCGAGGTCCGACGCTTGAAAAACATCGAAAAGTACTCCGGATTCTCGTACTTCAAACTATACGAGATATCCTTGACCGGCCGAGTCGTCGTTGTCAGGAGCAATTTTGCTTCGTTGAGCTTGAGCTCCTGCATATATTGGGCCGGGGACGTACCCGTGAACTCCTTGAACGCCTTGCGGAATCCCGAATAACTGGTATGCAGGCGATCGGCCACATCCTTGGCCGACAGGTTCTCGTAGATCCCCTCGCGCATGATGATTTTCGCCTTGTTGATCTTCTGGATCGTATTCTCGTCGACAAAGTCCCGGGTCCGATGACGATAGTACATCAGTCCCAACATGTGCATTACGATTCCGGCCAGTGCCTGCTGAAATCCCGACCGCTCCTCTCCGGCAATATCCAAGGCTTTAATATACAGATCCACAATACGTTCGTTGAGCCCGATATTGAACACCGGAGCCTGATTCAGGAAAAAGCCCTCATCGACGATCCGGTCGATCATCGACCCCTTGAAACCGATCCAATACTCCTTCCACCCGCTGTTGGCAAAAGGACGATAGGTGTGCCACACGCCCGGGAAGAGGAAGAACATCTTGCCCTCGGTAATCAGCTGCGACTCCCGCGAATCGCCATAGGTGAAGATACCCTCCCCGTCGGTGATGTAGAGCAGCTGATACTCACTCAGAATCCGTCCTTCGTCGACATTGAACGCATACCCTTGCGGATGTCCGGCCGGTGGATACTCCTCCTTGGCCGAGATCTGCTGGCTCCCCACACTGGTAACCACCAGTCCCCACAACTCGTCCTCCTCGGTAGATATCAAATACTTGGATTCATTATTACAACGGGCCTCTCCCATGACACTTCGCGCTACTGGTTTATGTCCGCAAAATTATGATTTTTTCGCGATCATGCAGTCTTTATCTAAAAAATCGTATCTTTGAGGCGGTTTTACATGCCGATCCGAAGTTAACTCTACCCGAAATGGCGAATACACCCTGTTTCCTTCCGACTGCCGGAAATGCCTATGTGATTACCTATCCGGAAGGTACCGATGCTGCATACGACTTTGCAGCCATATTGGATCAATCCCGCAACTGCGAACGACACGGCGACATCGAACGTGCCTGCAACCTGCGATATGACGCTGTAAAAAAGCTGGTTGACCTTATTCCGGACGAAGACGAGGTGCAACTGGACTGGGATGAAGAGGATAACCATCCTGTCTTAGAGCTGCTGAAACGGTCGGCGATCGACCACTTTCTGGTAGGCGACTTCGAGATGGCTGCCGGATTGATGGAGATGCTGCTCGATCTGGATCCCGAAGACCACCTCGAAGCAACGACCCCACTGGCATTCAGCTATGTAGCATTGGAAGAGTATGAACTCTTCGGCGAGGTGATCAACGACATCAGCGACAAATATCCCGAGAAGGAGATTCTGAAACTGTGGAGCGAATTCCGCCAGACCGGAAAGCTTCCTCAGGGAGAGCTGATCCACTTCAAAAAGAGCTTTCCGATATTCTACGCCGAATTTATCGCCAACCGCCACGAAGTAACCCCAGAATACCTGACCGACATAGAAAGTGAGAAACCGACTCGTCAGACACTGGCCCGTGAATTGTGGTTACAGACCGAGCATCTGTGGCACTTATTTCCCGGTTTTATCGAAGCTCTGACGTCTCACTAAAATCAATAAGAGAAGAAGACCTTGTCGTATGTACCTTTACTACGACACATCACATTGTCCTCTTTCCAATACACTCCGGTAACACCAGATCATACAGTTAATCTCATCATCGCAAATGACCGATATCCTCGGCAAATCCAATACTATGCCCGCGACACGTTCAATATACCCATGGGGAGACGGAAGAAGATACAACAGCTATTCCGGATACTTCCGTAGGCTTTTCGGAACCCGCATGCAAAAGCTGTCGGTCAATGCAGGTTTCACCTGTCCTAACCGGGATGGTTCGTTATCCACCGGAGGGTGCACCTTCTGCAATAACGATGCTTTTTCCCCCTCCTATTGCACGCCACAAAAAAGCATTCGCCAACAACTCGAAGAGGGGATCGAATTTCATCAAAAGCGCTACCGCAGTGCAGAAAAATACCTTGCTTATTTTCAGTCGTATTCTAACACATACGCGCCGCTGGAGCGGCTGCAAGAGATTTTTTCGCAAGCGTTCGAACTGCCCCAAATCGCAGGCATCATTGTCGGAACACGTCCCGACTGCATCGACGAACGCAAACTCGACTACTTTGCCTCGCTGGCCGAACACTACTACGTAGTCATCGAATACGGCATCGAATCGTGCTACGACACGACCTTGGCTTCGATCAATCGGGGGCATGATTTCGCTTGTGCACGACGGACATTGGAGCTGACTGCGGCACGAGGCATCCACACCGGCGCCCATTTCATCCTCGGACTGCCCGGCGAAACCCGACAGATGATGCTCGATCAGACGGATGCGATCAACGCTCTTCCCCTGAACACGGTTAAGTTCCACCAACTGCAGCTTTTCAAAAACACCCCGATGGCCGAAGAGTTTACGCGCTATCCGGAACGCTTCCATTTTCCCGACAAGGAGACCTACATCGACTTTTTCATCGACATGCTCGAACGGTTACGTCCCGATCTGGTCATCGAACGCTTCGCAGGAGAGGCCCCACCTCGGTTCCATGCCGGTCCGACATGGGGTTTGATCCGCAACGAACAGCTGTGGAATCTCTTCGAGAAACGACTCGAAGAGCGCGACACGCGACAGGGTCGCCTCTACTCCGGAAAAACGGAGTAACGACACAGACCTAAGATCCACGTGCTCCACGTTCCCTTTGCTGACCGTACGGTATCCCATCTTGCCTCAACTTTTTGCTAAAAAACTCGGAAATATAAATTTTATTTATAACCTTTGTAGAAGGACCCGCTGTTTTACCTATGACAATCATTCAGCTCGAATATCTGTTGGCCGTCGCCAACTGTGGCAGTTTTTCGGCAGCCGCCGAAAAGTGTTTTGTCACGCAATCCTCTCTGAGCATGCAAATAAAAAACCTCGAAGAGGAGCTCGGCATCGTACTGCTCGACCGCACACGGAAACCGGTAGTTCCGACCAATGCGGGCGAAGCCGTACTGAGACAGGCTCGCGAAACGGTCAAGGCCTTCGAGGCGATCCGGGAGATCGTCGCCAACCTCAAAAACGATGTCTCGGGTACCCTGCGATTGGGTATCATCCCGACCATCGCCCCCTATCTGCTGCACCGTCTGATCCCCGACTTTACAAAAAAATACCCCAAGGTCGACCTGATGATTCGTGAGATGAAAAGCCGCGACATCATCCACGCCCTGAGACACGACATGCTCGATGCAGCCATTATGTCCGGCGGGACCATTCCCGACGACATTCAGGAGGCGGATCTGTTCAACGACCGCTTTTTCGTCTACGTCTCTCCCGACCATCCGCTGCGACAGCGCAACAACATCCGGATCGAAGATATCGATCCGAGGCGCATGCTGCTACTCTCCGAGGGGAATTGCCTCCGGGACCAGATTCTGGAGCTGTGCCTGCCACGCAAGAATACGACCCGCCAATACGCATTCGACTGCAACTCGATAGAGACGCTGATGCGCATCGTGGACAGCACCCCGAACTCCTTTACGGTCGTTCCCGAAATGGTCACGGAGTTCATCGAAGAACCGCATCGCTCCCAACTCAAGACGCTGGCCAAAGGTGCGGTCTCCCGAAAAATATCGATCGCCGTCCGGAGAACATATGCCAAATCGTCGCTGATCGCCGCGCTGAAAGAGTCCATTCTCACGGTCGCGGGCAAATAGCACCCAATTTGCAGGATATTTGTAAATGACCACACATCACAGACACGTAGGTTCACGTAACAAAACGGCCGACATGCCGTTATATCGTTGCATTTTCGATCGAAAATTTTGGATTAATAACTTTTTACTATCTTTACCCCTTTGAAAAAGACAAAAAAAATGGATAAGCTGATCAACACAATTGTAGAGGCCATACAAGACAAAAAAGGAAAAAACATTATATCACTGGATCTGAGCGGATTCGACGGAACGATCTGCTCGGCATTCGTCATTTGCAACGCCGATTCGACCACCCAAGTCGAAGCCATTGCACACGGAATTGAACAGAAAACAGAAGAGGTTCTCGGTGAAAAACCGACCAGAATCGAAGGGCTGACCAACAGCGTATGGGTTGCCATGGATTACGGTGAGGTTATCGTACATATTTTCCAGACCGAACTGCGCGACTTCTACAAGTTGGAAGAGCTTCGGGCCGACGCCCCGATGACCCGTTACGAATCAGAGTCATAAAAGATGCTCGCCTCTTAACAACAAAACATGAACAATCGAACAAGAAACACATGAAACTCAACCAAAAGAACAAAATATCCCCATCCGGGAACAAAATGCCCCGATTCAACATCTATTGGATCTGGATGGCACTCGCCGTGGCCATTCTTGCATGGGGAATTCTGGGCGGCGAAAATGTGACACACAACACCAACTGGAATTCGGTCAGAACAATGGTCGAACAGGGTGACGTACAGAAAATCGTCATCTACGACAAGGAGGTTGCCGAGGTCTTCCTCAAAAAGGAGAAAGTGGCCGATTACTCATCGAAAAAGGAGTTTAAGGGCATCACCGAACAAGGGCCTCAGTTCGCCTTCAACGTCGGTTCTCTCGACCGCTTCCTCGATGAGCTCGATCAGGTACAGAAAGATGACGGACAGGATGTCGTCGTCGAATTCCGGAAAAGCAACAGCCTGTGGCGGGACGCCTTCTCCCTGCTCTTCCCGATTCTGATCTTCATCGGAATCTGGTGGTTCCTGTGGCGGGGTATGTCGCGTGGAAACAACGGAGGTGCCGGAGGCGGAATCTTCAATGTCGGAAAAGCGAAAGCGCAGATGTTCGACAAAGATTCCAAAGTAAAAATCACCTTTAAAGATGTTGCCGGACTGGAAGAGGCCAAAGTCGAAATCATGGAGATCGTCGACTTCCTGAAAAATCCAAACAAATACAGCGACTTAGGAGGTAAAATTCCAAAAGGAGCCCTGTTGGTAGGGCCTCCTGGTACAGGTAAAACCCTGTTGGCCAAAGCCGTGGCCGGAGAGGCCAACGTCCCGTTCTTCTCGATCAGCGGATCGGATTTCGTCGAGATGTTTGTCGGCGTCGGGGCATCGCGCGTGCGCGACCTGTTCCGCCAAGCCAAGGAGAAAGCACCGTGCATCGTCTTCATCGATGAAATCGACGCCATCGGACGGGCCCGAAGCAAAAACATCGGTTACTCGTCGAATGACGAACGCGAAAATACGCTGAACCAGCTGCTGACAGAGATGGACGGATTCGGGACGAACGCCGGAGTCATTGTCTTGGCCGCAACCAACCGGGCCGACATTCTGGACAAAGCGTTGTTGCGTGCCGGCCGGTTCGACCGCCAGATCAACGTCGAACTGCCCGATCTCAAAGAGCGCCGCGAAATCTTCGATGTGCATCTCAAGAATTTGAAACTCGATCCGCATATCGACCGTGACTTTTTGGCCCGTCAGACTCCGGGATTCTCGGGAGCCGACATTGCCAACGTCTGCAACGAGGCCGCACTGATCGCAGCCCGGAACAACAAGACTCAGGTGGAGAAAGATGATTTTCTGAGTGCCATCGACCGTATTATCGGCGGGCTGGAACGTAAAAACAAAATCATTACACCAACTGAGAAACGAACCATCGCTTATCATGAGGCAGGACATGCCACGGTAAGCTGGATGCTCGAACACGCCAATCCGTTGATTAAAGTAACGATCATTCCTCGTGGCAAGGCCCTCGGTGCTGCATGGTATCTTCCCGAAGAGCGACAAATCACCACGAAAGAGCAAATTCTCGACGAATTAGCTGCCATACTCGGAGGGCGTGCTTCCGAATTACTTCATTTTGGGAAAGTTTCAACCGGTGCCTTGAACGATCTGGAGCGGGTAACCAAACAAGCTTATGCCATGGTAGCCTATTATGGGATGAGCGACGAAGTGGGAAACTTGAGCTTCTATGACTCCACCGGACAGAGCGACATGGCTTTATCAAAACCGTACAGCGAAAAGACGGCACAGGAGATCGACCTTGAGGTCAAAAAGATCGTTGACAGCGCATTCCAAAGAGCTATCGATACATTGAAAGAACATCAGGCCGGTATGATTCAACTGGCCGAACTGCTCCTCGAACGGGAAGTCATCTTCTCCGAAGACCTCGAAAAAATCTTCGGCAAACGTAAAGGAGAAGTCCGCCGAGATGACATAATCGCCCAAGAAACCAAAACGGAAAGTAGTGAATCGGCTGCTGAATAAAACATTATATATCAGAACCCTCAGCGGTGCAGGGTTAGTGATTGTCGTACTGGGAACCGTTTTATGGTCTCCATATACCATGTTGGCCCTGCTGCTGGTGCTGACGATCGGGTCGATGAACGAATTTTACCGGATCGCCCGAATGAAACAAGTGACTCCGTTGCGGATCTATCCGATAGCAATCGGTGCGGGCATCGTCATTACCTCGTTCTTTGTCGCTACGGGCGCCGCATCTGCTCGTGCCCTCACATGGGTGCTTCCTGCCGTCTTCATCCTGTTCATTGCCGGACTCTACGACAAGCGCAGCACCCACGTTGAAAATATCGTCTGGGAGATCGGAGGAATCGTCTACGTCGCCGTTCCCATGGCACTGCTCACCGCCCTGCCGTTGAGCGGAGTGTACGGCACAATCATCTACACGCCGTCCATACTGCTCAGCATTCTATTCATTGTCTGGGCCAACGACGTGGGAGCCTACCTGACCGGAGTCGCATTCGGCCGCCGAAAACTGTTCGAACGCATCTCGCCCAACAAATCGTGGGAAGGCTTTTTCGGAGGTGTCGCATGTGCCATTCTTGTCGGTGGAATATGCGGCTACGCATCGGCCCCCAGTCCGAATTCAATCCTCGTGTGGGCCGGAGCGGGGGCCGTGATCGCCATCAGCGGAGTATTCGGCGACCTGATCGAATCGATGCTCAAACGTTCGGTCGGAATCAAGGATTCGGGAAACATCCTCCCGGGACATGGAGGCTTTCTCGACCGCTTCGATGCGTTGATTTTGGCTGCCCCCTTTGTTTACACCTATTTTACTGTTATCTTTACATGTTGATAAACGAAAAACTATCCGAACTGCAATGAGAATCCATAAAGAGGGTACATCGATCATTCTGTGTTCTGCGCTCATCTCGGCCGGCATTACCGTAGCGGCGTTCCTTCTGCTCCCCGAACCGACGGCATGGATCGTAGCCATCGTCGTTTGGGGATTTACGCTGTTCATCACATCGTTTTTCCGCAGTCCGAACCGCGTAATGAGAACGGATGCTGGGGCCGTGTTCTCCCCTGCCGACGGGAAGATCGTCGCGCTGGAAGAGGTCGATGAGAACGAGTACTTTCAGGGGAAACGCATCGTGGTTTCGGTTTTCATGTCAATATGGAATGTCCATGTCAACTGGTTCCCCGTAGCAGGTAGAGTCGACTATTTCCGCCACCACCACGGACTGTTTCTGGTGGCTTGGCACCCGAAATCGTCCGAAGACAACGAACGGACCACAACCGTAGTCGACATGGGCGGTGAAAAGATCATGTTCCGCCAAATCGCCGGCCTCGTTGCCCGTAGGATCGTATCCTATGCCCGCGTGGGACATCACGTCGAACAGAATACCCAGTGTGGATTCATCAAGTTCGGATCGCGGGTCGACATTTTCCTGCCGTTGGATGCCGACATCCGGGTCAAGCTCGGAGACAAAGTCGTAGGGACCCAAACACTGATCGCCCGTTTGAATCAAGCAGACAAAACCGTCACAAGCCAATAGGCGCCTTGGACGTCTGAATCAACCCATCGGATCATGTCGAAAATATACCGCTATATCGTCGCTGGAGCCATCACGGCAATCGTACTGTTTCTTGTATGGTACTTCAGCGCCGTGGTCGCTTACATCCTGACCTCTGCGGTATTGGCCATGATCGGGAAACCGATGACCGACATGCTGTGCCGGATCCACATCGGACGAACCAAGATTCCCTTTCCCAAATGGCTTGCGGCGCTGTGTACGCTATTGACCATCTGGATCGTAATCGTCGGTGTCTTCGCCCTTTTCGTCCCGATCGTTTTTCAGAAGATCAACGAGTTCTCCGCCCTCGACATTCCGCATATCATCAACTCGTTCCATGAACCGCTCATGTCGTTCGAACACTTCATAAAACACACGTTCGCTCTCGACGACGACTCCTTCTCGATCATCGCTGCGATCAGCGACCAGATCAAGCCCCTGTTCGACGTCAACGTCATCAACAAACTGCTCTCCTCGATCGTCAACACGGTGAGCGATGCCGTAATAGCTGCATTCTCGATCTCGTTCATCACCTTTTTCTTTCTGAAAGAGAGCAGCCTGTTCTACGACATGGTGATCATCATGTTCCCGAAAAAATACGAAGAAAACATATCCCGGGCACTCAACTCGACAACCAATCTGCTCACACGCTATTTTACGGGTATCGTCATCGAATCGGCGCTGATGACCCTAATCGTTTCGTTGGGGCTACTGCTGTGGGGGCTGCCGGGACACGATGTACTCGTAATCGGTCTGATGGTCGGCATTTTGAATGTGATTCCCTACGTAGGGCCCACCATAGGTATTGCACTGGGTATTTTCATAGGCGTCACGAGCGGCTACCCCGACATGTCGGGATCGATAACCGCCATAAAGATTGCGGGCACGATCCTCTTCGCACAGGGTATCGACAACTTCGTGCTGCAACCCGTGCTCTATTCGAACCGTGCCAAAGCTCATCCACTCGAAATCTTTCTGGTGATTCTGATCGCCGGATCACTGGCCGGAGTGTTAGGCATGTTGCTCGCCATACCTGCCTACAATGTAATCCGGGTCTTCGCGAAAGAGTTTTTCAACAATTTCCGCGTCGTACAAAAACTTACCGAAAAGATTTAGCGGAAATTTTCTAAAAAAGAGTAAATTTGCTTATCTGTCGGGGTCACTCCTTTCGACAGAGGGTTCAACTTATGGGAAACTCCACACACAAATTACAGGTGTGGTGTATGCTTTCTTTTCGGCGTCCTTACGAATCCGTGCCACACCGGCAAAGGGAACGGTTTAGAGGCTCAGGGATCAGGCACAGGTTTATGATCCGTCGCAGCAAGACCAAGACCCATTAGTCAAGGAAGGAAGTACGGGAGGGTAAGCCTGCAACCCAAACCCATGCCAATAGCAGGGGGAAAAGAGGGTGGAAGAAGGGAAGGAAGAGAAGAAAGAACGAGGAAAAAGAAGGGGAAAGAAAAGATGGGAGAGGGGGGAAAAGGAAGAGGGGAAAAGGAACGAAGTACTTCTCCATAATTTTAAACACGATATACAACAGATAACCAATACAAAACAACCTTAACTTATAACTTAAAAACTATGAAAAAACTGTTTATGTTTAGCGTATGTATTTTTGCGGCAGCCACACTCTCCGCAAAGGTACAACTTCCCGCACTGCTGCAGGACAATATGGTGCTGCAACAACAGACCGAAGCCAATCTGTGGGGAAAAGCCGACCCACAGAAAAAAGTCACTGTCACCACCTCGTGGAACAAAGAAAAGTATACCACTCAGGCCGATG
>URBJ01000057.1 GCA_900546005.1 uncultured Alistipes sp. | reverse complement strand
TTCGAAAAAAAGACGTTGGAAAAACAAAATCGTTAACCGTTAAAAACAAAAAAGCTATGAAACAATTTTTCTCGAAAAAACATATAGTGCGAATCGCGATCGTCGCACTGGCGGTGACAGGAGTTTCAACCTCAGTAAAGGCTCAATCATCTCTGGATGTAGATTTGGGAGCAGATCTCGTGAGTGGATATGTGTGGCGGGGTGTTTATCAAGCAGGTTCCGGCGTGAGTGTTCAGCCTTCACTCGGCCTTTCGTACAAAGGGTTGTCTTTGAAAGCATGGGGGTCGACAAGTCTTGCCGAAGGATTTAAAGAGCTGGATCTCTCGTTGGGCTACTCGGTCAAAGGATTTTCGATCGGTGTTACCGATTATTGGTGGGCCGGACAAGGTGCTCCCTTCTATTCGGATTACATGAACACCCATCTGTTCGAAGCTACGGTTGGGTATCATTTCGGAGAGAAGTTCCCGTTGTTCGTCTCTTGGAGTACGATGTTCGCAGGTAACCTCGACAAGGTCGACGGGGAGCGTAAATACTCCAGCTATGTAGAAATAGGTTACGACTTTTCGGTCAAAACGGTTGATTTGACCTTCTCGGTCGGAGCGGCACCTTGGGATGCTCCAGCATGGTTGGCTCCCAAATGGGGTGGAACAGGTTTTCAAGTCTCCAACGTTTCTTTGAAAGCGTCAAAGGAGATTAAGATTACAAAATCCTATTCCCTGCCGATCTTTGTTCAGGCCATTGCCTCGCCTGCTATGGATGACGCCTATTTGGTTTTCGGAATTTCCTTTTAAACAAGAAGAAGTATTAACTCAAAAAAGACTAATGAGATGAAAAAGATTGAAGCGATTATCCGGAA
This sequence comes from uncultured Alistipes sp., assembly GCA_900546005.1. Classification (GTDB taxonomy): domain Bacteria; phylum Bacteroidota; class Bacteroidia; order Bacteroidales; family Rikenellaceae; genus Alistipes_A; species Alistipes_A pullicola. The sequence continues at coordinate 12,603 of URBJ01000057.1, read as the reverse complement.
GTCGAAATTCGAGGAGGTGAAAGAGGCGCTTCTCGAAGCCGACATCGAATGGTTCTCGTATTACGATGCGCGAGGAGTCGGAAAGTCTCGTCAGGCCCGAATCTATCGGGGAGTGATGTACGATACCAGTTCGATCGAACGGATCATGATCTCTATCGTGGTTCGCGACAAGAATACCGAAAAGACCGTTCAGGCCATACTGAAGGCTGCACATACGGGTGAAATCGGAGATGGAAGAATCTTTGTAATCCCGATCGAGGATGCCGTGCGTATTCGGACCGGAGAACGTGGAGATGTCGCACTGTATAATGCGGAGCAGGAGAAATAGCCGATGTGCGTCACATGTTTCGAAAGAGAATCTGGAAAAGTTTTTAATCATTCACTTAAAAGGCAAAATATCATGAAAAAATATATCGGATATGGATGGGGCAAGTTAGGCGTGCTGGTTGCGATGCTGGCGATTGCCATCCTTCTGCCCGCAGGATTGTCGGCGCAAGATGCCGCTGAGGCTCAAGTCGTCGAGACATTGGCTACCGCCGAGACGGTGGAAGAAGAGGCTCCTGTGTTGGATAGCGGTAATACGGCTTGGATGATAACCGCCACTATATTGGTTCTTTTTATGAGTATTCCGGGTATCGCTCTTTTCTATGGCGGTTTGGTTCGTCAGAAGAACGTCCTCAGTCTTATCATGCAGACGTTGTTTATCGTAGGAGCTGTCAGTATCCTGTGGGTTGCCTTCGGTTACAGCTGGGCCTTCGGAACAGGATTTGCCGAGTCGGGTAATCCATTGGGAGCCATTATCGGAGGCTTCGACAAGGCATTCCTTCATGGCATCAGACTCGACACGCTCTCTGCCGGAAACATTCCTGAATTGGTCTTTGTGATGTTCCAATGTATGTTCGCGCTGATCACCCCTGCATTGATTCTGGGTGCCTTCGCTGAACGGATCAAATTCCTCGGTTTCGTAGTCTTCATCCTGCTCTGGGTGATCCTGGCCTACTTCCCGATGGCACACTGGGTATGGGGCGGCGGCTTCCTGCAACAGATGGGTGCAATCGACTTCGCCGGTGGTACCGTGGTACATATCAACGCAGGTATTTCCGCACTGGTTATGGCCTTGATGCTGGGTAAACGTGAAGATTATCGCGTCGGACATCCGATTGTTCCTCATAACATTACGTTCGTATTCCTCGGAACGAGCTTCCTGTGGTTGGGTTGGTTCGGTTTCAACGCCGGTAGCGGTCTGGCAGCCGATGGTTTGGCCGCAAACGCCTTCCTTGTAACACATGTTGCCACAGCGGTAGCCGCAATCACATGGATGGTCATCGATTGGTTGTGCAACAAGAAACCGACTACCGTAGGTGCTTGTACGGGTGCAGTTGCCGGATTGGTTGCCATTACTCCGGCGGCAGGGACGGTCGATCTGCTCGGGGCATTCTGCATCGGTTTCATTACTCCGATCATCTGCTTCATCATGGTGGCTGTCGTTAAACCCAAATTCAAATACGACGATGCTCTCGATGCTTTCGGTGTACACGGTGTGGGAGGTATCGTAGGATCTATCTTGACGGGTGTCTTCGCAACGCAATACATTACCGGTGAGGGCGGTGTACAAGGAGCTCTTTACGGTGACTGGCATCAACTCTGGGTACAGGTTTTTGCAACGGTCGTTGCGATTGTCTTCAGTGCAGTGATTACCTTTGTCCTCTATAAGATTGTCGACAAATGGATCGGTATTCGGGTAGACAAACGTGTTGAAGAAGAGGGTCTCGATGTGTACGAACATGGTGAAACTGCCTACAACAACTAATTAGTTTGAGTTAACAAGGGATTCCGGTCGGATGGAGTCCAGGCCGGAATCCCCAAAAAACAGTAATAAGCTTTTCAATTTAAAATAATAACCGTTAAATTTGTTGGATCATGTCACTCTACATTCCAAAACAGTACAGGGCCAAACTCGTTCCAGAAGTTATGGAACAGGCCATCAAAATGATCAAAGATCGTTTCCAGCTCGAATTGGCTGAGGCATTGGATTTGCGCCGGGTTACAGCACCGTTGTTCGTGCTCTCCGGAACTGGAATCAACGATGATTTGAACGGTGTTGAGCGTGCCGTATCGTTCCCGATCAAGGATATGGACGGACGGAAAGCTGAAGTGGTTCACTCATTGGCCAAATGGAAACGGATGAAACTCGGAGCCTATGGTATCGCTCCCGGATATGGTCTGTATACCGACATGAACGCCATTCGTGCCGATGAAGAGCTCGACAACCTCCACTCTCTGTATGTGGATCAGTGGGATTGGGAACGTACGATTACCGCAGAGGATCGTAACTTGGAGTTCTTGCAGATGATCGTCAAGAAGATTTACGGAGTCTATCAGAAAATGGAGCGTGAGATCTATCATATCTATCCGCACATCACTCCGGTATTGCCCGAGACGATTCATTTCATCCAGAGCGAAGATTTGTTGAAGGAGTATCCGTCACTCTCGCCGCGTGAACGTGAGACCGAGGCAGCTAAGAAATATGGAGCTATCTTTGTGATCGGAATCGGAGGCGCCCTTTCCGACGGAAAGAAACACGACGGTCGTGCTCCCGACTACGACGATTGGAGTACTCCTACTCCGGGCGGTTACAAAGGATTGAACGGTGATATTATTTTCTGGAACCCGGTATTGGAATCGGCATTCGAAGTGTCGAGTATGGGTATCCGCGTCGACAAAGCAGCCCTCGTGCGTCAGCTCGATCTGGAGGGTTGTCCGGAACGTAAAGAGCTTATTTTCCACAAAGCGTTGCTCGAAGATCGTATTCCGTTGTCGATTGGAGGTGGTATCGGGCAGTCACGTGCCTGCATGTTCCTTCTGCGTTGTGCCCACATCGGCGAGGTACAGGCAAGTATCTGGCCCGAGTCGCAGATTGCCGAGTGTGAGAAACATAATATCTATTTGAAATAGTAACGCATTAATATTATAAACCATGTCAGAACTGAGATTTAAAGTAGTGGAAGAGGCGATCAGACGGAAAGCCGTCTGCCTGCCTGCATCGGAAGAACGTCCGTCGGAGCTGTTTGGCAAATATGTATTCGATGAAGAGAAGATGCGTAAGTATTTGCCCAAAAAGACTTATGAGGCTCTGATGGAAACGATGAAACACGGTAAAGCTTTGAGCCGTGAGATTGCCGACAGCGTTGCCTCCGGCATGAAACAGTGGGCAATGGATATGGGTGCAACCCATTATACCCACTGGTTCCAACCGCTTACGGGAGGTACGGCCGAAAAACACGATGCATTTGTCGAACATGACGGCAAAGGCGGAATGATCGAAGAGTTCTCGGGTAAATTGTTGATCCAGCAGGAGCCCGATGCGTCGAGCTTCCCGAGCGGTGGTATCCGGAACACCTTCGAGGCGCGTGGTTATTCGGCATGGGATGCCACTTCCCCGGCCTTCATCGTCGATACGACCCTCTGTATTCCAACGATCTTCATCGCCTATACGGGCGAAGCGCTCGACTACAAGGTGCCCTTGTTACGTTCGTTGCAGGCTGTGGATCGTGCGGCTACGGATGTGTGCCACTACTTTGATCCGAGTGTCACGAAAGTGTTCTCTTATTTGGGTTGGGAGCAGGAGTACTTCTTGGTGGACGAGGGTCTCTATGCAGCCCGCCCCGATATGGTTCTGACCGGTCGTACGTTGATGGGGCACGAAAGTGCCAAGAACCAACAGCTCGAAGATCACTATTTCGGCGCTATCCCGACGCGTGTGATGTCCTTCATGAAGGATCTCGAATTCGAATGCTGGAAGCTCGGTATTCCGGTGAAAACGCGTCATAACGAGGTGGCTCCAAACCAGTTTGAGCTGGCTCCGATCTTCGAGGAGACGAATTTGGCCAACGACCACAACTTGTTGTTGATGTCGATCATGAAGAAAGTAGCCCGCCGTCATTCGTTCCGCGTGCTGCTGCATGAGAAACCCTTCAAGGGAATCAATGGTTCGGGTAAACACAACAACTGGTCGCTCGGTACGGATACGGGAGTCAATCTGCTCTCACCGGGTAAAACGCCGCAGGCCAATTTGCAGTTCATGACCTTCCTGATCAATATCATGATGGCCGTCTACAAACACAACGGTCTGTTGAAGGCAAGTATCGCCAGTGCGACGAATGCCCACCGTTTGGGAGCCAACGAAGCGCCTCCTGCAATTATTTCGATCTTCTTGGGCCGTCAGATCTCGAACGTATTGGACAAGATGGTCTCCAGCACCAGCGACGATGCCATCGAGTTCAACGGCAAGACAGGCTTCAAGATGGGAGGTATTGCCCATATTCCGGAGCTGTTGATCGATAATACGGATCGTAACCGGACCTCTCCGTTTGCATTCACCGGAAACCGTTTCGAGTTCCGTGCGGTAGGTTCATCAGAGAACTGTGGTGGTGCGATGACCGTGCTGAACACTTCGGTGGCAGATCAGCTCACCGCGTTCAAGGCAGAAGTCGACGAACGGATAGCTCGTGGCGAGGAGAAAGAGGCTGCAATTTTTGCCGTGTTGAAAGAGTACATCAAAGAGTGTGCAGCCATCCATTTCGACGGCAACGGTTATTCGGACGAATGGAAAGCCGAGGCTGCCAAACGTGGACTGGATTGCGAAACGTCCGTTCCATTGATCTTCGATCAGTTTGTGTCACCGTCCAATGTGGGCATGTTCACGCGGACCGGAGTGCTCTCATCGACCGAATTGGAGGCACGTGCCGAGGTCAAATGGGAGACCTATACCAAAAAGATCCAGATCGAGGCACGCGTTTTGGGCGATTTGGCCATCAACCACATTTTACCGGTAGCATCGCGTTATCAGAGTATGTTGCTGGATAAGGTGTACAAGATGAAGGAGTTGTTCGGAGCAAAATACGAGACGATTGCCGCACAGGATTTGGCGCTGATTGAGAAGATTTCCGGACACATGGCCAAGATCCAGACGCTTACCGAAAAGATGGTCGATGCCCGCAAGGTAGCCAACAAGATCGAAAACGAACGTGAAAAAGCAGTTGCTTATCACGATACGGTTGCAGTTATGTTTGACGAGATCCGTTACCACATCGACAAGTTGGAGGAGGTTATCGACAACGAAATGTGGCCGCTGCCGAAATATCGTGAGTTGTTGTTCATCCGATAGTGAGGTGCGACGTTAAGTTTAGGTTGGAATGTGCGAGTGCGACGGTGAGGAATCGATCCGTCGCACCGCATCTATAAAAAATAGAAAAAGGCAATGAAAAAGAGCTATAATAACGGATTGGGAATGCCCCGACGACAGGGCCTTTACGATCCGAACAATGAACACGATGCCTGTGGTGTTGGTTTGGTTGTAAACATCAAGGGAAAGAAGAGCCACGACATTGTGGAAAATGGTCTTCAGGTGCTCGAGCACATGATGCACCGGGGAGCAGAAGGTGCGGATAATAAGACCGGAGATGGAGCCGGTATTATGGTGCAAATTCCGCACGAATTTATTCTTTTACAGGGTATTCCGGTTCCGGAAAAGGGACATTACGGTACAGGGCTGGTCTTTTTGCCGCGCGATTTAGCAGATCAGACAACCGCATTGGGGATCATCAAACGGAATGTACAGACGGCCGGATTGAACCTGATGTATGTCCGCGATGTGCCGGTCAATAATGAGGTGATCGGAGAAGCGGCACGAAATACAGAGCCTGTGATCAAACAGCTTTTCATAACTGGAGATCCGGGCAATATGACTTTAGAGCAGAAACTCTATGTCGTACGGAAAAAGATCGAAAAAGAGGTTGCCCAGAGCGATATGTCCGACAAGGATTCGTTCTATGTGGTCAGCCTCTCTTGTCGTACATTGGTATATAAGGGAATGCTCTCCTCCGTACAGCTGAGGTACTATTTCCCCGATCTGATTAACCCCTATTTTACGAGCGGACTGGCATTGGTTCACTCTCGTTTTTCGACCAATACCTTCCCGACATGGAGTTTGGCACAGCCTTTCCGGATGTTGGGGCATAATGGTGAGATCAATACGATCCGAGGCAACCGGAGCTGGATGGAGAGCCGCGAAAGTGTGCTCCATCCCGATGAGTTGGGCCCGATCGAGGAGTTGAGACCGATCGTACAGCCGGGGATGAGCGACAGTGCTTCGCTCGATAATGTACTTGAGTTTTTCGTGCGAAGCGGCATGAGTCTGCCACACGCTTTGGCTATGTTGGTTCCGGAGAGTTACAACGACAAAAACCCGATCTCTTCGGAGCTGAAATCATTTTATGAGTACCACAGTATCTTTATGGAGCCGTGGGACGGACCCGCAACGTTGCTCTTTTCCGATGGACGTTATGCGGGCGGTATGCTCGACCGGAACGGTTTGCGTCCTGCCCGTTACTTTATTACGACCGACGATATGATGGTCGTTGCCTCAGAAACCGGAACCCTTGCAGTAGAGTCTTCCGAAATCCGTGAGAAAGGACGGTTGCGTCCCGGAAAGATTTTGATGATCGATACCGAAAAGGGCGAGATTCAATACGATCCGGAGATCAAGGAGCGTCTGGCTTCGGAGCATCCCTATAAAGAGTGGTTGAGCAAGAATCGGGTTATTTTGAATCAGATTACCTCCGGCCGTCACGTAAAACATTCGGTAGACGAGTATGACAGAATGCTCCGTGCGTTCGGGTACAATAAGGAGGACATAGAGAAAATTATCAAGCCGATGGGAGAGAACGGAGCCGAGCCCCTCGGTTCGATGGGAAACGATACGCCGTTGGCTGTCCTGTCGAAAAAGCCCCAGCGGTTGTTCAACTATTTCCGTCAACAGTTTGCTCAGGTGACCAATCCGCCGATCGACCCGATTCGCGAGGAGTTGGTGATGTCGATCGCAAGTTATATCGGAGCGGTAGACGGAAACATCTTGCACCCGTCGGCCGAACACTGTAAGGTGGTGAAACTGCCCAGTCCGATTCTGACCAATACGGAGTTGGATATTCTGAATAACCTGCAATACAAGGGATTTCGGACAAGGACCCTGCCGATGTTGTTTGAAGCTAAGGGAGGAGCGCGCGGATTGGCGAAAGCGGTGGATCGCTTGTGTGAAACGGCAGAAAAAGCGGTCGATGACGGAATCAATTATGTTATTTTGAGCGATCGGGGAGTGGATGCGGAACATGCACCGATTCCCTCTCTGCTTGCGCTGTCGGCTGTACACCACTACTTGACCGGTAAGCGGAAACGTGCCCAGATTGCCCTGATCGTGGAGACGGCCGAGGCCCGCGAGGTGATGCACATGGCTCTGCTGATCGGGTTCGGTGCGAGTGCCGTCAATCCGTATATGGCTTTTGCCGTACTGAATCGTCTGGTGGAGAAGGGTGATATACAGCTCGATTACGAAACCGCCGAAAAGCATTACATCAAGGCTCTGAACAAGGGCCTGTTGAAGATCATCTCCAAGATGGGTATTTCGACGATCCGAAGCTACCGTGGTGCGAAGATCTTCGAGGCAGTGGGTCTTTCGAATGCCCTGCTCGACCGTTATTTCCACGGCATGACTTCAAAAATCGAAGGCGCCGATCTGGATGATATTGCGGCTGATACGCTGAAGGCCCATGCACACGGTTTCGGTGAAGATTTTGATGATACGGAGTTGCTCGAAAACTTCGGTAATTATTCCTATCGCAAGGATGGCGAGCAGCACGCATGGAATCCGGAAACCATATCGACCTTGCAACTGGCTACCCGTTTGGGCAGTTACAAGAAGTTCAAGGAGTACACCCGTTTGGTGAACGAGAAGTCGTCTCCGATGTTCCTGCGTGATCTGATGGAGTTGAAAAAGAATCCGATCGATGTCTCGAAAGTAGAACCGGCTTCGGAGATTATGAAGCGTTTCGTGACGGGAGCCATGTCGTTCGGTTCACTTAGTCGTGAGGCCCACGAAGCGTTGGCCATGGCGATGAATAAGATCGGAGGCAAAAGTAACACGGGAGAGGGTGGCGAAGACCCGGAACGTTATCATCCGCATGCTGATGGCACCTCGGCCCGAAGTGCCATCAAACAGGTGGCTTCTGCCCGGTTCGGGGTGAATGCCGAATATTTGGTCAATGCCGATGAGATTCAGATTAAGGTGGCACAGGGAGCCAAGCCCGGTGAGGGCGGACAGCTGCCCGGATACAAGGTGGATGAGATGATTGCCAAGACGCGTCATTCGATTCCCGGTATTTCGCTGATCTCTCCGCCACCTCATCACGATATCTATTCGATCGAGGATTTGGCTCAGTTGATCTTCGATCTTAAGAATGTCAATCCGAAAGCCCGGATCAGCGTGAAGTTGGTTTCGGAGAGCGGTATCGGTACGATTGCTGCCGGTGTGGCCAAGGCCAAGGCCGACATGATCCTGATCAGTGGTGGTGAAGGTGGTACGGGAGCAAGCCCGGTCAGCTCGGTGAAACATGCCGGACTGCCGACCGAGATTGGTCTTTCCGATGTACAGCAGACGTTGGTGATCAATGGATTGCGGGGTAAGGTGACCCTTCAGACCGACGGTCAGCTGAAAACAGGACGTGATATCGTTATCGCAGCCATGCTCGGAGCCGAAGAGTTCGGATTTGCGACCAGTGCGTTGATTGTTCTGGGCTGCGTGATGATGCGTAAGTGCCACATGAATACCTGTCCGGTCGGAGTGGCGACGCAGGACGAACGTCTGCGTGAACACTTCCGTGGCCGCTACGAATATCTGGTGAACTTCTTCAACTTCCTTGCTGAGGATGTACGCGAGAATCTGGCAGAACTCGGATTCACCCGTCTGGATGACATCATCGGACGGACCGACCTGATCCAACAGCGTAAGTTCGCTCCCGGAACGAAGATCTCGAAAGTCGATCTTTCACGGATCCTTTATCGTCCGGCCAATGCCGATACGGAGGATGTACGGCGTACGACCGCACAGGATCACAAGATCGAAAAGGTCAAGGACCGTTCGATCATTGGTATGGCAACGCCGGCAATCGAGTCGAAGATGCCGGTTCATCTGAACTTCCCGATCTGCAATACGGACCGTTCTGTGGGAGCGATGTTGTCGGGACGGATTACTGCAAAATACGGAAACGAAGCACTTCCGGAAGATACGGTCAGCGTAACCTTCAAGGGTTCGGCCGGCCAGAGCTTCGGAGCTTTCCTCTGTCACGGAGTCACATTCCGGTTGGAAGGCGATGCCAACGACTATTTGGGCAAGGGCCTTTCCGGTGGTAAGATCATTGTGACGCCGCCTAAAAATTCGATCTTCCTGCCGCAGGACAACATCATTGCGGGCAACACGCTGTTGTACGGCGCAACCGAAGGAGAGGTCTATATCAACGGTCAAGTCGGCGAGCGCTTCTGCGTGCGAAACAGCGGTGCAACGGCGGTTGTCGAAGGGGTCGGTGACCACTGCTGTGAATATATGACCGGCGGACGTACGGTCGTATTGGGTACGACCGGCCGGAACTTTGCAGCCGGTATGAGTGGTGGTGTCGCCTATGTATGGAACAAGTTGGGCAATTTCGATTTCTTCTGTAACATGGAGATGGTCGAGCTCTCTTTGGTCGAGGAGTCGATCGACGCGAAAGAGCTGCACGCCCTGATCAGTGCCCACTATTACCATACGGGCAGTCCGTTGGCCAAGACCATGATCGACAATTGGGGTGAATACGTCGGACAGTTCATTAAGGTGATGCCGATCGAGTACAAGAAGGTGCTGCACGCACAACGAATGGCTGCACTCGAACAGAAAATCGCCCAAGTGGAACGTGATTATTAATCCGTGACAAAAACTTACAATTATGGGAAATCCGAAAGCATTTTTGACAATAGATCGTAAAGAGGCTGGTTACAGACCGATACACGATCGTATATACGATTATACAGAAGTTGAACAGACGCTCAACATAGAGGACCGCAGGTTGCAGGCGTCGCGTTGTATGGATTGCGGTGTTCCGTTTTGCCACTGGGCTTGTCCGCTGGGCAACCGTCAGGGCGAATGGCAGGATCTGGCCTATCGCGGACGGTGGGAAGAAGCCTATCTGTCGTTGTCGGCGACAGATGACTTTCCGGAGTTTACCGGGCGGGTTTGTCCGGCGTTGTGCGAGAAGTCTTGCGTGCTGAAGCTGCACGATGCTCCGGTGACGATTCGGGAAAACGAAGCCTCGATCGTAGAACGGGCATTTGCCGAAGGGTACGTCGTGGCTCGACCGCCGAAAAAACGTACCGGAAAGCGGGTGGCTGTCATCGGATCGGGTCCTGCCGGTTTGGCTTGTGCCAATCAGCTCAATAAAAAAGGACACAGCGTGACCGTATTCGAACAGAACGAGTTTATCGGAGGTTTGCTCCGTTTGGGTATCCCCGATTTCAAGCTCAGCAAAAAGATCATCGACCGTCGTTTGAAACTGCTCGAAGAAGAGGGAATCGAATTCCGTACGTCGGTCTGCGTGGGTCGCGACCTCGGAACCGATGAGCTGCTTCGTGATTATGATGCAGTCTGTGTAGCGATCGGGTCGGGAGTTCCGCGTGATCTGCCGGTCGAAGGCCGTGACTTGAAAGGGGTCTATTTTGCCCTGCAGTTGCTGCAGCAGCAGAACCGGGTGAATGCCGGAGAAGAGGTTGCCAAAAAGGATCGGATTACGGCCAAAGGCAAACACGTTCTGGTGATCGGCGGTGGTGATACGGGTTCGGACTGTGTAGGAACTGCCGTGCGTCAAGGAGCCGTTAAAATTACCCAGATCGAAATTATGCCTAAACCTCCGGTCGGTTCGAATCCGGAGACTCCGTGGCCCATGTATCCAAAAGTGCTGAAAACCTCTTCGTCGCACGAAGAGGGTTGCGAACGGCGTTGGAATCTCGGAACTACCCGTTTTATCGGTGAAAACGGGGTGCTGACCGGAGTCGAAGTCGAACGGGTCGATTGGGAGAAGGATCCCGAAACAGGACGAATGAACATGATACATACCGGCGAAAAGGAGATCATCAAAGCCGATCTCGTTTTGTTGGCGATGGGATTTGTTCACCCCGTTTACGAAGGATTGGTACAGAAATTGGGCGTCGATCTGGATGGACGGGAAAATGTCGCGATAGGAGATTGTAACGAGACCTCTGTAAACAAGGTTTTTGCCGCAGGAGATGCTGCGTCGGGTGCATCGCTGGTGGTTCGGGCTATGGCTTCGGGCCGCCGTGCGGCAGCGCATATCGATGCGTTTTTACGGAAACAGGAGACGCCTTTTTCTAAATAAAGTCGCGTAAGCGACGTGCTGAACGAAAGAGAGCCCGCCATTTGGCGGACTCTCTTCGTTTTGTTTGGACGGGTGTAAGCGGCTCCCTATTCATTGGGTTTGAGCCCTCTTACGTCCAATGTCTTTTTCAGCCATACCCGGTAACGGATTGCGCGGTTCCATGTGTTTCCTGCCGAGGAGAAATCGCAGAGTTTGATCTGCAACGGTTTGGCAAGATCTCCTTCGAGGTCGGTTCCCATAACCATCGGAGCCGTGAAGGCCATCCACATCTTTTCGGGACGATCCTCTTCGGCCACGGGCATCAGGGTGACATATCCTTCGGCATCGGCCTGAATGACTGACGTTTCATCGACGAACCCATCGTTGAAGCGAGAGTCGCGAGCCAGTACTATCGGACCGCGTTCGATGGCTTGGAATCCGTTCAGTTCGGTAAGCCGTCCGCGCATGTCGAGGTTGACGGTTACTTTGTCGCCCGATTGCCAAAGCTGCTTGATCGTTACATAGCTGCCCGGTTGGATGTCTCCGATCGCTTTACCGTTTACCGCAACCTGACTGACCTTGCTCCACGACGGGATACGCAGGCACAGGGCAAACTCTGCATTTTTCGGAACGTCGACACTGATCTCAATGTTTCCCTCTTCGGGGTAGGTCGTGGTCTGTTCGAGGGTGACTTCGCGCTTACCCAACTGTACCGTCGAGGTCATCGGACCGTACAGGTTCACGTAGATGCTGTCCTGACTTGTGGTCACGGCAATGTCGGGAATCATGGCGAAGGCTCTCGGCCCGTTCGAGTTACAGCAGTTCACGTGCATGCCGCACTGTCTTTCCCCGGCAGAACGGGCTCCTTCCAACGGACTGTATTTGGCAATCTGAGCAGCATCTTCTTTGAGCGCGGCGAACAGGGCGTTGTACATGGTGCGTTCGATCTGGTCGGCGAACATCGGGTTTTTCGTCAGATCGAGCATGTTTTTGCACACTTGCATCCAAGTCATCGTGACGCAGGTCTCCATCGTATGGTAGGTGGGTTCGGTCTGCCGACGTTTGCCGTGATAGAAACATTCGAACGCGGTTCCCGAGCCGGTGATGTTGATCTCTTCGTCGATGATGTTTTGGATGCTCTTCTCGATGGCGTCGAGGTATTCCGGATTTTTGATGATTTTGTAGAGCTCCAGCAGGCCGTTGTAGCAGGACATCATCTCATAGGCCTTTTGTCCGTTTACTCTGTTGTACCAGTCGTTGATATTTCCCGAAGTTCTCGACCGTTCGGCAACGGGAACTCCGTCCAGTGCTTTGCTGATCAATTTCGGACCTTCGGGGGCCTCCATCCGGGAAACGATGTATCGGGCGA
>URBJ01000056.1 GCA_900546005.1 uncultured Alistipes sp. | reverse complement strand
CGGCATAGGTGATGGAGCAGCGGTGAACGTCTCCCTCCGCCTCCGCTGTGGTCAGGGTAAATTCCTGCCCGGCGGTCAGGCGGACGGAACCGTTCGCAAAGTCCTTCAGCCGGATCTCCGGCCCCTTGGTATCAATGATGATAGCGATCTGTTCGGAAACACGGCGTACGTTTTCGACAATTTTGGTGGCACCCTCCGTGGTCAGGTGGGCCGAGTTGATCCGCACGGCGTTCATGCCGGCTTCGTACAACGAACGTATAAACTCAGGCTCGCAATGTCGGTCCGAGATGGTTGCAACAATTTTGGTTCTTTTATCCATACAAACGCCGATTATTCGATGAAACTTAAAATACCGAGGCGATAGGAGTCGAGACCGAATCCCATGATCGAGCCTTTGCATTTCGGGGCGATCAACGAGATGTGGCGATACGATTCCCGAGCCAGAATGCACGAAATATGAATCTCTACGACAGGAATACGGATGCCACCAATCGCATCGGCAATCGCTATCGACGTATGGGTATAAGCGCCGGCATTCATCACCACACCGTCATATTCGTCCTGTGCGGCATGCAACCGATCGACCAACTCTCCCTCAATATTTGATTGATAATATCCCAATTCGACCTGCGGGAATTTTTTCTGCAGCTCGTCGAAATAGGATTCGAAGGTACGTTCACCGTAGATGCTTTTTTCGCGCTGGCCCAATAAGTTCAAATTCGGACCGTTGATAATCAAAATCTTCATCGAAATAAATTTTACGGATAACTAAATAAAAACACTTTCTCAAATTCGTCACAAAAATACATCAGGAATCTGAATAATTAACATACTTTTGTGACAATTTCATCAAACCATAACACGAAGCACATGCAACTGAACGAACTCGGAGAATTCGGGCTGATCGGTAAAATCAAAGAGCTTTTTTCCGCCATTCCACTCCACGGTTGTCGGGGAATCGGAGACGACTGTGCGGTCATTCCGACAGGAGCAGGGGAGTCCCTGACCGTTACGACCGACATGCTGGTCGAGGAGATTCATTTCCTGCGATCTGCAACCGATCCCTATCGCTTGGGACGCAAATCCCTTGCCGTAAATCTGAGCGATGTGGCGGCTATGGGAGCGACACCTTTTGCATCGTTTCTTTCGATCGCGCTGCCGCGAGACGTCTCTGCCGAGTGGGCCGAGCAGTTTATGGAAGGGTATCGGAGTCTGTCGGCCGAATTCGGCGTTGCCCTGCTGGGCGGAGACACGACCTCCGCACCCGAGCATATTGCCATCAATGTCGTGGCCGTAGGGCGTGCCGATGAGCGAAAAATCAAGTACCGATCCACAGCCAAGGCGGGTGATATAATCTATGTTACAGGATATTTAGGCGATTCAGCTCAAGGTCTGATAGATATACGCAACGGGGCGGGAAACTCAGCGTTTGCCCGAGTGCATCTTGATCCGACACCCTGCGTTCGCGAAGGCATCTGGCTCGGCCAACAACCCGAAGTGCATGCCATGATGGACCTTTCGGACGGACTCGCCTCCGACCTGAGACATATCTTGAAAGCCTCCGGCGTGTCGGCTGAAGTTTTACTGGACAAGATACCCACCAAAGTGGATGTAAAACTGGCTGTTGGCGGCGGAGAAGACTATCAACTGCTATTGACCGTAGCGGCAAATTCAGCGCCCGAAATGGCTGCTGCTTTTGCTGCTCGGTTCGGCAAACCTCTGTATGAAATCGGAAAAATCGGAGCAGGAGCGCCAGACATTACATGGATCGGCGAAAAAGCTGCAGAAATTGCCGATTGCCGGGGCTTCAGCCATTTTTAGAGTTTTTCAAAGTTAAAAACAGAGGAGGTCGTGCGGAACCCGCACGACCTCCTGTTTCTATTCCGGTTAACCGATCTATTTTACAGAAAATGCGTAGATTGTCGTCTGTGTATAGGTTTCTCCGGGGCGAAGTACGGCCGACGGGAAGTTTTCGTGATTCGGTGCATCCGGATAGTTCTGTGCCTCCAATGCAAAAGCCGAGCGGTAATAAGGCGATGCCTCATCCTGCTGTACGCGCGACTTGCCGGTAAAGAACTGAATGCCGGGTGTGTCGGTGAGAACCGTCATCAATACGCCTGTTGCCGGTTCATACACTTCGGCAGCGCAAACCACCACACCGCACGAGTCACGACGGATCACATAGTTGTGGTCATAACCATCGCGGTAATCGAAAATGCTGTCTGCGTCCATAACCCGAGAACCGATCGTCTTTGGGGTTCTGAAATCCAAAGCAGTACCCTCGACCGGAGCGATCTCACCGAGAGGAATCAGCGTCGAATCGGTCGGCGTATAGGTATCCGCATTAAGGGTGAGCGAATGAGAATTGATGCTGGTTTTATGGTCTCCACCGTGCAGATTGAAATAGGCATGACTGGTCAGATTGAGAACGGTCGGAGCATCGGTGGTCGCCGTGTAGTCGATCCGCAGCTGGTTATCGGCCGTCACCGTGTAAACGACACGGGTGGTCAGCGTTCCGGGAAAGTTCTCCTCCCCATCGGGCGATACATACACCAATTCCAAGGCCTCGTTTCCAGCCGTATCGGTAAACGGACGGGCATCCCAAACCTTTTTGCTGAAACCTATGATTCCGCCGTGGAGCGTATTCGGGCCGTTGTTGATCGGCAGTGAGTACTCTTTGTCGTCCAACACGAAACGGCCGTTGGCAATCCGGTTGGCGTAACGTCCGGTAATCGCCGCAGCAAAAGTGTTTTCCGGAACAAAATAATCAGCCAGGGTAGGGTAGCCCAACACCACGTTAATCAGTTTCCCGTCGCGGGCCGGCACCCACGCATCGGTGACTATACCTCCGTAGTTCGTTACCTGAACAACCATACCGTTGGCATTCTGCAATGTATACAACGACACCGGTTTCCCTTGCATGACGGAGTCGAAATTTTCAGCCGCAAAGAGTTCGGGTCCCTCCGGCTGAGGCGTTTTGTTGCACGATACCACTCCGAGCAGGACCGCACACAAAATAAAAATCCGTTTCATCAAATAAATATAATTTTCAGTTAAAATTTCATGTCGCTAAATTAATAATTATTTGGCAAAAAGGGAAAATACTCTTCATTTCTAACGATTAAACAGCCCTATCCTTATTTTCCACCCCTTTCGTCATCGTTTCGCACCAATCAAAAAATCTGATTTTTTCAATAAAAAATGTATCTTTGTCAGTCATCCCCTTTAACGATATGTTCATGGCAAATGGATTCAACGAGATCCGCAACTTACTGTCGCGCTGGAGTACTACATGGGTTCTACTCGGTCTTACTGCAGTCGCTATGGCTGCTGCTACGCTGGTCGAAGCACAAACCAATGCCGAAACAGCCCGTTCGGTCATTTACCATGCATGGTGGTTCAACCTGCTGCTATTAGCCTTGGCGCTCAACTTCATCGCGCTCGCACATGAACGTAAATTGTGGACACGCCATCGTTGGGGAACCTTATTGCTGCATTACGGCTTCGTCACCATTTTAGCCGGTGCCTTCATTACTCATGTATGGGGATTTGAAGGGTATATGCACATCCGTGAGGGGATGACCTCCGACCGAATGATGACTTCCGACCGCGAAGCCCGCACACTTCCTTTCTCCATCAAACTCAATCG
This sequence comes from uncultured Alistipes sp., assembly GCA_900546005.1. Taxonomy (GTDB): domain Bacteria; phylum Bacteroidota; class Bacteroidia; order Bacteroidales; family Rikenellaceae; genus Alistipes_A; species Alistipes_A pullicola. The sequence continues at coordinate 10,845 of URBJ01000056.1, read as the reverse complement.
GTTTACGATAAGCCGCTATCACGGGTCGCACAGCCCCTCATCGTATGAAAGCGATGTCACCATCCGATACAACGGAACCGAACGGCAAACCAAAATCTACATGAACAACATCGCACGGGTCGGCGGCTATCGGCTCTATCAATCCTCGTTCGATCAGGATGAAAAGGGGACGGTCCTGTCGGTAAATTATGATCCGGTAGGAACGACGGTTACCTACATCGGCTACGCCCTGTTGTTCGTCGGGTTGATCGTGGCGGTCTCTCAAAAAAATTCACGATTGCGTACTCTCTACCAACAGTTAAAAAAGAGCAAGACCACACTGCTGATCACTCTATTGTTTGCGCTGTCAACTCCCAGTGCCTACGGAGCGGCACCTGATGTTTCACGCGATGTAGCCGATCATTTCGGACACCTACCCGTCCAATCACCCGCCGGACGTATCGAACCTTTCGACAGTTATGCCTCCGAAATTTTCCGCAAACTGCACCGTAAGGACACCTATGCAGGACTGAACGCTAATCAGGTTGTCCTCGGAACTCTGATCGATCCGATGCGGTGGAGTAAGGAACCATTTATCTATATCGGTTCGACACCTCTTCCCGAAGAGCTGGATCTTCATGGGAAATACCTATCATATGAACAGATGTTCGACCCGATGGGGCGCTACAAACTTCATAATTTAGTAGAGAAGATATATGCCAAAGCTCCGGGCAAACGAACCAAGCAGGAACAGGCTGTACTTAAACTGGACGAAAAGGTCAACATCCTCTACGGTTTGTTGGAGTACGCCTCGCTACCTCTATTCCCGTTGCGCGATTCCGTGCATTGGAAGTCGCCGCTCGGCACCGGCATGTCGGCCGAAGACTCGTCGAAATGTACGGCTCTCTTTTCGGCCTTCGTCCAAAACGTGATAGACCGAAAAGATTCCGCAGCCATTGAGGCGATCCACTCAATCTCGACCTACCAGCAGGAACAAGCCCAAGTGCATATCCATCCGGCCAAACTGTCGGCCGAGGTACTCTACAACCGGACAGCTCCGTTCAGATTCTCGTTCCGGGCCTACCTGATTCTGGGTGCCGTTTTGCTGTTTTTGGCACTGCGGCGACTCTCCCGACCCGAGCAAAAAGGGCTACGGCAGGCCATCCGCATCGTCTCAATCGCCATCTGCTGCATCTTTGCAATCCATACGTTGGGGTTGATCCTGCGGGGATACATCAGCGGGCATGCCCCTTGGTCGAACACTTACGAGACCATCGTCTACGTTGCATGGGCTACCGTGCTTTCGGGCCTTATCTTTATCCGCAGATCACCGTTGGCACTGGCGTTGGCCTCCCTGCTGGGCGGGGTCGTGCTGTTTGTCGCCAACCTGAACTGGCTCGATCCACAGATCACCCCGCTGGTTCCGGTACTGAAATCGCCGTGGCTGATGATTCACGTTTCGGTCATTACGGCAAGCTACGGATTCTTCGGCATCTGTACGGCATGCGGCATCACTTCGCTCATCGCAACCATCCGCGGTCGCGATCTGGTCGACCTGCGCATCATCAACGAAATGTCCATGATCGTCGGGGTCGTGCTGCTCACGTTCGGCATATTTTTCGGTGCCATCTGGGCCAACGAGTCGTGGGGGCGCTACTGGGGTTGGGACCCCAAAGAGACGTGGGCCCTGATCACCCTGCTGCTCTACTCACTGATCATTCACCTGAAATTTTCGCCGCGTTTCCACAATAACCGACTGCTTTTCGACGTTTTGTCCGTAGCTGGATTTTCTACCGTGCTGATGACCTTCTTCGGGGTCAACTACTACCTCTCGGGGCTCCACTCTTATGGAACGAGCGAGGGTCTTCCGTCCGGAATATTACTCGGCTCGATCGTTTGCGTCGTTGTATTGATCCTTTGGGCCTCGCGGCGTTACTATAAAGACAAAAAAAGGAGTAAAATCTCGTGAGAATAAAATTGTTATACGCTTTTCTGTGCCTGCTTCTGATCATTTTCACCTTGAACAGAAACAGCTATGACGGCACCCGAAGCGTCTACAATCCTATTACACAAATCACGCTACCGGAAGGGATCAACCACCTGTTCGACAACTCCGTGTCTGAACTGGAGGAGATGGCTTCATTTGACCGAACCGTCGAACGGTTTCTGAAACGGTGGGAGATCATGGGCGCCTCGATCGCCATCATGAAAGACGGCAAACTGCTTTACTGCAAGGGATTCGGTTGGGCCGACAAGGAACAGAACGTTCCCATGGAAGTCAAGCACATTTTTCGCATTGCCTCCATCTCCAAACTGATTACAGCCACGGGCATTATGAAGCTTTACGAATCGGGAAAGCTCTCTTTGGATGACAAGGTTTTCGGTGAAAACGGTATTTTGTGCGACTCCATATTCTCGAACATCAAGGATGCACGGATCAAACAGATCGCCGTAGAACACCTGTTGCGGCATCAGGGAGGTTATTCGATTCGGGCCGGTGATCCGCTTTTCAATGAGGTGAGCGTAGCTCGGCAATTAGGAGTTCAACCGCCGGTCAGTTTCGATGATATGGTACGCTATGCGGCCGAAACCCGTCTGCGCTATCGTCCCGGAGCCGGAAACATGTACTCCAATTTGGGATACGTCGTACTGAGCAAGGTGATCGAAAAGGTCAGCGGCATGCCCTACGAAACCTTCATACAGGACAGTATCCTGCATCCGATCGGCTGCTGGGACATGCACATCGGCTATTCATTCTACGAAAAGCGCTATCCCAACGAGGTGCGCTACTACGAACCCGCAGACACCGAACCGGTCGAGCTGTTCGACGGGAGCGGTCAGCTCGTACCCCGTTGTTACGGCGGGTGCGACCTTCAGGTGCTGAGCGGAGCGGGCGGTTGGGTAGCCTCTCCGACCGAATTGATGAAATTCATTACGGCCATTGATCCGGAAGATTCAAAGCCCGACATCCTGCAGGCGAAAACCATCGCCTACATGACGGAGACAGACAAGGCCCGCTATCCGATCGGCTGGATGCAAACCACCGTGAGCGACGACTGGAAGCGTACCGGTTCGTTGTCCGGTTCGAGCGCCATGCTCAAACGGCAACACGACGGATTTACGTGGGTGTTCATTACCAACACCAGTTCGTGGGCCGGATCCCGTTTCCCGTCCAAAATATCCGCCATGATGAAGCAGGCGTTGGCAAAAGTTAAGAAATGGCCCGACCGCGATCTGTTCGAAACAGCTCCGAACATAGATACAGGTTTCGATCCGTATGAGCCGGCTTTTCCGTACGACTATTCACAGGCCGCCGAATCGCTGTTTGTCAATTAGCCAATCTGCGCAAAGGTTAGCGAACTTGCACACCGTACCGTTTCCTCACATGTATTATCGCTAACATTCATCGATTAACATCGGTAAAACGACTTTTTTCTACTTGGCCGCACATCGCTTTGAGCAATTAAATATCCACATGAAATAAATGCAACGATAGTTCATATTATCAAATACTTGAACTAGCTATAAAAATAAAATAATTAAACTATCGGATAATACAAAGGGAGGGGAATCTTACTGAAGATCCCCCTCCCTCTATGTATAATCAGAAAACGTCTATTTAACAGATGGACTCGTCAAACGGAACGTATCCGATGCGATCACCAACTCTTCGTTCGTAGCCACAACTGCCACCTTCACCCGAGAATCGGGCAACGAAAGCAGCGTGTTCTCTCCGTGTACGTTTTCGTTCAGTTCTGCGTTGAAACGTACACCCATAAATTCGAGATTCTCCGAAACCAACCGACGCGTGAGGGCATCGTTCTCACCGATACCGCCCGTAAAGACAATCATGTCGAGGCCACCCATCAAAGCAGCATACGATCCGATAAACTTCTTGATTCTGGCGGCAAACATCTCAATTGCCAATTGAGCCCGCTCGTTACCGCTTTGAGCCGCAGCCCGGATGTCCCGCATGTCGGAAGAGACTCCGGTAACCCCCAGCATTCCGGACTCCTTGTTGATCAATACGCTCAATCGGTTCAGATTCAGCCCCTCTTTCTCGGCAATGTAAATCAATGCTCCCGGATCGGTACTACCGCAACGGGTTCCCATGATCAAACCATCCACCGGAGTGAATCCCATCGAGGTATCGTACGATTTGCCATTCAGTATGGCGGTAACCGAAGCCCCGCTACCGATATGACAGGTCACGATCTTCGAATGTTTCATGTCGACATCGAAAATCTCGCAGGCCTTCTCGGCAACATAGCGGTGGCTTGTGCCGTGAAAACCGTAACGACGAACCTTATAGTCTTCATAATATTTATAGGGGAGGGCATACATGAAACTCTTAGGCGGCATCGTCTGATGGAACGACGTATCGAATACGGCAACCTGCGGGGTCCCCGGCAAGATGTGTTCCATAGCAAGAATACCTTTCAGGTTGGCCGGATTGTGCAACGGAGCCAGATCGAAACAAGCCTCGATCTTCTGTTTTACCTCTTTATCAATAAGGGCACTCTCTTTGAAATATTCGCCTCCGTGAACCACACGGTGCCCGACAGCCGCTATTTCGGTGAGGTTCTCCAGAACGCCGTGCTCGGGATCGACCAGTGCATCGAGAATCAAGTTGATTCCGCAGGTGTGATCCGGAATGCCTCGAACGATTTCGTACACCGGTTTCCCCACCGGTTTATGCGTCAAGATCGCATCGGACAGTCCGATCCGTTCGACGATTCCTTTGCCCAACAAGGTGTATTCCGTTGTGCTCTTCATGTCGATCACCTGATATTTGATCGACGAACTGCCACAATTTAAAACGAGAATCTTCATGAATTCATTCGGTTTTTAAGTTCCTATTTCATTCCACCTGCCTGACATGCCGTGATAGCCGTAAGGCTGACGATGTCCTCTACCGAGCAACCTCTCGAAAGGTCGTTGATCGGAGCGGCCATACCCTGAAGAATCGGGCCGAGGGCTTCGCCGTGAGCCATCCGCTGTACCAACTTGTAGGCGATGTTTCCGGCCTCGAGCGACGGGAATACCAACACATTGGCTTTACCTGCGATTTTGCTTCCGGGAGCCTTTTTCGCACCGATTCCGGGGATAATTGCCGCATCGGCCTGCAACTCACCGTCGATCATCAGCGAAGGATCCATTTCGCGCGCCAATTCGGTAGCCCGAACGACCTTGTCGACCATCTCGTGTTTTGCAGAGCCTTTGGTCGAGAAGCTCAGCATGGCGATACGCGGTTCGAAACCTGCAAGCACACGGGCCGTACGTCCGGTCATTACGGCGATCTGAGCCAGCTCCTCTGCCGTCGGATTGGGCAATACAGCGCAGTCAGCGAAGACCATGATGCCACCTTCGCCGAACATCGTATCGGGGAGCAACATGATGAAAGCTCCGGAAACGACGCTGATACCCGGCATGGTCTTTACATATTGGAAGGCCGGGCGAAGTACATCTCCCGTTGCGTTGTTTGCACCGGCGACTTCACCGTCTGCATCACCGGCCTTAACCATTACGGCACCCAGATAGAGCGGGTTGAGCAGTTGTTTTTCGGCCTGTTCGGGGGTCAGTCCTTTGGCGGCCCGGATCTTCAACATCAGTTCCATGTACCGATCTTTGTCCGGGTTGTTGTTTGGATCGACGATTTTGAGGCCGTCGATATGTTTCAGTCCGTACTCTTTTGCTTGACGATGGATTTGGTCGGGATCACCGATCAAAATCAGATTTGCAAAGCCCTCTTCGATAATTTTATCGGCGGCTTTCACATTACGTTCTTCGAACGCTTCAGGCAGCACGATCGTTTTGATATCGCTTTTTGCCTTTTGTTTGATTTTTTCTACAAATTCCATAATGACTGATATTATTTAAAATCATTCCACTTCACACCAAAATAAAAGCCGGCAGTTACCGCAGCAATCGACAGCAAAAGACTGACCGCAACGTAGGTTATGCCCAAGCCCCAGTTACCCGAGCGGAGCAGGGTGACACACTCCAACGAGAAGGTGGAGAACGTCGTGAACCCGCCGCAAAATCCGGTTACGGCCAGCAGATACCAACCTCCGCTTGTTCCGGCCGACACCAAGCCGCCGATCAGGAGTGATCCGATCACGTTGACCGTCAACGTTGCAAACGGAAATCCGCTGACTGCCACACAGGAGAGCATTGCTCTGGACACCAAATACCTCAAAATACTTCCGGCAAACCCTCCGGCTCCCACAATCAGTATTTCCCTCATCACGGCACCTTGTTTTTAATCACACAAAGGTAGTTATTTACGGATGAATTGGAAACAAGTTTTTATCAATTTTTTCCGGGATTTTCGTGATCAACCGTCCTTCGATCCGCCGTAGTAATAGATTAACATGACCGATTCTACTTTTTCCCAGAAAAGAAACAGCCGGCCTGTTACGGAATGACATAAATGTTTTTTACCAAAAACTCCGCAGCCTCAAACAATCCATCCCTCAAACTCGGAGAAAATATCTGAAATTCATGTTTATATTTTATAAAGTACAAACCCTTGCGCTGAAAGACCGTTATATTTTCATTCGACAGTACGATTTCCATCAGATCCGCAACCGTAAATGCAGGAATACCCAATAGGGCAACATCCTCTTTATAATTATCAATAGGTACACACAGCCGATATCCATCATCACAATAGCCCCACCTCATACTGGCTCTCTGCTCCGGAACACCCAATGCCCACAACCGTTGGCTCTGCTCAATCGTTGTTACTTGTTCTTCCATCTGTTTACCGCTTTAATTTCTGTTCGTATTCTTCCGCATCCTCCCCAAATCATGCCGATAATGAGAACTTTTTACCGCAACAGGCGAGGAATTTTAGAAAAAACATATACTTTTGTATCTTAAAGTTAGATCGTAAATTTATAAAAAAGTTGAACGATGGCTACTGAAAACAAAGAACTTTCTGTTCCTGAGGAACAAGTCAATGCAACCGGCATTGAAGATACGATGAGTGCTTCTACGGTTCCCGTCACCGAGGAATCTGAGAAAGAATCGCCGACCGCCGAATCGGCTGTAAAAGAACCGGAAACGACTCAAGAACCCTCGGCAGTCGATTTCTCCGACGAAGAGGCCGAACTGGCCGCCAACGCTCCCGAGTTCGATCTGGAGGAGAGCGAAGTCGATGAAAACAAGGAGACCGAGGAGTCGGATACGGTAGATTATTCCGGCAACAACAACAGCCAGCTGCTCTCCATTTTCAGTGAACTGTTGCACACCCGCCCGGTTCAAACCATCCGCAAAAACGTGGATGCGATAAAGATCGCATTCTACAAGAATTATCGCAACGAGGTCGATCAGTTGCGCAAGAAATTTATAGAGGAAGGTGGCACTATCGAAGATTTTGTTCCGCCCACCAATGACGAGGAACAGCGATTCAAAACGCTGTTTGCCGAATATCGTCAAAAACGAAACGAATACCTCGCCCAGATCGAAACCGAGAAGGAGGAGAACTATCAGAAAAAGCTGCAGATCATCGAGGAGCTCAAGGAGCTGATCAACAGCAACGAAACGTTGAACCAGACCTTCACCGCATTCCGCGACCTGCAACATCGCTGGAAAGAGATCGGACTGGTCCCCCAATCGGTCGTAAAGGATCTCTGGGAGACCTATAATCTTTATGTAGAGAATTTCTATAACTTTATAAAAATCAACAAAGAGCTTCGCGATCTCGATCTGAAGAAGAACTACGAAGCCAAGATACAGCTGTGCGAAGAGGCCGAAGCGCTCGTTCTGGAGCCCTCGGTCATCAATGCTTTCCACCGCCTGCAAAAACTGCATGAACAGTGGAGAGAGATCGGCCCGGTAGCCAACGAATACAAGGATCAGTTGTGGGACCGGTTCCGGGAAGCCAGCTCAAAAATCAACAAACGCCATCAGGAGTATTTCGACACACTGAAGGAGGAGCAGAAGAAAAATCTCGACTTGAAGACCGAATTGTGTGTCAAGGCCGAAGAGTTGGTAGCCGCCCCACCCGTGTCGCGCAAGGAGTGGAATAAGGCCTCCGAACAGTTGATTGAGATTCAGAAAGTGTGGAAAACCATCGGATTCGCTCCGAAGAAGGATAATACGAAGATCTATGAACGGTTCCGCAACGCATGTGACCGGTTCTTTGAGAACAAGCGTAACTTCTATTTGCAGATCAAGGCGGAAATGGAGACCAACCTGCAGCTGAAGAACGAGATCTGTGCACAGGCTGAATCGATTCAGGATAGCGAAGAGTGGAAAAAGACCACCGATGAGCTGATCGCTTTGCAAAAGCGATGGAAAGAGATCGGACCGGTAGCCAGACGCCACTCCGATGCGGTGTGGAAACGGTTCCGTGCCGCCTGCGACCACTTCTTCGAACGTAAAGCCGCCCACTTCTCGACGATCGATACGCAGTACGAAGAGAACCTCAAGCAGAAACAGGCGCTGCTCGAAGAGCTGAAAGCCTTTGTCGAAAGAGAGGATATGGCCAACGACGGATTCGAAACGCTCAAGGAGATGCAACGCCGCTGGTCCGAGATCGGCTTCGTTCCGATCAAGCAGAAGGATGCCATCCAGTCCGAATACCGCAAGGTTGTTGACGCCGCCTTCGCCAAATTAAGGGGCAACGAAAAGGAGCGCCATTTGGAACGTTTCAAAGGCAAACTCCAGTCGCTCTCCTCCGAGGGTAACAACGACCGCCGCATCCGCCACGAAAGAGATCGGCTTTACAACAAGATGAAACAACTCGAAGCAGACATCGCGCTGCTGGAGAATAACATCGGATTCTTCTCGAAGAGCAAGAATGCAGAATCCATGATCCGTGACGTGAACGAAAAGATCGCCAAGGCAAAACAGGAGATGGAGACAATTATCGAAAAAATCAATTTGATAGATAAGCAGGAAGAATAAGATTATGGCTGTTAGCAACACACACAAAACGAAATTTATTTTTGTGACCGGAGGCGTGGCCTCTTCGTTGGGGAAAGGGATCATATCAGCCTCGCTGGCCAGACTGCTTCTGGCACGGGGATATAAAGTCACCATACAGAAACTGGATCCGTACATCAACGTCGATCCGGGAACCCTGAATCCTTACGAGCACGGAGAGTGCTATGTGACCGAAGACGGAGCCGAAACAGACCTCGACTTGGGCCATTACGAGCGATTCACGAACATACAGACTTCACAGGCAAACAACGTTACGACCGGACGCATCTACCAGAGTGTCATCAACAAGGAGCGTCGGGGCGAATTTCTGGGGAAAACCGTTCAGGTCATTCCCCACATCACGGACGAGATCAAACGCCGGATCAAATTGCTGAGTGCAAAAAAGATGTACGATGTGATCATCACCGAGATCGGCGGTACGGTCGGTGACATCGAATCGTTGCCCTACATCGAGGCTGTCCGTCAGCTGCGCTATGAGCTCGGACCGGCAAACTCGTTGATCGTACACCTGACGCTGATTCCGTACCTTGCCGCATCGGGCGAACTGAAGACCAAACCGACGCAGCACTCGGTCAAACAGCTGCTCGAAAACGGACTACAACCGGATGTTCTCGTGCTCCGCACCGAGAGACATCTGAATAACGAAATCCGCCGGAAAGTAGCGCTGTTCTGTAATGTGGACGTCAACGCGGTGATCGAATCGATCGATGCACCGACGATTTACGAGGTTCCGCTGCTGATGCTGCACCAGAAATTAGATACGGTTGTACTCAACAAGCTGCAACTGCCCAGCGACGGAGAGCCCGATCTGAAAGCATGGATCGAGTTCGTCGAGAAGGTCAAACATCCGCAGAAGAAGATCAACATCGCACTGGTGGGAAAATACACCGAACTGCCCGATACGTATAAGTCGATCGCCGAATCGTTTATCCACGCGGGAGCCGCCAACCATACGAAGGTGAAACTGCAGTACATCAACTCCGAAAAGCTCACGCCAGAAAATATCGCGACACAGCTCAAAGGCATGTGCGGCATTTTGATTGCGCCGGGTTTCGGACATCGCGGAGTAGAAGGCAAGATTCTGGCCGTCGAATATGCGAGAGTCAACAAGATTCCGTTCTTGGGCATTTGTCTGGGAATGCAGTGCTGTGTGATTGAGTTCGCCCGTCACGTCTTGCACTACGAGGACGCCAATTCTACCGAAATGGGCAGTACGACCCATCCGGTCATCGATCTGATGGAGGAGCAGAAGGGCATTACGGAGAAGGGAGGAACCATGCGTCTGGGCGGTTATCCGTGCGTCCTGCAAAAGGGGAGCAAGGCGTATGCAGCCTACGGGAAACGGGAGATTGTGGAACGTCACCGCCACCGCTATGAACTGAACAACGACTACCTCGAGGAGTTTGCCCGTGCCGGACTGAAACCCGTCGGCATCAATCCCGAGACCAATCTGGTCGAGGTGGTCGAGCTGGAGGGACATCCGTGGTTTATCGGTGTACAGTACCATCCGGAATATAAGAGTACGGCACTGCATCCGCATCCGTTGTTCGTATCGTTCGTGAAAGCCGCCGAGGCGTATTGCGAACAAAACAACGTAAATAACAAATAATCACTGAGAAGCAGAATACACACATGGATAAGAATACACTACTGGGCTTATTGATTATCGCAGTCATCCTCTTTGGTTTTTCGTGGTTCAACACCAAAAAACAGCGGGAATTCGATAAACAGCAGGCCCAGATGCTTGATTCGATCGAACGGGTCTCAAAAGTTACGGAACAGGAGACGGATTCCGTTCTGTTTACTGACGTAAACGATAGCCTGAAAACCGCACAGGCCGAACAGGCTTTGGAACAACACTTGGGTCACACGTTGTATCAGGCCACCAAGGGTACCGAAACCTTCTATACG
>URBJ01000055.1 GCA_900546005.1 uncultured Alistipes sp. | reverse complement strand
TACAAGTTGATCGCCGTGAAGTAAAGCAATTTCTCGAGCGTACGAATAAAGAGGGGGAGGATCGTTTTGAAGAGACGATCCTCCCTTTGCTTTACCGGATGTTTTTGAAGTATTCTTTAGGACAAGGAAAGGGGAGAAATGTTATGCAGTGGAATAACCAGAGAGCAGAGCGATGGGCGGAAGAGAGGCGAAGGGATGAGATGGGGTGAGGTGAAGAGAGGAAAAATGCAGCAAGGTAGCAAGGTGACGTTTTTATTGCTTTTAAAAGAAAAACAGACTGAAGTATACATGTACTATCAGTCTGTTTGTATGTTGCATTACGAAATGCTCTTGAAATTCCCTCGCAAGGAAGCAGAGGTGTGCTGCTACTCTTTGATTCGGAAATGACGTTCCGATTTTTTGGGATAGATGTCGTTGATCGTAATGAGAATTCCGGTCTCCTCCACGTTGCCGAAATCGGGATTGATCACCGTGCCGAACACCTTCATCGAGGGCGACAGGCTCATGTAGGAGTTGATCAGCGGCGGTATGTTTTCGCGGTATTTCCGGATCTCACGGGTCAGGATTCGGTAATCTTCCGTATAGGAGCCTCCGGTGAAGAGCGCCTCCATCTTTTCGGTGTCGAAGACAAGATCGATGGGATGGATGGCCTCGACAAGGTGTTCCCTGTCGGGAAAGTATTTGTGCAGGAAGTAGAGCAGTATGTTCCGGGCCTCTTTGTCGTAGGAGCCGTACATGGTGACTTTTCCGAAGAAGTAACGCATGTCCGGGTTGTTGATGACCAGTGCACCCAATCCGTCCCAGAGGTTGTCCAACGAATAGAGTCCCTTGGGGTTGCTCCTCGAACCCTGATAGTGGGGCTGGATGAACGAACGTCCCAATTCGATGGTGTAGGGCAGATATTCGTTGCGGAATCGATCCGTGAATCGGAAGTAGTGTTCGGTCGACATACATTTGGGATGGGTGGTCCGAGAGATGATGAACCGGTACCCTCCGACGATTTCCCGTTCTTTGGGATCCCAGACGAGCAGTTGTTGGTATCCTTCCGGATCGAGATCCTGTTCGTCGATGTCGACGTCGGCTCCGGTTCCACCGCCTCCGTCGCGGAAAGAGAGCTCGCGTAACCGCCCGATCTCTCGCATGACGTTGGGACATTGGGCTGCCGTTACGACATAAATGGTGTTTCCTCCGTTATTGGTATGTCTTAAAAAATGATCTTTCGTCAGTTCGGCTTCGATCAGATCGGTCGGAACCGGATCAATCAATGGTTTCATCAGATGTTTCAGTTTGCTGAGCACCGTATTATGCTTTGTGTAAACTCCACGCAAAAATATGGATATTTAGCTAAAAAGCAAAAGAGACAGGGGTTTTCTTTGCAGTGGAGAGGAGTGTTCGGAACTATTTTTCTTGCTTCATTCGATATACGGCGTCTCGAACGAAATCAGAGGCCTCTTTTGTGGAGGGAAACTCTTTCAGCCGGTCGCAGGGGATCGGGGTGCCGAACCGGATGTTGAAGTGTTTCCCCTTCTGTTTGAACATCTCGTCAGCCAGATAGAGCATCTCGATGTTGGCCTTGATGCCCAGAAAAGTGCGCAGATTGGCCAGATTATAGAAGAAAGAGGATAGTTTCCCTTCAAAGAATACCGGTACGATGTCGCGTCCGCTGGAGATGGCATTTTTGATAAAACTCGGTTTCCATGCGAGATCTTGTACGACTCCTTTTATTCTTCTCGAGCAGAGTCCGGCCGGGAAGGTGGCGATCGGACCGCTGTCGTCGAGCTGGGTTTTGAGCATCTGGACGTATTCGGCCTTTTGTCGTCCGTGTTTGTTGATCGGAATGAAGAGCGACTTGAGCGGAGTGAGGTACATCAGCAGGTCATTTACAATGATGTGTACCTTACCGAAGCGTTTGTAGATTTCGTCGCAGAGCATCAGTCCGTCCATCCCACCGAACGGATGGTTCGATACGAACAGGTAACGGCCATCATCGGCCAAACGTTCGATTCCTACAGCCTGATAGCTGATGCCCATGTCGACAAATGCCGCACGGATGAAGGGTATGGAGTCGAGGTGGGCGTATGCGGTCAGTATTCGGTTGATTTCGTCTTGATGAATGATTCTTTTCAGATAAGCGATGACGAATCGGGGAAGCGTTTTTGCCAAACGGGGATTCTTGTCCCGGATAACTTTTTCCAGATCGATTCGCAAGGAGTCGTTTTTTTCATCCATTGTTGAGAGAGTGTTTTCACAAAAGTAGGAGATTATTTAAGAAAAATGATCTTTCGCGGTAAATTTTGTACTTTTACCCCCAAAAGCAGATTGTACATGGAGAATGCGGTTTATCATGTTCCGGCATTGCTGGACGAGACCATCGAGTTGTTGGAGATCAAGCCCGACGGTGTGTATGTCGATCTGACCTTCGGCGGGGGCGGACATTCGCGTGCAATACTTGAAAGGCTGTCGGCCGAGGGGCGGTTGTTCGCCTTCGATCAGGATAGTGACGCCCGGGCAAATCTTCCCGAAGATCCGCGGATTACCTTCGTGGAGTCGAATTTCCGATTCATGCGCGGGGCATTGCGTTGGCGCGGGGTCGAGCAGGTCGATGGCATTTTGGCCGATCTTGGGGTGTCGTCGCACCACTTCGATACGCAGGAGCGTGGATTTTCGTTCCGCTTCGATGCGCCGCTCGATATGCGGATGAACCGCAGGGCCAAGCTCTCGGCCCGGGAGGTATTGAACGATTACGATCTCGAAACGTTGTCTTCCCTTTTTAAACGTTACGGTGAGTTGGATTCGTCGCGGCGGATTGCCCGGTGTGTAGTGGATTATCGGGAGAAGCAGCCGATCGAGCGGATTCAGGATCTGACGGATGCCCTTGCTCCGGTTCTGCCGCGAAACGGTGAAAGCAAGTTCTTGGCCAAACTGTTTCAGGCGATCCGCATCGAAGTCAACGGTGAGATGAATGCGCTGGAGATGATGTTGGAACAGTCGTTGCGGGTGTTGCGGCCCGGAGGACGGTTGGCGGTGATTACGTATCATTCACTCGAGGACCGTATGGTGAAAAACTTCATGCGGAGCGGTAATTTCGAGGGGAAGACCGTACAGGATTTTTACGGTCGGGTTCTCTCTCCATGGAGCGTCGTTACCCGTAAGGCGGTGGTGCCGTCACCCGAAGAAGTGGCCCGTAATCCGCGGTCGCGGAGTGCCAAACTGCGTGTGGCGAGCAAACTTTAGCATGTAGGGTTTGCCGTAAGATAATTTTGTTAACTTTGCTGATTCGATAAAGCGTTTTTTGATATGAGAAAAAGAATGTTGAGCATCGGGGCATTGCTGTTTGTGCTGACCGTATCGTCGGTCCGCGTATCGGCACTCTCTCCCGAGGCGCAATCCCGTTATGATAAAGGTATGGCCCTTTATGAGAAGCAGAAGTATGCTGCGGCTCAAACCGAATTTGAAAAGGCAATCGCGTCGGCCGGTACGGACGATGCCGGTTTTGTCGAACGGGCGGCCTATTATGTGGCCGTTTGTGGGGCTCAGATGCGCGGTACGGATGCCCGAGAGGGGTTGAATTACTTTTTGGAGGAGAATCCCCAATCGATCTATGCCAACGATGTGCGGTTTGCCATGGGAACGCTGCTGCACGATGAGGGCGACTATGCGGGGGCCTATGAGCAGTACACGCAGGTCGATCCGTATGAGCTCGATTTCTCGAAATACGACGAGTACAATTTCCGGCGCGGATATGCGGCCTACATGAACGGCAATACCGACGAGGCGTACAACTGCTTTAAGAATTGCAACTCCGACGAGAGCTACCTGCCTCATGCAACCTATTACATCGCTTATATCGACTATACGCGGGGCGATTTGGCATCAGCCAAGCGGGGATTCGCATCGTTGGCCGACAACCCGGCCTATGCACCGGTCGTTCCGTTCTATCTGTTGCAGATCGAGTTTCAGGAGGGAAATTACGCTTATGTGATCGAAAACGGGGTTCCGTTGTTGGCGAAAGCCACCGAGTCGCGTCGTCAGGAGATTTGCCGCATTGTCAGTGAAGCCTATTTCCATACGGGCGATTATGCGAAGGCGCTCGGTTATATGGAGAACTATGCCGAACTGGGTGGCGAGATGGGGCGCGAAGAGCTCTATCTGACCGGATACTGCAACTATGTGGCAGGTAATTACGACCGGGCGATCGAGCAGCTCTCTAAAGTAGCCTCCGGAGGTGATGAATGGGCACAGAATGCCAGCTACCATCTGGGAGATTGTTATTTGCAAACGGGAGACAAGCAGCGTGCAATGAGTGCATTTGCGCTGGCGGCTTCGGCCGATTTCGATCCGGCGATCCGCGAGGAGTCGATGTTCAACTACGGTAAGCTGCAGTACGAACTGGATCGTGGCGGTTTCAATGCGGCCATCACTACGCTCGACAACTACATCAAGACCTATCCCGATTCACCCCGTGTGAACGAGGCTCGCGAAATTTTGCTGGCCGCCTATTTCAATTCACGGAATTACGATGCGGCCTACGAAGCGATCCGGCAGCTCGATGATCCGGACAACAACGTGAAGATGGCGTTGCAGAAGATTGTCTATTTCCGGGCATTGGAGTGTTTCGAGGCAGGGGATTACGATCAGGCGCTCGCGCTGTTCGATGTGGCCGACCAGAACCGGTATACGGCAAAATATACAGCGCTGACGAAGTTCTGGAGGGCCGAGACCTATGTCAAGAAAGGCGATTATGCCAAGGCGGCTCCGCTCTATGAGACCTACATGTCGCTCGCACCGAGTGGGGAGCGCGAGAAACTGCTGGCACTCTATAATTTGGGATACTGCTACTTCAACGGCAAACAGTGGGATAAGGCTCAGGACCGTTTCAATCGTTTCGTGGCCTCCTATACGTTGAAGGACAATTTGCGTTCCGATGCGTTTAATCGTTTAGGAGACATTGCTTTCGCTCAGCGCGAATACTACAAGGCGATCGAAAATTATGATAAGGCGATTGCTTTGGGGAACAACGGTGCGGATTATGCCCGCTTCCAACGGGCCATCATGTTGGGGCTGGTGGATAAGTACGACCGGAAAGTCGAGTCGTTGGTGGCCATTATCGGAGACGGCAAGAGCGAGTATGTCGACGACGCGATGTTCGAACTGGGACGAACCTACGTGCGCCACGAACGGTTCAACGATGCTGCTGCGGCGCTCAAACGGTTGGTCAACGGTTATCCCCAATCGCCCTATGTGGTCAGCGCACTGTCGGAGCTGGGATTGATCTATCAGAATCTGGGTAAGGACGATGAGGCATTGCGCTATTACAAACAGGTGGTTGAACAGTATCCGTCGTCGCCACAGGTTAAGGATGCGATGCTTGGAATCAAGAATATCTATGTGGACCACAATGAGGTGGACTCCTATCTGGCGTTTGCACAGAAGAGCGGATTCGAAACAGACGTGTCTGCCGTAGAACGGGATTCGTTGTCGTTTGCTGCTGCAGACCGAGTTTATCAGAACCGCGATTATGCTCGGGCTCTGAATCTGATGGACAGCTATCTGCAAAAGTATCCACAGGGAGTCTATCGGGCCGATGCACTCTTTGCTTTGGGGGATTGTTCGCTGCATGAGGGTAACCGGGCAGGAGCTTTGGCCGCTTTCGAGGAGGTCGGAGCGATGCCGAGTAACCGCTATCAGGTGATGGCTTTGCAGAAGGCAGCCTCTATGCGTATGGAAGATAAAGAGTATGCGGCAGCAGCCGATCTCTACAAACGTTTGAGTACGACTGCACTGCAAAAGAGTACGGTAGTTGAGGCCCTGACCGGTTATCTCGATGCGATTGTGGCGACGAATGATTGGACGGCTGCCGGAGTTGCGGCCGACGAGGTGCTGGAGTCGCCTTATGCCGCGGATGATCTGGCCCGCAAGGCCCACTTTGTGAAGGGGCGTTCGTTGCAGGCTGCCGGTGATGAGGCAGGGGCACTGACCCACTATCGCGAAGTGACCGATGCGAGAACACGGGATGCGGCAGAGTCATACTACCACATCATTTCGATTCTGTATAAACAGGGAAAACTCAAGGAAGCCGAGCAGGAGGTATTTGCCTTCTCTGAACAGAATTTGCCGTATCAGTATTGGATGGGCAAGGCATTCCTTGTGTTGGGCGACGTATATGTGAAACAGGGTGATGCCTTTCAGGCGAAAGCGACCTATCAGAGTATCGTGGATGGATACACGGACAAGACGGACGGTGTCGTGGACGAGGCTCTGAAAAAAATCGAGTCGTTGAAATAGGGTGTTTTACAAACAAGGAGATTAAAGCAGAAAGAAGCTATGAAAAAAACGATAATGGCCGTTTCGGCGCTACTGATTTTCGTACAAGGTTGGGCTCAGCAGGGCGATGGAGATCTGAACCGGGAGCTGGATGTGACGCGCGAGTATGAACCGACGGTGAACAGTGCGGTCAAGCTGGGAATCAAACCCAATATGGTGGACACTGCATCGTTGCGCGTCGACGTAGACTATGAGATTACGCCCGATCCGATTCAGTATCGGTCGGAGGTTACGCCGATCAAACCGGTGTCGGTCAGTGTGGATGATTTGCACGAGGAGCTCCCGTTCTACATTAAGGCCGGATTGGGCGTTCCGTTTCAGAGCGTATTGGATGCGAATATCTCGTCGATCCGAAATCTGAACGGAAAGTGGGGCCTGTACGTGAACCATTACGGAAGCTGGAGCAAACGGAAGAATTATGATGGCCTAAAAACACCCGGAAGCCAGACCTTCAATACGGTCGGTGTATTCGGCGAACACCGTTTCGGCCGTTTCGGTATTGGAGGCGAGATCGGGTTCGATTACGACAAGATCAGCCGCTATGGATATAGCTCTTCGTGGGCTGAATCCGTTTACGGAGAGTCGGCAACCGATCTGTTCGATGCTTCGGCCAACGCTTTACGCCAAAACTATTCGACGGTGAGGGGAAAGATCGTCTTTGGTCACTCGTTCGAAGACCTTTCGCGGTTCAATATTCGTTTCGGTGCCGAAGGGTACTATTTCAGCGATCGTTATGATGCCAAGGAGGCGCACGTGAATGCGTTCCTCGATCTGGGTAAGCGGTTCGGAATCCACGAGATTACGTTGCATGCCGGCTATGATCTGTATCAGGGAAGCGGGTTGCTCGATGAGTATAAGAACAGCATGTTTTCGATTCGGCCCATGTACCGGGTTCGTGGGGGAACCTTCGATATTGCCTTAGGGGTTACCTATGTGGCGGTTATGGATGACTTTACGTACGCAGATGAAGGAGACGGACAATCGGCTTCGGTCCTGTTCCCTCTGTTTGATTTGAAGTGGAAGATAGCCAAAGGTTTTACCCCCTATTTGAAACTCGACGGCCGTCAAGACAATTACGGGTATCGCAATACGACGCTTTGGAATCCGTATGTACTGCAAGGTTTCGTAGGTCGGAATACGAGTGTAAACGATGCCCGGATCGGTATTCAGGGAAGCAGTGCCTCTTCGTTCTCGTATAATGTCTACGGCGGATTCTCCCGGTATCTGAATATGAATTATGCCCAGAACTATTATTATCAGGCGACGGATGGAACTCCGGTCTATCAGGGCAATGTCTTTGTCCTTGCACAACGCGATGTGACGATGTGGACCGTGGGCGGAGAAGTTGTGGGCCGGATTTCGGGTAAATTCGGTATGGAGCTCGGCGTACAGTATAAAGGCTATAGGGTGAAAGAGATCGATGGTGTGAAGGCGCGTCTCGGTTTGCCCGCTTTGACTGCTCGATTGGCACTGAATTACAACTATCGGGACAAGTTGCTATTGAAGGCTGGGGCGGATGTCTACGGGCCACGCGATTATGAGATGTTGTTCACGTCGTACACCCACCCAAGTGAAGTGGTATACGGTCACGACAACATGCAGGTTGACGTACATCTCGGTGCCGAGTACAATTTCTCGAAAAATTTCGGAATCTTTGTCGAAGGACGGAATCTGGCCAATCGGTCGCTCTACTATTACAATCAATACAAAGCGTTGGGCATTAATTTCCTTGCCGGCGTCAAGATCCAGTTTTAAGGATTGGGCCGTGAGCTGAATAAGAGGCCAAAGAGATCCAGTTATAAAGAGAGAGGAGCGAATGATTCGCTCCTCTCTCACTTTTGTGGATATTGGTGTTTCGGTCCGGAACTATTCGATACGGTGAGCTCCTTGCGAGATGTTGACCTCGATGATCCGCGGAGCCTTACCGAACTTGTGTTGGAACTTGTCGCTGATTTCGGCTACGTAGTTGTCGTAGGCTTCGGTCTTCACCAAATTGATGGTACATCCGCCGAATCCGCCACCCATCATGCGGGCTCCGAGAACACCGTCCGTGCGATGTCCGATTTCGGCCAGGAAGTCGAGCTCCTCGCAGCTCACCTCATACCATTTGCTCAGCCCTTCGTGCGAGCCGTTCATCTTCTGTCCGAAGGTGACGTAATCACCCTTCTCGAGGGCGGCACAAGCCTCCAGCAACCGGTTGTTTTCGTTGATGACGTAGCTGCAGCGGCGGTATACGATCGGATCCATCTCGTCCTTATAGGTGTTGAGCATATCCATCGTAACGTCGCGCAGTGATTCGATACCGCCTACGTGTTTCAAAATAACGGCGACTCCGGCTTCACACTGTGCCCGACGCACGTTGTATTCCGAAGATGCGAGCGTATGCTTCACCTGCGTGTCGAACAATACGACCCGGCATCCTTTCGGATCGAATGGTTCGAGTTTGTAATCCAGAGAACGGCAGTCGAGACGGATCACCTTTCCGGCTTCACCGAACAGCGAGGCAAACTGGTCCATGATTCCGCAGCGTACTCCCACGTAGTTGTGTTCGGTCATCTGTCCGATTTTAGCTAATTGTGCCCGGTCGAAATTTAAATTGAAAATGGAATTGATAGCGAATCCGACAGCGCTTTCCAATGCAGCGGAGGAGGAGAGACCTGCTCCGAGCGGTACGTCACCACCAAACACCATGTCGAATGGATGAACCAATCCACCTCGTTTCTCCATCTCCTGAATGACTCCATAGATGTAGCAGGCCCATTGCTGAGCGGGTTTTTCGCCGTGCATATCCATCTCGATCGATTCGTTGTAGTCGATCGAATGGATGCGGCAGTTTTTCCCGTCGTTCGGTTTGATGGCAACGTAGATGGCTTTATCGATTGCGCCCGGAAGAACAAACCCCAGATTGTAGTCGGTATGTTCGCCGATCAGGTTGACGCGGCCCGGAGAAGCAAACAAGGAGGCTCCTTCGCCGTAGAGTTTTTTAAACTGTTCTTGAATTTTAGCTTTCATAGTTGTAATGAGGTTATTATAGTTTGTTTTGCTCGATAGAGTCGAGATAAATAGAGTCGGGATAGGTCACGCCGCACAGGAAAAGGCCTTGTGGCGGAGCGGAACTTCCGGCGCTGCATCGGTCCTTTTCGTCGATAATCCGGGAAAAATCGCTGACCGTTATTTTGCCGCGTCCTACGTCGACGAGTGTGCCTACGATGGCGCGGACCATATTGCGCAGGAAACGGTCCGCCGTAATCGAGAAGAGCAGCAGATCTTCGTGCTCGTGTTTCCATGCGGCATGAGACACCCGACAGAGGTTGGTCTTGTTGTCGGAATGCAGCTTGCAGAAACTCGTAAAATCGCTATGGGCGAGCAGTAGTGTTGCGGCTTCATTCATTTTGTCTACGTCGAGCGGCCAGTTCACCTGATAGGCGGTGTCGATTCGGAACGGATCTTTCCGGAGTGAGACGCGGTATTCGTAGGATCGGGACAAGGCGTCGAAGCGGGCGTGGGCGGTCGGCTGTACAGGCCGGATGCGCCGAATGGCGATGTCGTGCGGCAGCAGGGCATTCAAATGGTAGCAGAAGTCGACCGGTCGGTCTATTTCTGTCTCCGAGTCGAAGTGGGCAACATAATACGATGCGTGTACTCCAGTATCGGTCCGTCCGGCTCCGACTGTTTCGGTCGTGCGACGCAACAGTGTGGAGAGCCCCTTTTGGAGCGTCTGCTGCACGGAGGGTGCATTCGGCTGGATTTGCCATCCGTTGTAGGCCTTCCCGGAGTAGGAGAGTTCGATGAAGTAGCGCACGGTCGTCGGTTTTATCGTAGGCAAAGATAACATTTTTGGTGGGATGTAAAAATAGAAAACGATTTGTTTCTCTGCCGGTCGGTCGAGCGATGCGGTCCGGAGCGTCGTGGTTCCGGCTCAGGTCAAGTCTCTTCCGGGGTTGCGGAGATTGTCGGCGGACGGTGGCGTTTTTTTGTATTCGGGTGGGAATTTATCTAAAAAAGCGTAAATTTGCGAAAATATTGATTAGCTTATGAAAGTTGCATTGATCGGGTATGGCAAGATGGGGAAGGAGATCGAAAGTATCCTCATCGACAGAGGCCATACCGTTTCTCTGATTATTGATATAGATAATGCGTCCGATCTGGATGCGGCACATTTGGCGGGTGTCGACGTGGCCATCGAATTTACGACGCCTCAAACGGCCTTCGGAAATATCATGACCTGTCTCGAGGCGGGTGTTCCGGTGGTCTGTGGAACGACCGGATGGCTCGATCGGCTCGAAGAGGTGAAAGAGACGTGTCGTTCGCGTAACGGGGCGTTTTTTTATGCGTCGAATTACAGTGTAGGAGTCAATGTCTTCTTTGAGGTGAATCGTCGTTTGGCGGAGTTGATGGAACGTTTTCCGGAGTACGACGTAACGGTCGAGGAGACACACCATACGCAGAAGAAGGATGCTCCGAGCGGTACGGCGATTACGATAGCCGAAGGAATCCTCGAAAATTTGAGCCGAAAGCAGAGGTGGGTGTGCGGTGTAACGACGGTTCCGGAAGAGCTGGAGGTGACGGCCGTGCGGCGTAGCATCGTGCCGGGAACCCATACGGTCACCTATGAGTCGGCGGCCGATCAGATCACCCTTACGCATCGTGCCAACGGACGTCGCGGTTTCGCTATGGGAGCGGTTCTCGCTGCCGAATTTCTCTGCGGCAAACAGGGTATCTATACCATGAAGGATTTGTTGGGTCTCAACTGATAAAACGATCTAAAGGGTGAATGCAGCGATGAATCGATTGAAGGAGATTTGGGCGAATCGGTGGGTCCGGTTCGGAGTCGTCACGTTTTTGTATCTGTTGTGGTTCGTCGTCTGGACAGGGAATCTGTGGCTTCTGTTGGGAGTCGTGGTGATCTACGATATCTATATCTCGAAGTGGATGTACCGCCTGTTCTGGAAAAAACACAAGGAGCGCAAACGTTCGAACAAAACCTACCGTAAAACCTCCGAGTGGATCGAGGCGATTGTCTTTGCGACGGTCGTGGCGACGCTCATCCGGATTTTTTTCTTCGAGATGTATGTCATTCCGACCCCTTCGATGGAGAAGAGCATGTTGGTGGGCGACTATCTGTGCGTGAGCAAGGTGGCCTACGGTCCCAAGATGCCCAATACGCCGCTTTCGTTCCCGTTCGTACACAATACGATGCCGTTGTCGCAAACCCAAAAGTCGTTTGTCGAGTGGATCAAGTGGCCCTATCACCGTTTGGCCGGTTTCGGAGAGGTGAAGCGCAACGATCCGATCGTGTTCAACTTTCCCGAGGGTGACACGGTGAGCCTGTCCTATCCGGCCGACAGCTACTACAACGCGCTGCGCCAGTATCAACGGGTTTATGGTGAGCAGCGTGGACGGCAAATGTTGCTCGATGAGGGGATTGTCGTGCGCCCGGTGGATAAACGTGAGAATTATGTCAAACGGGCGGTTGCTCTGCCCGGAGATACGATATTGATCCGTCACTCCGAAGTGTGGATCAACGGTGAACCGCAGGTAGAGATCCCCGGAAAACAGTACAACTATACGGTCTATACGAACGGTACGGCCATCAACCCCGACCATTTCGAGGATATGGGAATCGCACAGGCCGACATCCATTTCGATGCAAATCAAGGCGTGTATTTCATGTTGCCGTTGACTGCGGCCAATGCCGAGCGGATTCGGGCGATGGGTAATGTGACGGCTGTGGAGAAGAGCGAAGCGGAGGGAGCCGATCCCGATATTTTCCCGCACGACACGACGTATGCATGGAACGTCGATAATTTCGGTCCGCTGTGGATTCCGAGCAAAGGAGCGACCGTAGAGCTGACCGTAGAGAACCTGCCGCTTTATCGCCGGATCATCGAGACCTACGAGGGTCACCGGCTGGAGGTGAAAGGTGATCGGATATACATCGATGGGAAGGAGGCAAACCGTTATACGTTTGCGATGGATTACTACTTCATGATGGGGGACAACCGGCATAACTCGGCGGACTCGCGTTATTGGGGTTTTGTTCCGGAGGACCACATTGTCGGCAAACCTTCGTTCGTGTGGTTGTCACTGGATAAGGAGAAGGGTTTCCCTGCAAACATCCGGTGGAACCGCCTGTTCTCGAAGATAAGATAACCGTCGTCTGAAGATGGAGCGGACGGAAGAAGATTGCTATTTGACCCTTGCGGAGCCGGCAGAGGCGTTGTACAAGGAGAAGGGAAGCAAGTTTCTGGCTTATGCCTATCCGGTGAGCAGCGAGGAGCAGATCCGCGAATGTCTGGAGGCCCTGCGAAAACGTTACTATGATGCGACGCATCACTGTTACGCGTGGAGGCTGGGAGCAGACGGTCAGAATTATCGGGTCAATGACGACGGAGAGCCTTCGTCGACGGCGGGACGTCCGATTCTGGGCCAGCTGCTTTCGTACGGTGTGACCGATGTGTTGGTGGTTGTGGTCCGCTACTTCGGTGGGACAAAACTGGGTGTGTCGGGACTGATTGCGGCCTACAAGGAGTCGGCCGCGGCGGTGCTGTCAGCAGCACAGATTGTCGAGCGGACGGTCGATGTGCGGTTCGAGGTGGAGTTCGGTTATCTTGTAATGAATGATGTGATGCGGGTGGTCAAGGAGATGCGTCCCGAAGTGCTCGAACAGCGTTTCGATAACTTGTGTACGATGCAGTTGTCGATACGTGCGGGTCGTGCGGATGCGCTTCTCGAACGGTTGCAGAAGATAGAAGGAATACAAATAGAAACCAAATAGTCGATTGGATCATGGGAAAGAAAAATCTAGTTTCGGTTACCGATTTTTCGTGTGACGAGATACTTCATATTATGGAACTGGCTGCGCGGTTCGAGGCCGATCCACACCAGCAGGTTTTGGCGGGCAAGGTGATCGCTTCGCTTTTTTTCGAACCGTCGACCCGCACGAGGCTCAGCTTCGAGAGCGCGATCAACCATCTGGGGGGCCGGGTAATCGGCTTTTCGGAGACGGCGAATACGAGTGCATCGAACGGGGAGACCTTCCATGATACGATTATGGTGATATCCAACTATTGCGATATGATCGTCATGCGCCATTCGATCGAGGGCGCAGCGCGGTATGCGAGCGAAATTTCGAAGGTCCCGGTGGTCAATGCCGGCGACGGAGCGAATCAGCACCCGAGCCAGACGCTGCTGGACCTCTACTCGATCAAGAAGACGCAGGGAACGCTCGATAATCTGCACATCGTTATGGTGGGCGACCTGAAATACGGCCGTACGGTTCACTCCCTGTTGCAAGCGCTGTCGTTCTTCAATCCGACCTTTACCTTCGTGGCGCCCGACGAGCTCAAGATGCCCGATGAGTACAAGCTGTTTTTGGATGAGAAGGGGATCCGTTACACCGAGACGCGATACATTGAGGATGCGATCCGCGATGCGGACATCGTCTACATGACCCGGGTACAGCGCGAGCGGTTTTCCGATCCGATGGAGTATGAGCGGGTGAAGAATGTGTATGTGCTGAAGAACAGCATGCTGGAGGGGACCAAGCCGAATATGCGTATCCTGCATCCGCTGCCGCGTGTGGGGGAGATCGATACGGACGTGGACAGCAATCCGAAGGCCTACTATTTCCAACAGACCGAGAACGGGATGTATACCCGTATGGCGATCATCAGCTACCTGTTGGGCGTGGTGAAATAAACGATAGAATTACGAGAAAATAAAAATAGAGGATCATGGCGCAAACAGAGGGAAGATTGGAAGTGCGGGCGATCGAAAACGGAACGGTGATCGATCATATTCCCGCGAGCAGTCTGTTCAAGATTATCCGGATATTGGGACTGGAGCAGGAGACGCACTGCATTACGTTCGGGACGAACCTCGAGAGCAAACGGATGGGGACCAAGGCGATCATCAAGATCAACGATCGTTTCTGCGAGCAGGAAGAGATCAACCGCATCGCCATAGTGGCACCGGAGGCTTCGGTGAATATCATTCGTAACTTCAAGGTGGTCGAAAAGCATACGGTTACGATTCCCGAAACGATACAGGGTTTTGTACGCTGCGCCAATCCGCGTTGCATAACCAATCACGAGCCGGTCGAAACGTCGTTCCGGGTTATCAAGGCTGGGGAGGAGATCGCTTTGCGGTGTAAGTATTGCGAGAAGATCACCCATCAGGAACAGATCGAAATCCGGAAATAGATCGATTGTTTTTTTGTGAGTCGTTGAATGAACCCGTGTCGCGATGTCCGACACGGGACTC
>URBJ01000054.1 GCA_900546005.1 uncultured Alistipes sp. | reverse complement strand
CTCCGGTGTGGAGGCTACTTGGTCCTGATAGAAAGGCTGGAACTCTTTGGCTGCCTCGGGGTCCTGCCACGACGGCTTCCGCAACGCATAGATGATATAGGGAATGACCACCATGACGACGCAACCGATAATCAGTACCGAGAACCAAACGGTATTGCTGCCCGTCGCAATCTGTCCGGGCGGGATGAAACTCAGCACAAAGGCCAACAGGGACCCTAAAAATCCCAAACCGGCGATGATCCAGATCAGGAAGTTGCCCTTGCCAATACGGAACGGCCGTTGCAGTTTCGGCATCTTGTACCGCAGAACAATGGCCGAGGCGAACATCAACAGGTACATGATCAGATACAACAGTACGGTCAACTGAGAGAGAATCTGGTAGAAGGACTGCACCGACGGCATGACCACGAACAACAGACTCAGAACCGTCACGATCACTCCCTGTAAGATCAGAATATTGCGTTGTACACCCGCCTTGTTCGACTTTTGGAAAAACGGAGGCAGATAGCCCGCTTTGCCCACCGTATAGATACCTTTCGACGGACCGGCTACCCATGTCAACACTCCGGCCAGCACCCCGAACATCAGCGCCACGGCAATGATCGGCGAGGCCCAGCTCATCCGAAGATACTGGAAATAGTTGTCAAAACCGATCAGCAAACTCTGAGTGAGATTGATCTCCTTGGCCGGTATGATGAAGCCCAGCGAGAAGGTCCCCAATACGAAGATGCAGACCGTAATCAACGATCCGATGAAGATCGCTTTCGGATAGTTCTTGCTCGGATTCTTCACATCCATCACATGAATACCCATCATCTCCATTCCGGCATAGAAAAGAAAGATTCCGGAAGCCAGCACCAGATTGTCTAATTTGGTCAGATCGGGAAAGAACCCCACGTTCATATTCATGTTGTTGTGTCCGCCGGAAGCGAGGTAAATCACCCCAAGCAGAATCAACAGTCCGGCAGGAATGATCGTTCCGACCAGACCGCCTATTTTCGAAATTTTACCGACCCAGTTCAACCCCTTCATTGCAATGAACGTGGCGATCCAATAGATGACCAGCACCACGACCAGCGTAAACACCTTATTGGATGCCAACAACATATCCTGATGGGGGTGAAGTCCGATAAATGCGATGGAAACGGCCCCGAAGGTCAAAACGGTCGGATACCAGATCGTACTCTGTATCCACTGCAACCAGATCGCCAGAAAACCGGTCCGCGGCCCGAACGCCTCTCCGACCCAACGGAACACACCGCCCTGTTTATCGGCAAACATCGCTGCCAGCTCGGCTGCGACCAGAGCCGTCGGAATCAGGAAAACGATCGCCGCAAAAAGGTAATAAAATGCCGATGAAGGCCCGTAAACCGCCTCCGCCGGTAATCCCCGCAGACTGACTACGGCCGTCACATTCATAATCGCGAGCGTAATCACGCTCAATTTGAAACCTGTATTTGTCGTTGCCATAGAAATCGATTAAATATATGCAGATCGAACAAGAGCAGGCTATCCGTACGCGATCTGCATGCCCGCACGGATAGCCGAACCTCACACACTCGTTCCTGTCGATTCAACGGAAGGACAGCCTATCGTTTTTTCGACCAGATGTGCGTATGCGTATATACTTTGCCCTGTACCGGTTGGTTGTGATCCATCGCAATACGGGTCTGGGTCGGATACTCCAGCTTCTCGAAACCGTCGATCGCATTCTGTATGTCGGAAAGCAACATGTCGGTCATATCCCGGCTCATGCCCTGACGGCACACGATACGCATGACCACACACTTTTCCAACTTTTCGGGCATCGTGTAGGCCGGAACCATCCAGCCGCTCTGTTGCAAGGCTGCCTGAAGATCGAACAGCGTCCATTTGGCCGTGCGCTCGTACTCCGGATTCATGTACCAGATAAACAACGGATTCACCACCTCATCGCTGTACGTAAGGAATTGCTTCATCTCTCCGATCCGTTTATGGGCATAACGCGTGATGTCCATGCTGTTGGACTGTACCTCCTTGTATCCCTCAAAGCCCAGACGGATAAACTGATAGTATTGGCCGAGAATCTGTGCGGCCGGTCTCGAAAAGTTCAACCCCACCTGCGTAATATTGGCTCCCAAATAGTTTACGCTGAATGACATCTCTTCGGGCAGATACTTTTTGTCCTTCCAAACGACCCAACCCAAACCGGGATAGACCAATCCGAACTTATGTCCCGATGCACTGATCGAAAGAACCCATTTCAGACGGAAATCCCATTTGAGTTCGGGTTGCAGGAAGGGAAGGATATATCCTCCCGTCGCCGCATCGACGTGGATCGGAATATCATACCCCGTTTTCGCATTGAACGCATCCAGCTCCTTATCCAATTTCTCGACATCGTCGTTCAGGCCGGTCCACGTGACTCCTTCGATCGGAACGATACAGATCGTATTCTCGTCGCACAGGGCAAGAGCCTCCTTGGGGTCGAGTGTTGTCTTCTCCATGGTCAACGGCACGGTTCGCATCTCGATCTGCCACAGCTGACTGAATTTCTCCCACACGACTTGAAATCCGGCAGAGATAACGAAATTCGGCTTATCGTAGGGTTTTCCTTGTGCTTTACGTTTTGCTCTCCAGCGCAGCCATGCGGCAACACCCCCCAGCATACACGCTTCCGAAGAACCGATGGCCGGAGCTCCGGTCTTCCACTGAGCTTTTTCCGGTGAGTGCCACAAGTTGGCCATGATGTTGATACAGCGTGCCGACATCACCGCTACCCGGGGATATTCCGTCTCATCGATGTAGTTTACATCGATCGCCTCGTTCATCAGCTTGGTCGCATAGTCGTCCATGTAGGTAGTGACGAATGTGGCCAGATTCAATCGCGGTTGAGTCTGAGGAAAGGTCTCGTCCTTGACCATCTGATAGGCAATCTCCGGAGAGGTGGGGTGTTGTGGAATCTGTTCGGTAGGGGCCGAGGTCCGCATCTTTTCCGATCCGTAAACCGGCGTTGCAATGTTCACTTTCGAATTGTTCACGATACTCATAACATTTATTTTTTAAGATTGACTGTAAAAAAAAGATGGATCTTCATATCCGAAATCTTCGAAATTCCACAAACCGTGCCACCGTTATTAAACAAGAGGCCTCTACCAAACGGCAACGCTTACAACTTTTCCTAATAATACAATAAAGTTACTCTACGCTCTATTCAGAATACACTCGCAATCCTTACCCTCCGTGAATCATCAATATGTCGTAAAACTGAAAAGGGGGGACTGTTTATTTTCAGTCCCCTCTTTTTTCCTATACTTTCGATTCCAGTTCTACTTGGAACGGAGAATCCGGACAGGCCCCATCAGCCCAGAAGGCAAAAACTCAAAATCGGCTTTCAGTTTATCTCCGGCCTTCAGATTGTTGTAGGTCGAGAAGGTAACCCGCTCGGATTCATCGACAAGCAGATCGCCGGCCATACGATTCGGCCATTCGTTCGCCACCGAGATCTGAAGCCTGTTCTCTCCGGCTTTCACATACGGCGTGATATCGCACCGATAGGGCGCTTTCCACAATTCAGTCACCGTCTCTCCGTTTACGACCACTCGCGCCATGACCGATACATCTCCCAAATCGATATACCACTTCGTTTGTGCACTCTCCGCAGCCGGAAGTTCGAACGAAGTGTCGTAATCGGCGATTCCGCTGAAGTACCGGATTCCGGGATCCGAGTGCTGGCTCCAGTCGATCAAACGGTCGAACCGGGCGGAATCGGGAGCTCCTCGATGCTCTTGGAAAGCCACCTTCCACGGACCTTTCACCTCGACTGCCGGTTCCAAATCAGGGTGCAACGTCTCGGTATTGCAGATCGAATCCATCGGCTCGTCGGCAAAAATAACGAACAACGAACCGTGCGGCTCCAAATCCAGATTCAACGTAGTGGTAACCTCATCCGACTGATCCGCAACCGCAGGCGCGATCTTCCCCTGAACGGCATCCCAAAGCGTCACCTGCTTTCCGGAAACCCGGAACGTACACGACGGAGCAATGGAATCTCCGGTCGGATTGGAGATCATGTAAATATCCATTCCGCCGCTCTTCCGGTGGATGTAGCGCAACGGTACGGAACTCTCGAAGTCGGGTCGTACACCAAGCTGCTTCAATACGTTCGCAGCCACACCATAACGTACATAGGGCGGAATATACCCGCGATCGGAAGGTTCGAGGCCGACCGAATCTTCGGCGGCCGGAGCGAACAGACGACCCTTGCCGATTGTTTTCTCTCCGGAGGTATTTTTCAGTTCGCCCCACAATTTATCGGCTTTCGCCGCAATCCGTTCGTCACAAGCCGGATAATCCGTCAACCCAAGCGATTTGACCGGAGCATAACCCAGCACGACCGCACCGGACTCGATCAACGATTCTACCTTTTCCAACAGGCGGAGCGTCATCGCCCGCGTATTCGGCAGGACCAGTACACTGTACTCGACGCCACCCGGGAAAACTATCTTTCCATCGCGGACCGAAGCCTTCTCGATCAGGGTTTCCGGATCGCATCCGTCGAATCCGTATCCGCGTTTGAACGGCATCCGCTGGGTTCCGTCGAGTGCCGTAGTCGGGGCGGCAAAGGCAAAAGGAGCCTCCTCGGGTGTCAAATAGAGAATGTCCGCAACGGGAATACCCTGCCGGAGCATATATTGGCAACGGGCCAAATAGGTGTGCCAAGCACCGGATAGTTCCCACCACGTCTGAGTTCGTTCATAATGTACACCGTACGGGCCCATCGTCATGCCCGGAAAACGATCCAGCCACGGCTGATGCGCATAACGGTGGAACACAAAACGGTTGATTCCGATACAGTAGGCCCAATCGGCCTGATCCTTCATGTTGCCCGGATTCATCCGCCACGACTTGTTGTCGTTGGGCGTAGTCCCGATCCCGCTGGTAAACGCCTCGGCCCCGACAATCGGACGATTGTTGATGTGAGCCGCAGAGGTAGCCTCGATGCAGCTGAACGCCGAATTGAATACGTCGTCCTTCTCCCAGAATTCACACATCGGCACATCGGCAATCGATCCCAAAGCGATATCGTTGTTCGGACTCATATCGTAAGGCTCGATCGAAAGCCCCATACCGTATCGGTGAGCCACCCGTTTCAGATGTCGGGCATGATTTTCGAGCACCAACTCCTGTGCCGTCATCCGGTAATCCCACAAAAAACGCTCCGAGACCTCCCGATTGCCCACAACTCCCCCGGATATCACAGCCATATAGGGTAGCGGGTCGTATCCCCTGCGTTTTTCGAACTGTTCTCTGAAATCATCGCACCAATTCTGGGGTCCCATCTCCCAACTGTCGATATGAAACATGTTCCAACCGGCTTTACGCTCACCCGGTTTCAGACCAACGGCATCGGCCAAACGTCCGACAAAAGCCTCCAAATGGTGGTTGAATGCCGTCGTATCCATCTTGCTGCATTCGAATCCCACTCCGGGCAGCGGGGCCGGGCGGGTATTGGCACCGGTCAGTGTTCGCCCGAAACGATAGACGATCCATTCCCCTTCGGGAGCATCCCATTGCAGCACGCCATTTTCATCGACGTACTCGGTCAGATCGATGCACTGTTTCGGGTCGAGCACCTGATCGGCCGGTACAGCCGGAAACTGAACCGGCATCTCTACGGACGGCATCGTATTCGGCCGAGAGGTATAGGGATGACGGATGTACAGAGCTTTTTCGTCGATCTCGGGAATCTGTGCCAGCTGTTGCGGACGCGGATAGGCCAACACAAAAAGATCAGAATAAAACGTATCGTACTGCTGTTTCATCTCGGGAGTGAAGTTACCCTCTCCGAAATAGGGTGGACGAGGCTTGGGACGCGGCAACTGAACCGTCACCTTCTGTCCTCCGCTCACCGACACGGAGTCCGCCACCACAAAGTGCATGGCATCTTCGGGTTTCACCCAAGGGCCGCCGCTCCCGGTCCATCCCGGGCCCGAAATCAAGGTCAACTCTATTCCCAGACGTTCGGCCTCCTGCGATGCATACTTAAACAACTCGATCCACTCGTCGCTCATGAAGTCCACATTGCCTCTCGGGACCCCGACATTCACTTCCAGAAAGATGGCCCCACCGATTCCGGCCCGTTTCATCGCCTCGAGGTCGGCCTTGATCCCTTCGCGTGTCAAATTTCCGTCCATGACGAACCAGTAGACCCAAGCCCGTGCACTCTCGGGAGGTGTAAGGAAACCTTTCGAAAGTTGCACCGGATCGGCTGCCGACTCTACGCGACACTGTACGGGTAACTCATCCTCGGGATTGCCGGTTCCGGTCGCCGTCCCGCAACCCGAAACAAGCACCGAGCCCAACAGCAACCCGCCGATTCGGTAAAATAGTGTATTCTTCTTCATCGTATCAAAGTTTATTTAGGTTTGTATCAGACAAATATAACATATGCAAAACACCTTCAAGACCACTTTTTGATATTTACCACCTCTTTTTTGACATTTATCCCACCGAGCAGCGTATCGTTTATTGCAAAAACGGAGTCCCTCTTTTATATTTGCGTAAACCATAACTCACTCCAAACATGAAACCTTACCTTCCGCTTTTAGGAGCCGCCTTTTTTCTGCTTTTAACTGCCTCCGGAAATCCGTCAAAAAAAATCTCCACAGAGCTCAAAATCCAAGAACCCTATCCGCCGATCAGCGGTTCGTTTTCGGGTCAAGAGGTCGACGAGTCTCCCGACCCGCTGGTAGCCTACCGATGGGAAAATCCACAAGCGGACGACGACCTGCAAACCTATATCCTCTATCCCGAAACCGTAACCCATGAAGCCACCGGAAAAGTTTCGAAAAATGCACAAGGAGCGATCAAAATTACCGAACCCGTATCGCTGCGATTCGACTTCGGACAGGTCAATGCCGGATGGCTTGAATTCGATTCGAAAGATCTGGCAGGAGAGGTGACAATGAGCATCAGCGAATACACCGAACCGGCCATTCTCAATGCGGGGGCACAGCATCCGGTCAAAACGGCCGAACCCGTCCGCTACGGAGACACCTATCGGCTGGAACTGAACAAAGAGCTGTACGAAGGCGTACGTTACGGATGGATTCATATTGCATCAGTAGAACACCCCTTTACGATCGACGAAGTGCGGCTCGTCTGCCAGATCAAACCGACCAACTACGAAGGTAGTTTCTCCTGCAACGATCCCGAACTGACCCGCATCTGGTACACCGGTGCCTACACGGTCAAAATGAACCTGCTGAAGGACTATTTCGGTGCCATCCTCATGGAACGCAGCGACCGTCACTCATGGACCGGCGATGCACACCCCTCGCAGGCCGCATCGATGGTCGCCTTCGGAAACTTCGATTTCGTCAAGAAAAACCTGTTCTATACCTCGACCCAGTTCAACGGCATTGCGAGCTATTCGCTCTACTGGGTCCTCAGTCTGATCGATTACTACAACTATACGGGCGATCAGAAAACCCTCGACGAGCTCTTCGACAACGCCTGCCAGAAACTGGATGTCGCCTATGCCCATTACGGAAAAAATCCCGACCTGCAATTCCACGGCTGGGACGAACGTTTGGGGGCCGGTTTCGAGAATCCAAACTGCACGGAAGCCCAAAACACCTACAAAATGCTGTCGATCCGGGCATGGAACGAATTCAGTCAGGCTGCCCATCATGCAGGCCGACTCGACGCTGCCGAGAAATATGCCGGCTATGTCTCCGAGAAGAGCGATGAGCTGCGGGCCTCGACCGCCCCGTTCGACGGGTTCGGAATCTTTGCAGCATCCGATGCCGTGAATGCCGGTTTCACTTCCGCCTCCGAAAACGACCGGTTGTGGGAGAGCGCCTTCTCCGACCGGATGCAAAGATTGTCCTACTCACCGTTCAACCAATACTTCATCATTCAGGCGATGGCCCGGATGGGCCGGTACAGCGAAGCCCTGCAAACTATCGACGACTGCTGGGGCGGACAGCTCCGATACGGCGGTACAACCTTTTTCGAGGTATTCCGCCCCTCGTGGGTACCCGAACTGGCCCCGAACGGAGCTCCGGTCAACAACCAGTGCGGCTACACGAGCATGACCCATCCGTGGAGCGGGGGAGTGACCAAATGGCTGTCGGAAGAGGTACTCGGAATTAAGCCGACCGAACCGGGATTTACCCGCTTCCAAGTTGTCCCGCATCTCGATGCAAACGTCTATTCCGTCGATGGTAGCGTTCCCACTCCGCTCGGCACGATCCGTTTCGCCTTCGACCTGAAAAGCGGGAAAGGTTCTCTCGTCGTACCGGAAGGATCATACGCAACAATTGGAATTCCCAAGGCCGGCCGCACGCTGAAAGAAGTTCTGATCAACGGACAAGCGGCCTCGCGGTTCGCTGCAAAGTCTTCAGAGGATGAAGGATTCATCTATTACCGTGATCTCCGTCCCGGGACCTACACGATACAGGTCGATTATACGGGAAATATACCCGCCGTGCAGGAAGAGGCTTTCGAGTATGCGAACATGCAGGTCGTTGAACAGGACACTACGACACAGGGTAACTGGAAAAAGCACTACGGCAGTAACGGATATGTTCTGTTCAATTACGACTCCGTCGGAAGCCACCGCATCGAACTGCCCGACTACATCGACTCGATCCATCTGGCCAAAACCGGCGATCTGCACATCGTTTCAGGAACGACCGATTCTCGCGCCCCGATGTCAGCAGACGGAACTACCAAACGTAACATGGGCTCGGTCATTACGCTCGATCCGATTCCCTGTAACCAAACCTTCACCATCGACCTGCCCAACTCGAAAAATGCGCCGTACCGCATCGCCCTCTATTTTGTCGACTGGGAGAAAGTGGGACGCCACTCGGCCATCGAAGTGTTCGATCTGGAGAGCAAACAACTGCTCATGCCTGTCGAGATCGTGCGGGACTACCAAGAGGGGAAATACGTTGTTTTCTCGGTCGACCGACCGGTACGGTTGAGAATCAATCAGGTCAGAGGAACGAACGCTGCGTTGTGCGCACTATTTTTCGATTAATTTTATATACCTTTGCGGCGTCTGTTGCTCTTAATTCCGAAACTCGGAAGAAAAGGGCACGGTTCGATCGATTCCGAACACGCAGAGTTTTCGGCACAAAGAGGAAACTTTTGTTTGCAGAAAACTCGGGATACGGCAAACTCTTTGATAGGAAAGGGTAGGAGGTATCCGGTATGCTCGGATTAAAACAAAGGTAAACACATGGCACACATTCGTTTCGCCACCGAATCAGACATTCCGCTCATCTACGGGTTCATCTTGAAGATGGCCCGATACGAAAAGCTGGAAAACGAAGTCGACACCTCCGAAGAGGCTCTACACCGAGCCATCTTTCTCGAAAAACAAGCCGAAGTAATTCTGTGCGAAGCCGAAGGGGAAACCGTCGGTTTCGCACTCTTTTTTCATAACTTTTCCACGTTCAAGGGGCAACACGGCTTATACTTGGAAGACATCTATGTCGATCAGGAGTATCGGGGACGAGGCTACGGGAAAGCCCTGTTCCTGAAGCTGGTGGCGATTGCCATGGAGCGTCGATGCCGGCGGATGGAGTGGACCGCTCTGAACTGGAACCGCCCGGCCATCGCCTTTTACGAATCGATGGGAGCCGTTCGCATGAGCGAATGGAGCACCTTCCAGCTCGACGAAGAGCATCTCCGGATCCTCAACGCAGCACAACAAACACATTAAAACGATACTGGATATGATTATCGACGAAAGAACCAGTCGCAAAGAGACGTTAATCGAATGCGCCCGTCAAATCATGACCGCCGGACGTACCGCCCCGAAGGGAAAGGGCATCGACCTGATCGAAATCGTCACCATTACAGACGAAAAAATCGAGGCCTTGTCGCAAACCATGCAACGCATCGCCCAAGAGACCGAAATGCACTTCTTCCAACGCGATGCGGAGAACATCCTACAAGCCGAAGCCGTCATTCTGGTCGGATCACGGATCAAAGAGATGGCACTGAACTGTGGATACTGTGGTTTCCCGACTTGTGCGGAGAAACACAATCATCCGGAAGCCCCTTGTGCGATCAATATGGTCGATCTGGGCATCGCCATCGGCTCGATGACGGCCAAAGCCGCCGATCTGAGAATAGACTGCCGGGTAATGTACTCAGCCGGCATGGCCGCCAAACGGATGAATCTCATACCCGATTGCCACTCGATCTACGCCATTCCGATCAGTGCCTCCTCCAAAAACCCCTTCTTCGACAGACAACCGAAACAATAAATGCAAGTCATGTACAACGAACAGCTGAAACACGAATTAAGCAAACGCTGGAACACCCTGCAATCCGCTCTGCAACGCGAAAACGGAGATGCCCTGCTGATTACGAGCAACGTCAACCTGTTTTATGTCTCCGGACGCGTCTTCAGCGGAGCCGTCTACATCGCCCTTGATCGGGATCCGATCTTTTTCGTCCGTCGTCCGACCGGTCTGAAGGGTGACGACATCGTTTACATCCGCAAACCGGAAGAGATTCCCGCCCACCTTCAGGAACGGGGATTCTCGTTACCCAAATATCTGTTTCTGGAGAGCGACTCTCTGTCTTACAACGAATATGTTCGTTACGAAAAAATCTTTTCGCCCGAACGAATCGGCAATGGCTCGCGTCTCTTAAGAGAAGCACGCAGCATCAAAACCATCTACGAAATTGGGCGCATCATGCGCTCCGGAGTGCTGCATGCACAACTCTACGAACGGATTCCGTCCCTGTTTCGTCCGGGCATGACCGATCTGGATCTGTCGATCGAGATCGAACGCGAATGCCGCCGGCTCGGATCGCTCGGACTGTTCCGCATTTTCGGACAGAGCATGGAGATCTTCATGGGAAGCCTTTTGGCCGGAGACAATGCAGACGCACCTTCGCCCTACGACTTTGCGCTGGGGGGAGCTGGACAGGACCTGTCGCTACCTATCGGCAGCAACGGAACCCCACTGAAAGGCAATATCAGCATCATGGTCGATATGGGTGGAAACTTTACCGGTTATACGACCGACATGAGCCGCGTCTTTTCGGTCGGGAAACTGCCTGACCTTGCCCTTAAGGCCCACGACACCTCCCTGAAGATCCAACAGGAGATCATCCGTACGGCTCATCCCGGAGTTCCCGCTGCCGAGCTCTACAATCTGGCAGCCCGGATGGCCGAAGAGGCCGGACTCTCCGCCTATTTCATGGGGCACCGCCAACAGGCCGGGTTCGTCGGACATGGTATCGGCATAGAAATCAATGAACAGCCGGTACTGGCACCGCGTTCGAAAGAGGTACTGAAGGCAGGTATGGTATTTGCTCTGGAACCCAAGTTCGTTATTCCAGAGGTCGGGGCCGTCGGTGTGGAAAACAGTTTTTTGGTTACGGACAACGGACTCGAACAACTGACCCTCTGCGAGGAGGCGATCATTCCGCTCGACTAAAACAATCGATCATTCGATCTGTCACGACATACAAAGAGGCCGGGATTCTACATATTCAAGAATCCCGGCCTCTTTTTGTAATACGGTCTCTCTACCTGCAGCAGTATCCACCCGGTCTGCCTTTGCCATAGCGCTGCTGCCATTCTCCGACACAGGCCTTGCGGCAGCTGTCCGGACATGCCGAACAAACCTGCGGATCGCAACGTTTCTCGCTGCACGACTCCACACATTGACGTCTGCAACAGGTCGTATCACAACCCCGATCTGCTGCATAAGGACACTTCTGCGCCTCTTCACACACAACTGCACAACGAGCCTGTGCACAACACTTTTGTCTCAATCCGCAGGGCGAAGAGGTCCAAGCCACAGCTACCAATGCCACTGCGCATAAAACTACCACAAATCCAATCTTTCTTTTCATAAGTACAAACTATTTTACATTCCGGTCCGGGAACAAAACAAACGGACCTATATGGGCAAAGTTAAAAATAATTTTCAGAACCGGAGGAGAATTCCTACCTTCGTAGGCGGATTCTCGAGTCGAACTTCATCTTGAAAACTATGTCGTACGACACCATCTCTTTCTATCCTTATCAAGTCCAGCCGCGCGAGGTGGATTTCACCAAACGAGCGACCCTTTTCTCGCTCGGAGACAGCATTCTGCATACCGCCGGCGAAGATGCCGACCGCACCGGATTCGGCATCAGGAACCTGCAGCAACGCAATACGACATGGGTACTCTCCCGTATGGCCATAGAGATTGACCGCTACCCTGACGAATACGAACACTACGAAATCGGGACGTGGATCAGCGAAATCGGGCGCATGATGACCACCCGCAACTTCCTCGTCCGGGACAGTCGGGGCAACCGCATAGCCGCGGCTTCGAGCAACTGGGCCATCATCGACATGCAGAGTCGCCGACTGCTCGATCTGCGAGCGAACATATCCTCCTATTCGGAAAAACTGATTTCAGAATGTCCGATCGATGCACCCCGACGGATCGGCAGCTTCACGGGCCAAGAGGTCGACCGTCGCCGGGTCAGGTACAGCGAAATCGATTTCAATCAGCATACCAATACGATGAAATACATCCAATGGATGATGGACACACTGCCGCTATCCCGATTGCAGGAATCCTCCATTCAACGGATGGATATCAACTTCATTCACGAAACACGCTACGGCGAGGATCTTCGGATCTTTCATGAAGCGCTTCTCTTGGAGGAACGCTTCGAGGTGCGTCGCGCCTCGGACGAGCTCTCCGTCTGCCGTGCATCATTTCGGTGGAAAGAGCAGTAACCTATCATTCTTAAAAACATAACGCCATGAAAATTTTCAACTCGTTTTTAATTGCGGCCACTGCATGCACCGTTGTCGCCTGCACTCAGGGGCAACAACCCCAACAGCCCGAATCGATCAACCTGTTCAACGGAACCGATCTGAGCGGATGGACCTACTATATTGAAGACTCGACCAAGAATCCACAAGAGGAGTTCGTCGTTCGCGACAGCGTCATCGCCCTTTCGGGAACATTCGGTTACATCCGGACCGACTCCACGTACGACAACTACAAACTGAACGTCGAGTGGCGCTGGCCCGATTCGGCAACCAACAGCGGAATTTTCGTACAGATTGCCGAAGACGGGATCTGGCCGAGCTGCTACGAATGCCAACTCTGGACCGGGAAGGCCGGCGACCTGATCAATTCGGGAGGAAGCGACTGCACCGAGTACCGCAACGACACGACCCTGAGAATCGTTCCGAAGATGGCTCCGTCGAACGAGAAACCCGTAGCTGAGTGGAATGCTGCCGAAATTATCTGTACGGACAGCACCGTAACCGTATCGATCAACGGAACGGAACAGAACCGGATTACAGGAATCTCAAACAAAAGCGGGTACATCGGTCTGCAAAGTGAAGGCGGCCCCATCGAATTCCGGAATGTCGTTTTAACCCCATTGAATTGACCTGATCCTATGTTATAAAGAAAGAAAGGGAGAGGACTGAAACCTCAGTCCTCTCCCTTTCTTTTTTCCGAATCAAATTACCGGTCGGAATGATCAAACCATAAAAAATCCTGACCGAAACACATCAATCTCCTACTGCCGATCAAATACTACAACCCCGGTTGTTCGATTTGAAGCTCCTGAATATTTTTCAACCCTTCCAGCCAAACCCAATATGCCGCTTCATCACGGAAACGACCGGACTCCTCAACCCTTACTTCCCCTTTCGACGACAAACTCCGGGCGATCCGATCGGCTTCGTCCCGACTTACATAAGGACCGAAACGGACATCCATTTCGGGAAGCAACCGATCGCTCTGAAACGCAAACCGCCCGCCCCGTTCATAAGTATAGTCGATCCATGCGCTGACATTCCGGCCAGCCTCTCGGGTCATGACTCTGAAATGCGTGACCTCGATTCCTTTCAACGGATCAGGAACACGGGGCATCAACCTCAACCGGTCATCCTGAATATCGTCCACCCCGGCACAAACCTCCAGGGCATTCATGGCCGGTCCCTGATTGGCCCCATTGCTCAGATCGCAGATCCTGTACCACCTCCCGTCGGGCATGATATTGGCCCCCTCCGGAATAATCCACATCCATTTACGCCAATCGATCCCTCGTGTCGAATCAACGTAGTTCATGTTCTTATCATACGAATACCGGGCAATACTGACCAACAGGCGTCCCGCGTGATCCATCTGGTCGAGCACCAACGCCGAGTGGGTCAACCATCCGATACCGTATCCCATTGCCAAAACAGGTTTGTCCCCATACCTCTCATTCAGTTGACGGGAAAGGGTATTCCGGCTGATCGGTGTCATGTCTTCATCCATCCGTTTGGGATCGATCCCCTCCCTGTATAACGAGAACCAAACCGGAACCAGACAATCCTGCAGACTGGGCAACACCGAATTACGCGCCACACGCCACATCCTGTTGTGGTCGGGCCCGACAGCCAAAAGCCGCAACATCCCGCTTCTGATACGCTTTGCATAAGCCCGATACTTTGCGGCCACATCCGGTTCGTTCATCAAATCGGCCATCTCTGCCGAACACAAAAGGGCCGTCATCGACGTATAGCTGGCATAGACCTCATACATATCGGAATTGGCGTAGTTGGCTTTTATTTCAAACGGATCGGCAGCCGTATCCATACTGTCTGGAATCTGACTGATTTTATTGAACTTAGCAGCCCAACCGGTAAACTCACCCTCGCTGTATACCACATCGCGCCCCGTATAATCCAGCAACCAGCATCATTAGCGTCCCGTTAAAATGGGACGAGTTAAACAATTAATCAAAAAGCCCCGGAATCAGGG
>URBJ01000053.1 GCA_900546005.1 uncultured Alistipes sp. | reverse complement strand
GGGGGAACATGTTACATGGCGTGCTGTTGATCGCCCTGTTTTCGTGTGCTGCGTTTTATATCAGCGAATTTCCGGTGATGAAGCATCTGTCGTTCAGCCCGCTAATCATAGGAATCGTATTGGGTATGCTCTATGCCAACAGCCTGCGCAACCGCCTGCCCGCTACGTGGGTTCCCGGAATTCTGTTCTGCTCGAAAAAAATATTGCGGTTGGGTATTATCCTTTATGGATTCCGACTTACGTTTCAGGATGTCGTGGCGGTTGGGCTTCCGGCCATATTGATCGACGCGATTATCGTAACGACTACGATTTTGTTAGGCATACAGCTTGGAAAGTGGTTGAAGATGGATCGGGGCATCGCCCTGTTGACTTCGATCGGAAGCGGAATCTGCGGTGCCGCAGCAATTCTCGGTGCGGAGTCGACCATCCACAGCAAACCCTACAAAACGGCGGTTGCCGTATCGACGGTCGTTATTTTCGGTACGTTGTCGATGTTTCTCTATCCGATCCTTTACCGGAACGGGGTGTTGTCGCTCTCGTCCGATCAGATGGGGCTCTACATCGGGTCGACGCTTCATGAAGTAGCCCACGTGGTCGGTGCTGGAAATGCACTCGGCGAAGAGGTTTCGGGGTCGGCGATCATCGTGAAGATGATTCGGGTTATGATGTTGGTTCCAGTGCTGTTGATCGTCGGGTATTCGGTATCGGCGGTTAGGGCGGCCAACAGAAAACGTACCGGCCGTAAACCGGTCGCTGCCGGAGCAAAAGGGCGTTTGGCGATTCCTTGGTTCGCTTTAGGTTTCCTTGCGGTTATTGCCTTCAATTCCTTCGATCTGTTGCCACACTCTTTGGTCAACTTCATCAATGCGCTCGACACCTTTCTGTTGACGATGGCCATGACGGCTCTCGGAGCGGAGACCAGTATCGAAAAATTCCGTAAGGCAGGAGCTCGTCCCTTTGTCTTGGCGCTGCTGCTCTACGTGTGGCTGCTGGGCGGAGGCTACCTGTTGGTAAAATATTTAGTTCCGGTGTTGATATAAATTAGTTAGCATTACCGATTTTCGGTTCGAAAAACAACGGCTTTCTCATGGTTGGGAAGTGGTATATTTAGGTTGATTAGGGTTATGTTAATGGGGAAGCGGGGCGCAATCGTTTGTCGATTGCACCCCGCTTCGGTTTCAGAATGTTCGGATGGTTTAACGATGTGTCCGAACAACCAGATCGTATGAATCGCGGATCCACTCCCGGATCAGTTGTGCGGGAAGATCTCCATCGAGACGAACGGTATTCCAGTGTCGCTTGTTCATGTGCCAACCCGGAGTGACCTCTTCGTAGCGTTCCCGCAGTTCGATAGCCCGATCGGGATCACACTTGATATTGATCCACCGTCCCTCTTTCATGTCGGTCATCAGAAACATTTTTCCTCGAACCTTGTAGACGAGGGTCGTTTCGTCGAACGGCGTCGTCTCTTCCGCTCCCGGAAACGAGAGACAATATGCTCGAATATCGAGGATGTCCATTTCGGTTGCTCTTGTTGCTCTCCCGGTCTTCCCCGTTTTCCCCGGTGAGGAATTCGGTTGCTATTTTGGTCCGGGAAGTGAGCGTTTTATTAATCTGGTTACACTATATTCACCTGCCGTGTACTCCTTGGCTTCGGTTTCACCCGGGAGGGTAACGGAAGCTGTGCAACCTTCCGGAATGGTGAAGTTCCAGATCCATTTGTCACCCTCGTATTTCCAAGAGCTCTTGATGCATCCGGCAGCCGAATTGTAGACTGCATCGACCGAACCGAGCCGCTTGTCCGGAACCGGTTTCATGATGATGTGTTTGAAGCCCGGGTTTGCCGGATCTGAAGCGATACCTGCAACACTTTCCCAGATCCACTCGCAAACGACTCCATAGGCATAGTGGTTGAAACTGTTCATGCCTCTCGGACCCATACCGCTTTCGATCATGTAGCTGTTCCATCTCTCCCAGATCGTGGTGGCACCGTTGTCGATGGAGTAGAGCCAGCTGGGGTTCTTTCTCTGTAGCAGCAA
Source organism: uncultured Alistipes sp. (assembly GCA_900546005.1). GTDB lineage: Bacteria > Bacteroidota > Bacteroidia > Bacteroidales > Rikenellaceae > Alistipes_A > Alistipes_A pullicola. The sequence continues at coordinate 13,030 of URBJ01000053.1, read as the reverse complement.
TTCCCATGCGATGTCCGACATGCCGTTTTCCGTCAGGGTCGGCATAAGGATCGAGGTGCCGAGGAAACCGGTTTGCAGACAATTGTCGTGCTCCGCAAAGTTTTGTCTCAGGCGAGCGATCATATCTTCTTTTGCTTTGCCGTCCAATATTCCGTTCTTCAGGGCAAATAGTGCAGGAGTCTGCATCGTGTTCAGAATCTCGGTCTTGAACATGCCTTCCGGAGTAAAGAATTTCTCCTTGATATATGCTTTGGCGTCAGCAACCATCTGCTCATACCGCGATGCATCTCTTCCGGTCGCTGCGGCCATATCCCGCATCATGCCTGCGTCGATCATCCAATACGAAGCACTCAGATAGTTCCAATAGTCTACGGCTTCGGGCAGAGGACCGTCTTTACCGAACGCTCCGCCACCGCAACTTTCGAGCAGCTCATAGCTCAACCAGTCAGCCCACTGGTAGTTGAGGTTTTCGTTGATCAACGTGTTGTGATCGTATTTCGTATCGTTGATGTGGTTCATGAACTTGTCCATCGATTCCCAGCATTGGTCGATGATCTCGGTGTCGCCGAACTGTTTCCAAATCGTCCACGGAACGATGATTCCGGCGTCGGCCCATCCTAAACGCATCATGTCGTTGCCATATTGGCTAAGCGGAGCAACGCCCGGGAAACCACCCGTTTCGCTCTGGGTATCCATCATGTCACGCATCCATTTGTGGAAGAACGATGCGGTGTTGGCAAAGAACGAGCCCGTCTCGGTGAAGACCTGCGTATCGGCAGTCCAGCCCAATCTCTCGTTACGTTGCGGACAGTCGGTCGGTACGGACAGATAGTTCGAACGTTGTCCCCACAAGGTGTTGGAGATCAATTTGTTTACCATGTCGTTACCCGTGGTGATAGTGCCGCATTCCATCTCTTTCGAGATCGAAGTGACGGGGACCGACTCGATCTTCTTGATGGTCACTTCGTCGGAAGCCGTGATCGAAACAAAACGGTAACCAAAGAAGGTAGCTCTCGGCAGATAGGTAGCATCGTCGGTCGAATTGGCGAAGGTGTATTTCAGCTTCATGCCGGTGTCGGGGATTCTGAGGTTCAGGCGGTGAACGCTTCCTTCCGGACCATCCATGCCACGGCTCTTGGCTCCGTTTCCGTCGTTGAGAAGTTCTGCGGTGATGCACTCCAGAACCGTTCCTTCAGCTGCGTTGAACACGAACGAGGGAACTGCTGCACAGTTCTGTCCAAAGTCTATAACCAGATGCTCTCCGGGTTTAATGGTCATCGGTTCTCCGGCTTTGTACTCCTGTTTAACGATTATTTTTCCGAACTCCTCGTCGGATTCACCCGTAACGCCTTCCCATGTGTAAGCCTTTACCGGAGCAAGGGCCAAATCATGACGGAAATACACCTCGGCGCCCTTTGACGGAACCAATTCTCCGTTGAATTCGGTGTTTACTTCCGGGGTCGACATTTTATCCGGAGTTTCATAGCCGGGTTGAATTCGGGCATCGTACTCCTCACCGTCGAAGATGGCGGCATGGGTTACCGGACCGGCGATTCCTGCCTTCCAGTTTGTCGTATCGGTGCCGAAGATCTGTTTGCTTCCGTCCGCATAGGTCAGTTCAAGCACACCGCGGAATGCACATTTCTTGCCGATCATTCCATCGTGTCCGGCAGGGGTGACGATTTTGTCGGCCCACCATCCCGGAGTGACCTGTGCCGACAGTACGTTCTCTGCATCGGCACCGGTGTTGAAGGCGTCGGTTATGTCGTAGGTGAAAGACAATTTGGTCTTGTCGTGATGGGTGAAACCGGGTTTCAGTATCTCATTCCCGATCAGCTGACCGTTGACATATATGTCATAAACTCCGAGGGCTGAGGTCATCCACCGTGCGCTCGTTACCTTTTGAGGATTCTTGATGATCGAGATGAACCAGTTGGCTCCGTCGGCAGCTCTCGTCCCGTCAACTACGGTACCGGTCACCACGGGGGCATTTACGACAGAGATCCATGTCGATGATTCCCACGTCTGGTTGTCAAGGGCTTCAGTCCGATAGATTCCCTTCCCCTCCTGTTTCGTACAACCGGAAAGGGCAAGGAGTGTCATTCCTGCAGCCATTAGATTAGGAACAACTCTTTTAGATAGTCTTAATTTCATATTTCACAATAGTTTAGTGGTTGATACAACAAATATAGTGATAAATTGGAGATTTTCAGTCGAGTGTGTTTTAATCAGACGGAAATATGAGAAGAAAAATTTAGTAATTGTCCTGAAAGGCTCTCGGAGAAAGGGCGCGGTCTCTTGTAAAAGGATCCCGTCTTTGTATGATTTTTGCAGCCATAGTATCCAGTCGGTCGTTAACCGGCAAAATAAGGAAAACAGTCTTTTAATTAATAATTTTAATTTAAACGATCATGAGAAAAATTATCTTTATTCTGGCAGCCATGGCGGTGGTCGCATCCTGCAGCCAGAGCCGCAAGTGGACTGACAAGGAGCGAGAAGAGGTTCGTGAACTCGTTCGTAACCATCGCGATCGGGTGGCCATCCGTCACATGGAGGAGTCGAACTATCAGAATCTCGAGCAGTGTGTACTGACCACGATCGAAGAGACCTATCCCGATTACAATCAGTACAACAAGTTGACCGGAAAAACCGATACGTTGAATGCCGTGATTCTTTCGTGTCTGGATTATACGATTGGTCCGAACTTCGAAAATCTGCCGCTTTTGTTCCCTGTGGGACAGTTGCAGCAAGCCGGGGTTTTGCCCGACAGCGTGACCGATGCGCAGGCGGCAGCCTTTTACGGATGTCTGGCCGGTAAGATCAAGACGATTTACGGAACGCCCGGAAATTTCACCAGTGCGTTGTTCAACGATATGGATGTGCCGATGGAGCTCTCCGGGGCCATGCAGGCGTGTGTTACGTCCGTAATGGGAGGAGATTCTACGGCAGTTGCTCAGCCCAATCCGGCAATGAAGAAAAAATGAAATTGACCTGAATATTTCGAGGTTTTTAATGAAAGTAAAAAGGGTGTGCAAACCGCACGCCCTTTTGTTTTTACAAGAATAGAAAAAATCAGTATCTGGAGAATACAGAATCTTATCCTATTACGGTGACGTTGACAGCCTGTTCGCCTTTCTTGCCTTCGCCGATCTCGAATTCGACGTGCTGTCCCTCTTCCAGACCACGAAAACCCTCTTTGTTGATACCCGTGTAGTGTACAAAGATGTCGTTGCCTGCTTCGGTTGTGATAAAGCCATAACCTTTGGCCGAATCAAACCATTTTACTGTTCCTTTCATAAAAAATAAATTAAAGATAAATCCTTACAAAGGAAAGAAAAAAGATCGGATATACAAGCCTCTCGCCGCGATTTCGGGCCGAAAACGGAGGAAAAAAGACATTATTTCGGCGTTTTTCTGTCGAGGCGCTCCGTTTGCCGAAAAATTTTTGGACCGAAGCGAAGAAAAATCCATTGTTTTTGAACAAATGTTCATTATATTTGCATCTGTATTGAAACAGAGATTGCCTTGGGCCGAGAGAGAATATCCAGAAAAATGACTTGTGCTCCTGCCGTATCGGGTTTTAAACCCTACGGGGGCGTGGAGACAGGGGAGAAACGCGAGGTCGTCTTTTTGTTGTGCGAGGAGTATGAATCGATCCGTTTGTGCGATTACGATCGTTTGACACAGCAGGAGGCGGCTGCCGAGATGGGTGTGTCGCGTCCGACCTTGACCCGAATCTACCGGTCGGCTCGAGAGAAGGTGGCGCAGGCCTTTGTCGAGGGGCGTCAGCTGGTGATCGAGGGTGGAAAGGTCTATTATGCGAGCGGATGGTTCGTTTGTGGGGAGTGTGGCTCGCTGTTTAACGATCCGAATGGACTCAATGGTACGGACGGGTGTCCGTTGTGTGGCAGTCGGGCTGTGGAGCGAGTCACCGACAGCACGAAAACGAAAAAGCAGGATAAAGCATGATTGTAGCGATTAGCAGTACGGGAGATGCGCTGAATGCACCGGTTGATATTCGGTTTGGACGTTGTTTCTGTTTTGTGCTCTATGATACGGAATCGGGGGTGCGTACGTTCGAGCCGAATCCGTATCGGACTACCGGAGAGGATGCAGCGCTCAAGGCCGCTCAGATGCTCCTCAACCGTGGGGTGAGAAGGGTCTTTGCCGGGCAATTCGGTACACGGGTCGAGGAGTTTTTTCTGAAAAGGGGAGTCCAGATGGTGGCGTTGACCCGACCCTTTGTCGTGGCGGAAATTTTGACCATGATCGCAAAACGTCGTGAGGCGTCTGTGCATGACGGTGATCGCGGCATGCGGGAAGAGAAGCAGAGTATGTTTAAAGAATCTGAAATATTGTAAGAAGATGAAAATTGCAGTTCCTACGCGGGATGGCGCTGTCGACAGTCATTTTGGTCATTGCGCCTATTTTACGGTATTTACCGTGAACGATCAGAAACAGATTACCGGACGTGAAACGCTGCCGGCACCGCAAGGTTGCGGGTGCAAGTCAGGAGTAGCCACCGTACTCCACGACATGGGAGTAGAGGTCATGTTGGCCGGAAACATGGGAGACGGAGCCGTCAACGTATTGGCTCGTAATGGCATTGTAGCCATACGGGGCTGTGTCGGGGAGGTTGAACGGCTTGTCGAAGCCTATTTGGCCGGACGGATCACCGATTCGGGACAGGGATGTGCCGCCCACCATGAGGGTGAGGCTTGCCATCATCACCACACCTTGTAGTCTTGTCGCCTCTTCGCGCACTGCGTTCGAAGCTTTTCGGAGACAATCTGTCGGATCGTTTTTACGGTTTGTCGGATCGTCTCCGTTTGATTAATCTTTGGATGAAGGGGTGTTTCCGGATGGCTTCTTCTTGAAGTCTCGCAGTTTCCGGTTCAGATCGGCAAGCAGGGCCCGTGACGTTTTAAGCGGAGCGATGAAACGGCTCCGTTCCGAGGGATCCAATGTCTCTAACTCCTTGAGTATGTCGATAGAGGTGCGGTAACATGTTTTTGCCTCGCTGAAGCGGCCTTGTGTCTCGAGCAGTTGTCCGAGGCTGCGGTAGCATTGAGCCGTGCCCGGACGGTACCGCCCCTTATCTTCCTCGTCGAACTGTGCGCGTGTTTTCAGTGAGTTCCTATACATCTGCTCCGCAGCCTCCCGGTTATCCATATAGGCGTATAGATTGCCCAGTTCCCATTGGATGATCGCCATATTCTCGCTGTAAATCCACCAATATTTTTGCGCCAACGGTTCGTAGATCTTTAGCAGCCGGAGAAGTGTCTTCTCGATCTGCTCCGTACGGTCGGTTAGCCGATAGAGGATAACGAGTTGGCGCAGGGTTTCGATCCTGTCGAACAGAGCCTGTCGGATGCGGCCGGTGTAGCGGTCGTAGTACTCCGCCGAGCGGGTCAGAAAGGTTTCGGCACGCTCGAGATCGTTACACTCTTGCCAATAAAGCATCCCCAGTTCATACGCTGTTTTGCCCAACTTGGGCAGGTAGGTGTTCGGTCGGTTCGGGAGCACTTCGGTCAGGTGGGCAAGTTCGGACTCGAGTCGTGCGATTTGTCGTGAAAGGAGTTCATCCATGGCAGTTTATCGTTTTCCTGTTTTTACGCATTCGGGATTCATGTGCTAAATTTAGCGATAAATCGGGTGAATCCCAAACGGATCGGGGTGTGACCGGTTGAGTCGAATTCTTGCATTTCGATTGGCATTTCTTCCGAAATATTGTGAACTTTGCATGCGTATGAAAAAATATTATAGGATAAATTTATGAATAAAGGAGAATTATCGAGACGTTATTTGTTGTTTTTGTGTGCTGTTTTTATCAATGCATTCAGTATTGCTCTGATTACTAAGGCTATGCTTGGAACCTCACCGATTTCGAGCGTCCCCTTCGTTCTGAGCCTTTTTACACCATGGTCGATGGGCCTGCATACTATTTTCTTTAACTTCCTGTTTATCATCTTGGAAATGCTGATGATGAAACGGAACGAAATTCGTGAAAAAAAATATGAATTGCTGCTGCAGGTTCCCATTACGATCTGTTTCGGATTGTTTATCGACCTCTCGATGTATGCACTCGGTTGGGTGCATCCCGAACATTATGTGGTACAGGTATTGACCCTGTTGCTGGGTTGTTTTATTTTGGGGTTAGGTATCAGCTTCGAGGTGAAGGCGGATGTGGCCATGGTCACGGGAGAGTATCTCGTACAGGTCATGTCGCGGTTTTTCCATCGTGAGTTCGGACTGGTGAAGGTGTGCTTCGACGTTACGTTGGTGATCATGGCCTGCATCTTGTCCCTGTTGTTTTTGCCCGGTCTGGAGGGCGTTCGTGAAGGAACGGTCGTAGCGGCTCTTTCGGTCGGTCCGGTCGTACACTTTTTGAGACCCTACATGCGCGTCTTCGACAAGTGGTTGCAGGGGAAACCCCGTCCCGAAGATTTTCAACCAAAGGTTGAAGAGAAGTATCCGCTCGTTATTACGATTGCCCGGGAGTACGGCAGCGGCGGACGGCAGTTGGGGCGGATGTTGGCCAAAGAGTTGGGTATAAAATTCTATGACAAGGAGCTCATTACGTTGGTCGCACAGGAGAGCCACCTGCCGGAGTCCTTCGTTTCGCAGCACGAACAGTCCGTGTCGTCGAACTACCTGTTGCGGCTGATCATGCAGGACTATGAGGCTCCGATCGAACGGAGTTTGTCTTCGGCCGATGCCCTGTTCGTTTCGCAGAGCAAGGTGATCCGTAAGATCGCAAAAGAGGGGTCGTGCGTGATTATCGGACGATGTGCCGATTTTATCCTGAAAGATTGGCCCGAGCAATCGATTGTCCGGATCTTCTGCTATTCCGATATCGAGAGTGCCTACCGCCGGTGTGTCGATGAATATCATTTGGACGCAGCGACGGCCAAAGCGGAAATAATACGAATCAATCGGACCCGGATGAACCACTATCAGCACTATACGGGCCGTCGTTGGGACGATCCGCAGAATTATCACCTGATGGTGCATACCGGTGAACATGGGGTGAAGTTGACAACGGCCTGCGCATTGATCGCTCAACTGTATCGGGAAAAAGCGTAAATTTCAGTTTCTCTACAAAATGTGGAGGTAGATTTGTAGGATGAAAATTTTGATTGTCGAGGATGAACCGTCGTTGCGGGAGATGATGCAGCGTGTGCTGACCGAAGAACACTATGTGGTGGAGACGGCAGCCACCTATTTCGAAGCCGACGATAAGATCTCGGGGTACAGCTACGATTGTATCCTGCTCGATATTATGCTGCCGGATGGAAACGGATTGCGTCTGCTGGAGCGCCTCAAGGAGTTACATAAGCGTGAGGCGGTCATTGTGATCTCGGCCCGCGACTCGTTGGACGACAAGGTGGCCGGATTGGAGCTCGGGGCGGATGATTATCTGCCCAAACCGTTCCACATGGCCGAGCTCAAGGCCCGGATCCGAAGCGTCCTGCGACGGGGTATGGGTACGGGAAGCTGGAACCTGACGCTGGGTAACGTCGAACTCGATCCGGACAGTCGGCGGGTAACGGTCGGCGGTGCCGATCTTTCATTGTTGAAAAAGGAGTTCGATATCTTACTCTACTTTATGCAACGTCCCGATCATCTGGTCGATAAAGCGGTTTTGGCCGAAGCGGTCTGGGGGGATCATGCCGATCAGGCGGATAATTTTCAGTTCGTCTACGCCCAGATGAAGAATCTGCGGCGAAAACTGGTCGATGCCGGAGCGACGATCGGAATAAAGGCCGTCTATGGCTTTGGTTATAAACTCGTATCCTCTGAATCCGAATAAAATTCGTTAGCCGATGAAGCTGATCTACCGTCTGGCCATACGTTTGTCCCTTGTTCTGGTACCACTGATCGCACTGTGGGGTGTACTGTTCTATTTTATGCTGGAAGAGGAGATCAACGACGAAACGGACGATGCGCTGGAGGAGTATTCTGATTGGATCATTGTCCGTTTTTTGGCAGGACAGGAACTTCCACCCCAGAATATGGGATCGAACAACGGTTATACGATCCGACCGGTCGATGAAGCGTATGCCAAGGGACAAAAACGTATCCATTATTATGATGCGGAGTTCTATATGGAGGAGCAAGACGATGAAGTACCGGCTCGAATCCTTTCTACAATTTTTCAAAACGAATCGGGCGACTACTACGAGCTAAAGGTTGCAACCCCGACATTCGAAAAAGACGACCTGTTCCAAGCAATCATGGGTTGGACCGTTGTGTTGTACGTGTTGCTGATGGTTACGGTCGTGGGGCTTACGGTTTGGGTCTTCCATCGCAACATGCGTCCGCTGTACAGCTTGCTGCATTGGCTCGACGGGTATGTGCCGGGACGGGCTCATGCACCCGTACCGAACGATACACGCATTACGGAGTTTCGCCGGCTGAACGAAGCTGCCCAGCAGGCGGCGGATCGGGCCGATGATTTGTTCGAGCGGCAGAAACAGTTTATCGGAAACGCTTCCCACGAATTGCAGACTCCGCTGGCCGTTTTGGGAAACCGGATCGAGTGGCTGTTGGATAGTCAAGGACTCACCGAGGAGCAGATGCGGGAGTTGTTCAAGATGCAACGGACGTTGCGGCAGGCTGTCCGGCTCAACAAGACCCTGTTGTTGCTTACGCGTATCGAAAATCGACAGTTCCCCGAATGTGTCGATGTGGATCTCGTTCCGATGATCCGAGAACAGGCTCTCCTGTACGATGAGGTTTATGCCGACTCGGAGGCTGTGGCACGGGTTGAAACGCCCGATACGTTTGTTGTCCGGATGAACGAATCGTTGGCTTCGACGCTTGTGTCGAATCTGTTGCGGAACGCTTATCTGCATCGCGAAGGGGGAGAGGTGCGCATTGTGTTGCAAGGGCGGAGCCTGACGGTGTCAAACGACGGAATCGGACCGCTCGATGCCGACCATATTTTCGACCGTTTTTATCAAGGAAATAAGCGCGAAGGGTCGACCGGATTGGGGCTGGCCTTGGTTCAAGCGGTTTGTCGTTATTATGGACTCGCGGTTCACTATCGGTTCGAGCAGGGCCGTCACATCTTCACGGTAGAGTGGCCATAGAACGAAAAAATGAAAAAAAATGCGAAAAACAGGAAAATTTCAAATTCATTTCAAAATTGAGTCTGAATTTTGTACCAGAAAAAGAAACTTGTTTAATTCTTAAATTTGAAATGTTATGAAAAAGTTTGCAGTTTTAACCGTTGCTTTGTTGTTCGTATTTGCATTGACCGGCCGTGCCGACAACGATCGTCCGATCACCGTAGACCAATTGCCACAAAAGGCACAGCAATTTATCAATCAATATTTCCCCAAAGCCAAAGTGGCCTATGCAAAAGAGGAGCGGGAGTTTCTCGATACTCGTTACGAAGTGGTTTTCGCCAATAGTGTGAAGATCGAGTTTTTGAAGGATGGCGAGTGGAAAGAGGTCGATTGCAAATACTCAGCCGTACCGGCAGCGATCGTGCCGAGTGCGATAGCGAAGTACGTAGAGGGAAATTATGAAAACGTACAGATAGTGAAGATCGATCGCAGCAAACGGGAGTACGATGTGGATCTTTCGAATAAGTTGGAATTGACGTTCGATTCACGGTTCAATCTGATCGATATCGACGATTAAATTTTCAACTCAACCGAATAGAGGAAGATTAGCCCTTTCGATGAGATGGGTAACAAGCATGATCCTTGTTACCCATCTTTTTTATGAGTCCTACCGATAGGGTAACGGATGGTCCCTTCCCTTAAGGATTTCGAATATCTTTTATAGCACGTATGTTTCCTCTGTCGGTGGATGCATTGTTAACGACGCCTATCGATTTATTGTCGGCATTCATGCGGAAGGTAGATCGATTGGTGTCAAAATGTCCCTCTCCTCTACGGGAAAATTCAGTTTTGCACATGTACATGGCTTTCCAATATGATGAGTAGGATGACCATGCATGATCTGGTAAAATATTCATCATGATAAGCAGTTCTCTTTGATTGGGCATTCTGTAACCATTCGGTAGCCTTCCTGCAGATTCATATTGTATACATTGCTGCCATGTATAGGTCTCCGGATTATTCATAGAGGGTAGGTCGCTTTTCGCTCCCTGCACTTGAAAATATGTATAAGGCAGATTATTTATACTTAGGTCGTCGTGCTCCGGTAAAAAGCCCGTTTCAAAATTTTCACGACGGGAGTTCGGCGTCAGTCTTGATGCGTCAATAAGGAATTCTCCGTCTGCGGTTTCTGAATATGAGAAGAGAGGTTGGGGCTCTGCATCAGGTGTTTCGAGCGAAATTCCCAGATTTCGTACACATCGGTATGCATACAGAGAACCGTTACGATTTTGAGAGGCATTGTAACTGCCTAACGACGCACCTTCTTCGGCCCACAGTACCTCTGGATTTCCGTTGTTATATGTGCTTGTCGTATAGTGCCAGTAGAGACCATTAGCTCCCGGTCGGTCGGCTGCATTTTCGGGATAGAGCCATGCTTCCTGATCGATGGAGTATTGTCCGATATAGATGTCGACCAACTGATTGACGGAGGCGAGATACCAGCGAATCTCACTGGATTGTACGATATTGTCGCCGTTGAGGTCTCTGTTTCGCATCAAGCAGGCGTATAGGGCATTGTTGTAGGTTGGATCCAACTCATAATGGGCCGATGTGTTTAGTACGTCGGTCCAATGCAATACATTGGTGTAATTTGGCCCTAAAATACAACGTAGTGTATTGCGACGTCCATTGCTGCGACTGTTACCATATTGGATGGCTCTTCCTCCCGTTTGTAAACGCCCCGTCTCCATAACCGATTCCAACCCCCATAGTCCTTGATAATTGTCATTCGGATCAGGATCATTTACAAGGTCTTCATGGTTCGTGTCGTAAACTGTACGCAAACTCTTTTGTTTAAAGGTGAGAACGGAATTTATGACACACGACTCTCCGTCGGGACTATATTTGGACTCTCCAGGAACAATAAAGAGATAGAGCATCCTGTCCGGTTGGTTTACACTCATTTTCCATAGACTGAGGTCATTGGCATAGGTAATCGGATTGCGGAAATAGACATATTCGTCTATAAATACAGTAACAGTCAGTGTTCTTCCGGTTTCTGTCGACTCGTTTTTTAGATTATTGACATAATCGACGAATTGTTGCACATCAAGTAAACGGGCCTCGCGCCAATTGGCCCCATTATTATTGGAGTAATTCCCTTCACTGCCGGGCTCGGCATTGTTGGTGGCGGATGTGGGAAGCTTCGGGTCGTTGTAATTCTGATCTCCGGGATACTTGACATATTGATTATCTGCGACCCCATATTCTCTATTCACGGCAAATTTGACCCATTTGTAGTCCTCCATTCCTTCGAAATTGTAGGAACCTAATTCGTAAATTCCTCCTCCGAAAGGAGTGCGTATTCCCCATGTAACCCCACCGATTGTCCGGGGTATGTTATCTAAAGATAGGGTTATCAGACGCCTGTCGTAATGAGCGTCAAATTCATAAATACCTTCTGTACTGTATATGACATCACCTTCGGCTCCGGGACGTACTTCGCCCGGACCTCCCGTCTCATCGGTCACCTCCACAATAATGTCGTTTACGCCTCGCACGGTAACGGTATAGGTATAATAACAGTTGCGATCGGTCTCATAATCGTTGGGATCACCACTTGCATAACCCAAATGAATGAGATACCGGACATCGGTTTCCACATAATAATGGACTCCGTTTAGACCTTCATAATCGTAAGAGAGTGTTCCGGTCATCTCCACATAGGTCGAATAATCGTTCGCATAGATAAAATCGTCGTTCGTTGCGTATTGTCCCGGCTTACTCGGATTGAGTTCCGGGAGAGGAATCTTATTTTGTTTATCTCTCAAGGCATACGCCTCCTCCTTCGTAAGGTTGGCGTTATTGATTATCTGTTTCGGCCTTTTTTTGTTCTCAGGCATGTAGAATATGAAGGATCCTCCTTTGTATAACGCGCTCAGATCATCCCTTGTTATCTCTTCGAAGTTGGTGGTTGGACTGTCAAAATATTCTGCATCAGCTCCATCGGCATCGTTGCCGGCATCGTCTTTCATCACTAATGCTTGAACAGGAACCTGATGTACTTGCCAATCCTTAGGGCGAAATGAAAAATTCTGCCAGTTGGTATCGCCTGCTTCTGTTTGTACAATGAATTTGACCTTTGCGTCGGTTCGTTCAAATATCAAGGTACAGTCCAATGTTGCAATACTGTTTTCCGATCCGGGTATCTGTATCCACTCTTCTCCGTTGGTGTCTGTTGCAAAACCTGTCATGACGAAGGTTGAACCGCGCTGTACACTTCGTTCGTTCAATCTCATTTGCAGAGCGCACAATTCGTCATAGGTTGTAATTTGTTCCAGTACATCCGGTGTAATATCATAAGCTGTTGTAACATTTCCCTCGTTCAAATTGGCTATACCCACAATGCGTGCCTCATTTCGTGATTCTGCATTGATTGCAAGGGTTCCCGAACTATAATTCGAGGCATCTGGAGTCATACCGTTGCCGATGGTGCAAAATTTTTCAGCAATTTTATTTCCGGCCCTGTCGAAGATGAACAGGTAGACATTATTGATCCGTTGTTCTAAATCTGCGCTTTGTTCTGCACGGGTGATGATCTTATTGGTTTGTGCCTTAAATGGAACCGTCACCTTGACAGGGATTCCCTCGGTGACATACTCTTTCAATAACAAAGGCTCGTCGAGTCGCTCACAGGCCGTAAAAGCAAAGAGTAAGACTGTCCCAAATATGATTTGTTTTATGCTCATGATCCAATTAATTAAATGGAGGAATAGTCACATCTTTTTTATCCCAATCTTCAGTTATAGAGTATTTTATCTCGATATTGGCGTTTGCTCCTAATGTAGCGTCGATATTGACCTGAGTATTGCGACTTATCCAGCTCATTTCTGAGCCACCGTCCATGAACGGTTGTAGATCGTATGTCTCTAAGGTTGTGGTAAATCCTATTCTGT
>URBJ01000052.1 GCA_900546005.1 uncultured Alistipes sp. | reverse complement strand
AAAAAAGGCTGTTTCCTGACGGACGAATCAGGAAGCAGTCCTTTTTGGTTTTCCGGGGAAAAATCAGATGTAATGGGGATTGGGTTTTCCGAGCAGCGCGATCAGGTCGATGATGATGCCGATCAAGAACAGAATGCCTGCAAAAAGATGCAGAAGCCCCATGCCCACAGAACTTGTGCGCGCCGAACAGGCAAAGCGCAAAGGCCGCCCATTTGTTCTTGGCACGCCCCGTGGCGACGGCGGCATGGATGCTGCGGATGGAATTGACGTTGATGCTGGTGTTGATGATGGCGGGCTGTTCCTCCGTGATTTTCCCACAGTTCGGGCAACAGCGCGCCTTCCCCGCATCCGCGCCGCAGTATTTGTCTCAATGCCGTGAGCAGAAAAAAGCCTCATCCTTTGATAAATAGGATGAGGCTTTTCCAGCAGGATCAGTCGTCCAGTTCTCGGTCGTATTGGAGAATGGAACCGGTCAGCGCGCTGACTTCGTAGTCATATTCGTAACCGCCGGCCTTGAATTCGATCTCAAAGATTGTGACGCCGTCGTCGGTATCCAATTCACAGTCCCAATTCGTCACTTCGGAAGAGGAGACGTTTGCGTGTTTCAAAACGATGCTGCGCACTTCGCTCTCGCTGAGCCGCCCGGAAGAAACCGTATCCGTATTGGGATGGGTTTCTTTGGGCTGTGCATCGTGCGACTCGGCGTTGGATTGGAGAATTTCACCGGACACAGCGTCGATTTCGTAATCATATTCTGTGTTTCCGGCTTGGAACTCCACCTCGTAGACTTTGCGGCCATGCTCGTCATCCAGATCGCAGTCCCAGCTGCGGACGTCCGAAGAAGCAACGCCTGCGTGCTTCAACGCAATATCACGCGCTTTCTCTGCGCTGAGAAGCGCGGCGGATGCGGACGCGGCGGCGTGATCTTCGTGAGCCGGTTCGGTTTCAGCCTTGAGAATCTCGCCGGTCAGCGCGTCGATCTCGCAGTCGTATTCTCGACCGCCGGCTTTGAACTCGACATCATAGATCATGCGGCCGTGTTCGTAATCCATTTCGATTTCCGGATGCGCAATCTCGCTTTCGGTAAGCCCTGCGGCAGTCAAGGCGATGGACAGAGCCTGCTCGCTGCCGATATAAGCACGGTCGCTGGCGCGACCCGTGGAGGAGACGGCAGAAGAAGCGCTGGATTCGGCGGCATTCGGGGCGGAGGAGAGCAGCAGATTCAGCTCGTTGACCGAAAGACCGGCCAGATCCTCAAAGGTGTGCTGCGGATGGCTTTCCGTGATGCGGCGGATCAGCTGCGCCTTGCCCGGCGTCAGGCCGTATTGTTCGGCCAGAGAGGATAGCTCTGCGTCGGTTGTTACGGTCTGACTCAGTACCGCGCCGGAAAAGCTGTTTGTATCCAGCAAAGCGGCGACTTCCTGCGTCAGCCTTTCCTGAAGAGCGGCGCTTTCGCTGGGATCACTGCTGTCCACGCTGATGAGGATGGAGTTGGAAAGCTCGGAAAGATAGCCCTGGCGGAGCATGGAGCCCACCAGTGCATTGACCGCAACCTGCAAATCGCTGCCGGTAAGATCCATATCGCCCAATATCTGTTTGCCGTCGTTGTTGATGGGGGAGACGGAGACGACGCGTTCCCTGCGGTTGACGTTCAGTTCAATACTGGGGTTGACGTCCAGCGCCACCGTGGCGCAGACACGGGTGTTCAGGCCGTAAACGGCGGTGCCGGTGAGCAGCAGCACAAGGGCTGCCGCGGCGGCCAGTATGCGGGGAAGACGGCTGCGCTTTGGGACGGGGGTTTTGTTTGTCATCGAAAGTATTTTTCCTTTCTGCTGTTGTTTCTGCGCGTTGCATTGCTCCATCACATCGTTCAGATGGTCGGGAGCGACGTGTTCAAAGGCCTTGCGGATGCGTTTTTCTGTCATGATGCTTCGACCTCCCATTTTGCACGGAGCTTTTTGAGGGCGCGGTGGTAGCGGGAGAGCGCTGTGGCCAGCGGAAGGTTCAGCAGCGCGGCAATTTCCCGGTGCTTGAGTCCGGCCACCGCGTGCAGCACCACCAGCTGCCGTTCGGTTTCATCCAACTCGCGGATGAACTGATCCAGGATGAGCCGATCGGCTTCGTCTCCCGGCGCGGCGCCCAGAAAAGTCTCCCAATCCTCAAAGGGAACGGCGGCGCTGCGCTTTGCCTGCCGCAGTTTTTGCAGACAGAGGTTGCGCGCGATGGTCAGAATCCAGGCCATGGGCTTGCCCATCGGCCGGTAGTCCGGCGCAGCCTGAAAGATGCGCACAAAGCAGTCCTGCGCGACGTCCTCCGCGTCCTGGGCGCTTTTCAGGATGGAAAGGGCGAAGGCGTAGACCGCGGGGTTGGCGATGCGGTAGAGCGGCTCCATGGCGTCCGTCTCTCCTGCCGCCAGTGCGGCAAGGCAGTCCTCCAACTCCTGCTGCGGCTGCTTTGCGGGTTCCTCAATCAGGCAGATCAGCATCTTACCTCGCTCCTTTCACTAAGTAAATACCCGGCGGCGCTGTTTTATTGCAGGGAATCAAAAATTTTTTTTAAGGCGCCTTTTGTCCGCGAAAAAAGGCAGGCCGCGTTTGCAGCGGTCTGCCGGGCAGCGGGTGGAAAAGACCGCCTATTTGGCATCTGTTTAGTATAGCCTTTTTTTGTATAGAAAAAACCGCCCGAAACAGGCGGTTTTTTCTTGGTGGGTCGCAGTAGACTCGAACTACCGACCTTTGGGTTATGAGCCCAACGAGCTGCCAACTGCTCCACCCCGCGATTTGCAGTGCAAAGATAATCAAAAAAACGATAAAGCAAAAATTTTTTTGGTTGCAAAAATCGAAAATGAGCACGCTGCATGCGGGTTTCCGAACGGAAAATGTGGGCTAATGCTCTCTTCCGCAGTCGCATTCCGGAGCGTCACAGGTCTCCTCCGGGCGTTCGAATTCTAACGTTGCATGAAGGATGCCCTCCTGTTTCAGTCGCTCGTGCAGGGCATGTTTGATCTCGGCTGCGTGTTGTATATCCTCCGTAACGATATGTGCGGTCAGGGAGTTTTCGGTGGTGCTGATGGCCCAGACGTGCAGGTGATGGATGCCCTGAATACGAGGATCGGATGCCAATAGCCGTTGCCGGAGCTGCTCGATGTCGATGCCTTCAGGGACTCCGTCCAACGAAAGCCGAAGGCTGTCATGCAACAGCCGGATGCTCGAAATCAGGATGACGACCGAAATGACGATACCGATCACCGGGTCGATAATGTACCATCCCGTATAGGAGATGATGATTCCGGAGATGACCACTCCGACCGAAACTAACGTGTCGGCCGCCATGTGCAGGAAGGCTCCTTTGACATTCAGGTCGTGCTTCCTGTCCTTGAGGAAGAGCCAAGCCGTGAAAGCGTTGACGAGGATGCCTACTCCTGCCACCCATGCGATGCTGTTCCCTTCGATGGGTTGAGGATTCCGCAGCTTGTCGAAACTCTCCATCAGTATTGCTCCGACTGCAACCAGCAGGATGCAGGCATTGAACAGTGAGGCCAGAACCGTGCTCTTCTTGTATCCGTATGTGTAATGAGGAGTCGGTTTTAATCGTGCCAGACGGAATGCGAACAGCGATACAACCAGACTGATCACATCGCTTAGGTTATGTCCCGCGTCGGAGATCAGTGCGATCGAGTCCAAAAATAGACCTGCCGTAAGTTCTACGATAACGAATATCAGATTCAGCAGTATTCCGATCAGAAAAGCCCGGTTCAAGTGGTCGATCGAATGGATGTGGTGATGATCGTGATGTCCCATGGCGAAATAGTTAATGATGCCGGTATGTGTCATAAATGATGCGTAAAAGTAATAAAAAAACCGGACGGTCCCATTGAGAACCATCCGGTTTTGTGTGAAAATATGACATCGTATGATGTTAGATCGACAGCGTTTTCAGCGTGTTCAGCAATTCGCGTTTGATCGGTTTCTGATTCTTGATCGCTTTGCTGAACGGAATGTAAACCAATTCGTCGTTCTGTATGCCGATCATGACGTTCCGCTGATCCTCGATCAGCGCATGTATGGCAGCCTCTCCCATACGACTGGCGAGGATCCGGTCTGTGGCACTTGGCGATCCGCCCCGTTGGATGTGTCCCAAGATCGTGACCCGAACGTCGTATTGTGGAAATTCGTTCTTGACCCGTTCGGCCAACCCCATCGCACCTCCGGTCAGCTCGCTTTCGGCAACCAAGACGATGCTGCTGTTTTTCGATTTACGGAAGCCGTGTTGGATAAATTCGCCCAGCTGGTCGACCTCAGTGGCAATTTCGGGAATGATGGCGGCTTCGGCTCCCGAAGCGATAGCACCATTCAAGGCCAGAAAACCCGCTTCACGCCCCATCACTTCGATGAAGAAGATCCGTTCGTGGGATGTTGCCGTATCCCTGATTTTGTCGACAGCCTCGACAATCGTGTTCAGTGCGGTGTCGTAACCGATGGTCGTATCGGTGCCGAACAGGTCGTTGTCGATCGTGCCGGGGACACCGACGATCGGGAAGTTGTATTCGGTAGCGAAGATGCGGGCTCCCGTAAGCGAACCGTCGCCTCCGATTACGACTAATGCCGTAATGCCGTGCTTCTTGATGTTTTCGTATGCGGTTTTACGTCCCTCAGCCGTGCGGAACTCTTCGCTCCGTGCAGTCTTCAGGATGGTTCCTCCGTGCTGGATGATGTTGCTGACGTTTTCGGTCTGAAACGGTATGATTTCGTCCGAAATCAATCCTTTATAGCCTCTCATGATCCCTTTTACCTCGAAGCCGTTATAGATCGCGGTACGGGTTACGGCACGGATCGCTGCATTCATTCCCGGAGCATCGCCTCCAGAGGTCAGAATTCCTATACATTGTTTTCCTTCCATAAATCAACCTCCTCTGATTTTATCGTTTTTCTTCGCCACAAAAGTAGTAATTATTGTGAAGCGGATTTCATGAGGACCGGTTTTTTTATCTCATGAAAGGTTTACTCTTTGTTCCGGATGGAAACAAGAAAGGCGATTCCGGTGCAGAAGAGTAGCAGAGGAACGAAAATCTTGTCCATGGGGAAGTGGAGATGGAACGTCCGGATCAGGAAGAGCAGGAGACCTACGAGGGTAACGATGCCGCCTGTAACGTATTGTCGTATCGCGAGCAGGTAGCCTCCGATCAGGATTATCAGCATCGACCACGAAAAGATTGCGTGGAATACGGGGGGAGGGAGTATTCCGAAGTTGTGTAGCAGCCAGACGACACTGGCTATGATCAGTGTAAAACCGATATAGGTATTACGGGTGCGGTTGTAGGAGATTTGTTTCCTGTTGCGCGTGGTGTTGTCCGGGATGATTTCCATAGTGTGGTCAAGGGTTGGTTAAAGGTTCTGTTGTTTTCGGAGTGAGGGTGTCGCGGCTCATTGAATCCGCCTCGGTCGTTACCGCGAAAGGTACAGCACTGGCTGAATCTACGTCGATGGCCGGCTGAAGAGCCGGTGTATCGTTTGTCGTGTCGGTGGGCAGGACGATTGCCGGGGATGTCTGATGTCGGATCTGTTCGAAGTACCATTCGATCTCTCCGTCGTCGAACCAATCTTCGACATGCGGATACTCTTTCAAGAGGAATATTCCGAAGAAGATCAGAATCAGGATCCAGATTCCGGTCAGGATGGAGAAGGTCTTGTCCCGTTTGGGTACCTTAAATAACCACCTCAGGATCAGATAAACGATCGTGGCGGTGGGGAGCAGTACGACCAGAGGCGACAGGAGTGCCAGAACAAGGGGGTGTTCCCACGAGACGTCGAAGGCGAACAGTCCGACTATCAAGGCGATGAATGCAATTCCGGCGAACAGAACGACCAGACTCAACACGATTGCAACGATCAGCATGAAGGCCTTGAGGCAGAAGAGTACGATGCGTCCGATCGTAAAGAGCAGTTCACCCAGTATGGAGGCGCTACGGCTGTTTTCCGGGGAGGGGTGCTTGTCGTACATCTCGTTGCTCAGGGTTTGGCTGATGGAGGCTGCCGTGATGGGGCTCCCCGTCATCTCTAATCTCTGCCGGGGGGTGCGGGCTTTCGGGATGGCGAACCACAGGATCAGGTAGAGCAGCAGGCTGACCGGAATCATCACCCCGAAGAGGGGACAAAGCATATTGGCGACCGGTATGACGCTGACGCAGATCAGCAGCAGCAACGGAGAGCAGAACAGCAAGCGGATGATCGTCGGCTCAATCTGAAAATAGGTGGCCAGACCACTGCATACGCCTCCGATCTTGGCTCCGTCCGGATTGCGATAAAGACGTCTGGTGATCGACTCCTTCGGATATTCGGTTTGCAGGGGCACAGGCTCGTTGTCCGAAGAGGAGGTCGCCCCGTCCGGAAGTCCGAGTTGCTCGATAATCTCCTTGATTCGCGAGGTCGAGACGATATTTTCGGGGCTCTGTTCGTCGAGAATCAGTTCGCAGATGCGTGCCTCGATGTCGGAGACAATCTCCTTTCTGTCCGGATTTTCGCGAAGCCGGACCTCTAACTGGACCAGATACTCCTTGAGCAGACGATACCCCTCCTCTTCCAATGAGAATCCGATACCTCCGATGTTGACTTGAATGGTATTCATGGCTCTATCGTGCTATTGTTCGTTACGGATGACCGCAATCTGCGCAACGAGTTCGCTCCATGCCTGATCGAGTTGTGCCAGACACTCCCTGCCCTTTGGGGTGATCGAATAGTATTTTCGCGGAGGACCCTGTGGCGACTCCTCCCAGCGGTACGTGAGCAAACCTTGATTCTTCTGGCGGGTAAGCAGCGGATAGAGCGTCCCTTCGACCACGATCATTTCGGCTTTCTTCAGCTCGGCGATGATCGATGAGGCGTAGGCGTCCTGACGCGAGATGATCGAAAGGATGCAGTACTCTAAGATTCCTTTCCGCATCTGGGCTTTGATGTTGTCGATATTCAGTTCTGTCATGACGAGAGTCTCCTTGCGCTTAAAAGTTCGATGTATTGGGATAACGGGTTTCTGGAGCCTTCGGGATGATGATCCACAGGACGATATAGACGATCAGTCCGATCCCGAAGATGATGAACAGGGCCATCAAGATACGGATCAGCGTAGGATCGATCTCGAAGTATTCGGCGATGCCTCCACAGACGCCTCCGACGATCTGGTCGTTGCGGCTGCGGTAGAGCCTGCGGTAGTTCGGAGCGGAAGTCGGTTCGTCGGGCGTCAGGCTGCGGCGCGGCTCGCCGAACTCCTGTGCATTTCCGATAATGGCCATGGCCCGTTGTACCAATGGAAGGTCGACAACTTGGTTGCGTGAGGTGAGGGTCTCGTTGAAAATATCGGCTATACGGGTCTCTATGTCTTGCATGGTCTCTTTGTCTTCGGTGCCGTCCAGCCGGATCTCGATCTCGGCAAGGTATCTCTTCAGCGAGAGATAGGCATCCTCGTCTAAAATAAATGCGATTCCGCCGATATTCACGTTTACGGTCTTTTTCATAGCGGTAGAATTTTTTTTGTGTTTCGTTGAAAGCTCTGTTTGGTCTTCCAAGTTATTTGTTTTTGCAAATATATAAATTTGTTTTTATACTATGCAATACAAAGTATATTTTTTTATGTTTTTTAACGGGGTAGGAAAAGAGTAAAGCCCCAAGGAGAAATCGGAAAGCTACACAAATGAGGATGGAAAAGATGTATGCGAATGGTTTGCGGGGGTTCACGTGAGGTGAATGTCTAAAATGAGGACGGTGTATTGTATGAAGAGAACAAAGGATAGGGCTCTCGAACTCAAAACGTTTCGAAGCGTGTGATTTGAGGTAAAATGGAAGAGAAAAAACGATTTTTTTGAGAAAATATGTAATTTTGGAGGTCGAAAACAGACGAAGCCGAAGGCGTGTAGGACGGTGACCGGTGGGGTATGTGTTGGGTGGAGAAGGATGGAGGGTGCCGCAGTGGGAGAGTGTGTGGTAACGGGTGTTGAAAAGGGATGGTCTACCCGGGTGAAGCGGTGAAAACTTGACGAACTATGAAGGATTTGGAACGGCAGCGGATTATTGATCTTCTTACGACAGAAAATTGTTCGTGCGTGGTTGGAAACGGGGCGACCGTACGGTCGTTTTATGGCCGGGGTGTTTCGGACCTGTATCGATTGCTGACCGAAGAGCCTGAATTTCTGCGTGGAGCCTTTGTCGCGGATAAGGTTGTGGGACGCGGTGCGGCAGCCTTGATGATTCAGGGTGGGGTGAAGGGTGTTTTTGCGCGGGTGATCAGCACGCCGGCATTGGAGTTTTTCCGGACTTACGGGGTCGATGCAGCGTTCGCAACGGAAGTTCCCCACATCATCAACCGGCAAGGATCGGATTGGTGTCCGTTGGAAAAGCGGTGTATCCATGCGAAGACGGTGGAGGAGTGTCGGGAAATTATTGATCGGTTTGTTCATGAGCTCTCCCGATCTGCGGTGGGGAAGCGTTGAGGAGTAAGCGTTCGGACAGACCTTTAATAAATAGGGGGCTCGGGTAGTAGTAGAAGTTATAGGAGGTATAGGTGTGGGGAACGGGTGAGTATAATCCGTAAAATCGGTTGAATAATCCGGAATAGGGGTTATCGTTTTTCGGTCAAAAGCTGTAGTTTTACCGTTCGAATGGAGAACGGAATGCGAGAGATACCATTGAAGGGAATATATTTGAATAAAAGTCGTTATAATAAAATTTTATATTGAGGAAAATAAGAATTTTGCTGGCGGCGATCTGTTTCGTACTGATTACGTTGCTGTTCCTCGATTTTACGGGGACACTGCACGCATGGTTCGGATGGCTCGCAAAAGTGCAGTTCCTGCCGGCTGTGCTGGCACTGAATCTGGGCGTAGTGGTTGTACTGATTCTGGTGACATGGCTTTTCGGTCGGGTCTATTGTTCGGTGATCTGTCCGCTGGGCGTGATGCAGGATATCGTGTCGTGGTTGAACGGTCGGCGTAAAAAGAAACGTTATCGCTTTTTCTACTCTCCGGCCATCTCGTGGCTGCGCTACACGATGCTGGCGCTACTGGTCATTGCGCTGATCGCCGGAGTCGGTTCGTTCGTGGCCCTGTTGGATCCCTACGGGGCATACGGACGGATTGCACAGAACCTGTTCGCTCCGCTATGGGGTTGGGGTAACAACCTGTTGGCCTACATGGCTGAACGTATGGACAGTTATGCCTTCTATGAGAAAGAGGTGTGGATCAAGAGCCTGCCGACCTTTATCGTTGCGGCCGTAACCTTTGTTGCGGTTGTCATTCTGGCGTGGCGCAACGGACGGACCTACTGCAATACGATCTGTCCGGTAGGAACGGTATTGGGTTTCATCTCACGTTTCTCTCTCTTCCGCCCGGTAATCGATACGACAAAGTGTACGGGCTGTACACTCTGTTCGCGGCGTTGTAAGGCCTCGTGTATCGATCCGAAAGCCCATCGGATTGATTACAGCCGATGTGTGGCATGTATGGATTGTATCGAATCGTGTCGGGAGAAGGCGATCAGCTATCGACTGAGACCGATGCGGAGTGTCGCGAAGCCGGATTCGGCGAAGCCCGAGTCTTGTTCGAACGACAGCGGAAAAGTCGATACGGGCCGTCGGATGTTCCTCTCGGGTGTGGGCCTTTTGGCGGCGACGGCTGCGGTTCGGGCACAAGAGAAGAAAGTCGATGGAGGGTTAGCCGTGATTCTGGATAAAAAGATTCCGAACCGTGCGACGCCGATCGTACCGCCCGGAGCACAAAGCCTGCGGAATATGGCGGCCCACTGTACGGGGTGTCAGCTCTGTGTGTCGGTGTGTCCGACGGGCGTATTGCGGCCTTCGACCGGATGGTCCGTATTGATGCAACCCGAAGCCTCCTACGAGCGGGGGTACTGCCGACCCGAGTGTGTGAAGTGTTCGGAGGTGTGTCCGACGGGAGCGATCCTGAAAATTACGCCGGCGGACAAGTCGGCCATACAGGTCGGTCATGCGGTGTGGGTGAAGGAGAACTGCATTCCGTTGACCGATGGCGTGGAGTGCGGAAACTGTGCACGTCACTGCCCGACCGGGGCTATTGCGATGGTTCCCTCCGATCCGGCGAATCCCAACTCTCCGAAGATTCCTGTTGTAAATGAGGAGAAGTGTATCGGCTGCGGAGCCTGCGAAAATCTCTGTCCGTCCCGTCCGTTCAGTGCGATTTATGTCGAAGGGCACGAGAGACACCGGATGATATAGAATGTTTAAAAGAAAAATTTACGGATATGAATCCTAAACAAAAAAATATATCGCGTCGTGATTTTTTGAAGATCGTAGGGATCAGTACGGCAACGACGACGGCTGCCCTCGTGGGATGCGATTCGAAGAAAAATCAGATCTCGGGTGATCGTATGGCACAGGGTGAGGTTCCTACCGATCAGATGACCTACCGGACCAATCCGAAGAGTGGAGAGCGGGTGTCGTTGTTGGGCTATGGGTGTATGCGGTGGCCGACGCTGCCTTCGCCCGACGGAGATGGCAATGTGATCGATCAGGATGCGGTCAACGAGTTGGTCGATTACGCCATTGCACATGGAGTGACCTATTTCGATACGTCTCCGGTGTACGTACAGGGCTGGTCCGAGAAGTCTACGGGAAATGCCCTGAAGCGTCATCCGCGCGAAAAATTCCAGATTGCGACCAAGCTCTCTAACTTCTCGAACTTTACGCGGGAGAACTCGATCGCCATGTACAAAAAATCGTTCGAGGAGCTTCAGGTGGATTATATCGACTACTACCTGCTGCACTCGATCGGCAACGGCGGAATCAAGACGTTCCGGGCCCGGTACATCGATAACGGCATGTTGGATTATCTGCTGAAAGAGCGTGAAGCGGGACGTATTCGGAACTTGGGCTTTTCGTTCCACAGTACGGTCGATGTCTTCGACGAGGTGTTGGCGATGCACGATACGGTGCATTGGGACTTTGTGCAGATCCAGCTCAACTATGTCGACTGGGAGCATGCCTCGAATAATAATGTAAATGCCGTTTATCTGTACGATCAGCTGGAAAAACGCAATATTCCGGCCGTTATCATGGAACCCCTGCTCGGCGGACGTCTGTCGAATGTGCCGGACCATGTCGTATCGGAGTTGAAACAACGCAATCCGGAGACCAGTGTGGCGTCATGGGCCTTCCGTTTTGCCGGTACGCCCGAAAAGGTGCTGACGGTACTCAGCGGCATGACCTATATGGAACATCTGCAGGATAACATTCGTACCTACTCTCCGTTGGTACCTTTGGATGAGAGTGAACAGGAATTTTTGCGACACGTGGCCGATCTGATGATGCAGTATCCGACGATTCCGTGTAACGACTGCAAATATTGTATGCCGTGTCCGTACGGCATCGACATACCTGCCGTTTTGCTGCACTACAACAAGTGTGTCAACGAGGGGAATCTTCCGGCTTCGTCGCAGGACGAGAACTATCGGCGGGCACGACGGGCTTTCCTTGTCGGGTATGACCGTAGTGTGCCCCGTCTCCGTCAGGCAGATCATTGTATCGGTTGTGGGCAGTGTATCGAGCATTGTCCGCAGAGCATTAATATTCCCCACGAAATGCATCGTATCAATGCGTTTGTGGAGACGCTGAAGCAAGGTAAGGAGTTTGGTGTGTCGGAAAATGAGTAGTGAAATTTAAACGTTTTATGTAAGATGGAAGCAACAACAGTAAAATTCTATTCGCTGAAATACAACCGGGTGAAGACCTATTGGGTTGCCGCATTGTTTGTTGTGGGGAATATCGTTCTGCCGCAGTTGTGCCACCTTGTCCCGCAAGGAGGGGTGAGATGGCTGCCGATCTACTTCTTTACACTGATTGGGGCCTATAAATATGGATGGCGTGTCGGACTGTTGACCGCAGTCTTTTCGCCGTTGTTGAACTCGATGTGGTTCGGAATGCCTCCAGTGGCGGGCCTTCCGGCTATCTTGCTGAAGTCGGTTCTGCTGGCATTGGCTGCCGGATATGCGGCTTCGCATTTCAAACGGGCATCGTTCGGATTGTTGGTTGCCGTCGTGTTGGCTTACCAGATTCTCGGAACCTTGGGCGAATGGGCGATTGTAGGTGATTTTGCCCTTGCCGTACAGGATTTTCGGATCGGATTGCCCGGAATGGCGCTGCAGATTGTCGGTGGATGGTTGTTTATTAATCGGCTGATTCGGCGATAAGAGAACATTCGTGATTTCCAGATTGGGATCGGAGTCGAAAGCGAAGAATCCGGTCCGATAGGAAATTGGGAGGGAAATAGAGCGGGGCCGTCTTCATTCAATGAAGACGGCCCCGCTGTTGTGAGATCATGCCGAGCAGTAGGGGTCGAAAAGAGTCTGCTCCGGAAAAGTTGTAGCGAGTCGTCCCAATGCCTTACAAGGCGAGTCGCGACCGATTCGGTCCCTCCCAAAAACAGAAAGAGGAATAAAAACCAATAAGGGCGAACCTGTCCGGTCGTTGCGTTGTCGTGTGGTAGCAACCTGTCTCCCTTTGTCGATTTTCATAGAAGACAACGCCGTCCGGAGTCGAATGGTTCGCCCTTATAGCTAAAGATCAAGGGAGTTTTATTCCCCGTATATATACTCTACCGGCGATTTTTTGAAACGAAGGATACGGGTATCTTTATTTCCCGCACCGTTTTTCTGCAGGTAGAGGGCAGACATGTTGCCGGCCATGTACCATCCCGTGCCTTCCGGTGAATGTACTGCAAACAGGATGTTGTTGTAGTGGTTGGCGTGTTTTATGCCGTCCGCATTCCATTGGGCTCCGGGTCCGTACCAAGTGACCGGTTCGAAGTCCGGAAAGTCGGGACTCGACATGCCGATGTAGATCAGGTCGGGAGTCTGTACGGTGCCAACACTCAGGTCGTTGCGGCGACGTTGCTCCCTGATGACCTTGCTGTGCCCTTCCCACGGGTTTCGTAACAGGTGAGAGCCGCTCCACATCATCCAGACATAGTCGGTCGCGTCGAACATCCGGTTGAACTCCTCCATCGAGGGAAGTTCGTATCCGTCGGGAGCCAAGGCATCGGCCGGGAGCTTGTTGATGTGGGCCGAAACGGATGATGAGAAGCCCTTCATCACGACCGTGCCGTTCTGTTCGACCACCCGCAGGCCGATTCCGCTATCGCCTTGATAGGCCCAGCCCCACAGATCGTAGAACTCCTCGGGCGAGCAGTCCCGGAGGTAGTCGAGAACGCTTTTACCCGCAGCAACCGCTGGATCGGAGGCGCAGAGAATCTGATCGTCGAAACTTTTGGAGTTGCCCCGAGCGTTGTATTTGCACCACCAGACACCATGGAACCTTGTGACCGGCAGACCGTAATTGCGTCGAGAGATCTGATACTCTTCCCGCTCGGAACCGTCGGCTGCATTGCAGATGACGAGTGTGGCCCGTTGAATCCGGCCGTCGGCTGTCGGATCGTTTGGCTTCCATCCGCCCAGTACGCGGAGTGTGTTGTTGTCTTCGTCACTGGGAGCGAGTTTGATCCACGGATCTTCACCGGCCTCGAACTCTACCGTGAGTTTTTTGTCGGACGGCACGGTGAAACGTCCCAGTTCGTTGTCGACGTAGCGATCGAAGTCGAAGGAGTAGCTCTTCGTGTCGAAGGAGATTTCCCCTTCGAGATCGACAGGATTGGCCGAAAGGGTAACCAAAATTCGGTCTTCGGGGTAGACGTTGTTCAACCCTTTCCGTCGGAATTTGAGCTCAACCGTTCGGGTGGGCATCCCGGGGGCGAACAGCGGCTTCTGGATCCGAAACAGATTCACGGCATACGTCTCCCGTACGGAGCCCAGCGGTTCGATGGTCAGATCGTCGTTATCGGGAGGAAGAAGCTCCAGCTCATCGTTGCAATCTAAAGCCAAAAGAAAGTCTGTAAGGTTGTGCGGCAGGATCAGTTTTGTTCCGCTGTCGGTAACGGTTGCGGTTTCGGGGAGTTCCGACCGGTCGGTATCCACCGTGATGGTGCCGTCCAAACCGGGGTGCATTCCGATCTGGTCGCCCTCCTGCCATGCTTCGACTGTCAATTGAACAGCCGCGTCGGACTCCTCTTTCGTTACGCTTACGACATATATGCAGTTTCTTCGGATGATTTCCGGAAGTTTCGCTTCGAGGTGGGTTCGTTCGCCATCGACGATCGCTTCGGCAAAAAGCGTTGCTTCGGTGTCCGTCTGTTCGTAAACGTACGCGAAGCCCGGAGTGTCTTGGGTGTACGGCTTGTCGGGCTGGATCGTCAGATTGCCCGATTGAGGAGGCGTGGAGCCCGAATCAGTACCGGCAAAGAGAGGGGTTGAGAGCGTACGGTTTCCCAAAGTGAGAGATTCGATCGCTGTCTCTCCCGAAGTGCGGATCTGTAGATCGAAGCGGGCAAATCCGCGGGTCATTTTGACCATCTTGGACGAGCTTCCCGAAAGGGAGGTACTGCCGGAGAAGAATCGGATCGGTAGCCCCTCCTTCGTACCGGTCGTAAGTTTAAGCCACTCCTGCTCGGAAATCCCGGAGCCTTGCAGGTTGTTGAGGGCGGAGATGTCGTTTGTGTTCGATACGACGTAGAGCGTGCCGACCGGGCGATCGAGTCGGAACCCATAGCCCTCGGAGCCGGTGGTCGGACGGTCGAGAATTTGGACCAGATGTCCGTTCTCGAACCGGTAGGCCCGGAGCTCTTGCAGTTCGTTCTCCCCCGCGATCTTCTCGCCGGCGATCTCGTAGTCAGTCATCTGAAGGGTGACGAATGTGCTTGAATCGGAGGGCGGTATGTGGGGCGGTTCCGTAGTGGACTCCGATTTCGAACAAGAGTTCATGCCTGCAAGGAGAACTATTCCGCAGGTTATTATTGCACGAATCTTTAGACTTATTTTATTGATCTTTTTCATGGTTCAGCAAGCGGACTTTGTTAGTAAATATACTCTACCGGACTCTTGATGCAGCGGATCGTCCGGGTTTTGGTTGAGTTTTGGTTCGTGAATTTCAACCAGTTTTGGTTGGGACGGTCGCTCTGGGCATAGCCCTCCATCACCCAGCAGTTTGCACTGTTGCCGTAGGTCGCAAGCAACAGCATCTTGGTCGAAATGTTGCCGGGTGTGGTGTTCCATTGGTGTCCGAGACCGTATAGAACCCAGTATCCTGTCTCTGTTTGAAATTCAAAAAACGATACGTTCCCGTAATGTTGTCCCAAGAAAGTGACATCCCGTTCGATAATCCGTACGGTGATCTCCTGTCCCACTGCATTCTTATAGCTTCGGGAACCGACTCCTCCGAGGTTGAAATTGTTGTTGGCACTGAAAAAGGCGTAGTCGTCGTAGTC
>URBJ01000051.1 GCA_900546005.1 uncultured Alistipes sp. | reverse complement strand
AGGGATCTCTGTCTTAATCGGACTCCCCGTGCAGGGCGCCAACAAAACAATCAGCGTCGCTGCCCTTATCGAAAATAAAAAAATCAAACGCTACGTCGGAAAACAAACCATCTTGTCCCGGGATGAAATGTGCTACATCTCCCCCTCAAAAGGTTGTGAATACATTAAAATCGCCGGAAAAAAGATTGCGGTCGTCGTCGGCGAAGACATCCGAACCGAACAGCAATACGGAGAATATACGGACATCATCGTTAATCTGTGTAACAGCACCTACTCAAGAGGTATCGTAGAAAAACGCTACGACTTCTACCGGCAATTGGCTTTCATGACAGGAAAGCCAATCGTATATGTCAATAATGTAGGCGGACAGACCGATGTAATTTGTGACGGGTCTTCCGCCTTCATCAATAGTCGGGGGGAGGCTATCGCCCTGCTCAAAAGTTTTGAAGAGGATTTTCAGATCGTCGACTGCGATGCCGATAACGAACCGATCAAGTTCCCGAAGCAGAACAAGACCGTTAATGTCTTTAAGGCAATTAAATTGGGATTGAAAGATTACTTCTCCAAAAACGGTTTCGAAAAAGCCTGTTTGGGGTTGTCGGGCGGAATCGATTCGGCTGTCGTTTTATCCATGGCCGTAGAGGCACTGGGTCCGCAGAATGTGCGTGTGCTGTTGATGCCTTCGCAATTCTCTTCGGATCACTCCGTGGAAGATGCGCGTAAGCTGGCCGAAAACCTCGGCGTGGAGTACCAAATCGTTCCGATCAACGAAACGTTTGCCGCTTTGACAACGACACTCGGACCTGTATTTGGAGAACTTCCGTTCAACGTGGCGGAGGAAAATATGCAATCCCGCATACGGGGCATGATGATGATGGCCATCTCCAATAAATTCGGGAACGTGCTGTTGTCGACGGCCAACAAAAGCGAGATCGCTACCGGCTACGGTACGTTGTACGGCGATATGGTCGGGGCGCTGAGTATCATAGGAGATCTGTACAAAAGCGAAGTATATGATTTGGCTCGATACATCAATCGGGACAAGGAGATCATTCCGATCAATACGATCATGAAGGCTCCCTCGGCCGAGCTTCGGTTGGAACAAAAAGATTCCGACTCATTGCCTCCGTACGACATTCTGGACGCCATCTTGTATCGGATGATCGAGGAGGGACAGAGTCGAGAGGAGATCATCAATGCCGGTTTCGACGAAGAGGAGGTGTATCGGGTGTACAATATGGTGCTGACCAGTGAATTTAAACGATATCAATATTGTCCGACGCTCCGTTTGTCAACGTGTACGTTGGGCATCAATCGACATCTGCCTTTGACCAACAAGTACGGATATTAGATCCATCCGTGCGGAGGCGATCGAGACAGAAACAAGACGACAAAGCGATGGTTCGAAAGAAGAGATGAACTTTGTCGGCGACAAAAGTGAAGAAGGATTAATGCGGTGAAAGGAGAAGTCATTACACATCGGGCTAAAGTTATTCAAGTTGCGGATAATTATGTCGACGTCGTCGTTCTGTCGGAGAGTGCGTGTGCCTCGTGTCACGCCAAGGGGTACTGCGGCGCTGCCGAAAGCCGGGAAAAACGTATGGTCATAGAGACACCGTTGGCCTCGTATTTTTCAGAAGGAGAAGAGGTCGAGGTGTACACCGAAACAGTCATGGGGATCAAGGCGGTATGGATCGCGTATATTCTTCCCTTTTTATTGGTGCTATTTCTTTTGCTTGTATTGTTGCAAGCAGGGTGTGGAGAGTTGATTTCCGGAGTGAGCGCCCTGTCTGTACTGGTGGTATATTATGTCATCTTGTACGTGGCTCGTAGCCGGCTGTCGCGCGAGTTTGTTTTTAAGGTCAGAAAATTAAATCAATAAAAACTTTAGGTTAGTGTTATATTTCATTTAGTATGAATATGATTGCTGTTTTAGCATTGTGTGTAATCGGGATTGTGGCCGCTGTGTTGCTGTTTGTGGTTGCACAAAAATTCAAAGTCGAGGAGGATCCGCGCATCGATGAGGTGGAAAAGATGCTCCCGGGTGCAAATTGTGGCGGATGCGGCTTCCCGGGGTGTCGCGGCTTGGCCGATCAGTTAGTCAAGAGTGACGATATCTCATCGCTCTATTGCTCGGTCGGCGGAAGCGACGTAATGAAAAAAATAGCAGACTATCTGGGAAAGACAGCCGCTGAAAGGGAGCCGATGATCGCGGTGGTCCGTTGCAATGGCTCGTGCGACAAGCGTCCGCATGTGAATATATACAACGGAGCCCCCTCCTGCAAAGTCGAAGCGGCCCTCTACGGTGGTGAGACCGGATGTTCGTACGGCTGTTTGGGTAACGGCGATTGTGTCGCGGTGTGCCAATTCGGAGCAATCGCCATCAATCCGGAAACCCAGCTCCCCGAAGTGGACGAAGAGAAGTGCACGGCCTGTGGAGCTTGTGTCGCAGCCTGCCCCAAGGGGATCATCGAGATCCGGAAGAAAGGGGTGAAAGGACGCCGCATTTATGTCGGCTGCATGAATCAGGACAAGGGAGCCATCGCCCGAAAAGTTTGTCAGGTTGCTTGTATCGGATGTGGCAAGTGTGCCAAAAACTGTTCGTTCGAAGCCATTACCCTCCAAAACAATCTGGCCTATATTGATGCCGAAAAGTGTCGTCTGTGTCGCAAATGTGTCACGGAGTGTCCGACCGGCAGTATTCGTGAAGTGAACTTTCCTCCGCGCAAACCAGCCGAAGCAGCATCTCAAGTCGGTGCGTAACCCGTCCGTGCAGTCCGTTAATATTTGAAGATTTGTCGAAATCGATATTTATGAAAAGTTTTAGCTTGGGCGGCATCCATCCGCCTGAATATAAAATCAGTAGAACGGAGGCGATCCAAGACATGCCGCTTCCGGAGAGCGTCGTCCTGCCGCTCGGACAGCACATCGGGGCTCCGGCCACTCCCTGTGTCAAAAAAGGAGATCGCGTATTGGTCGGACAGGTGATCGGTACGCCTAATGGTTTCGTCTCGGCATACATTCACTCGTCGGTTTCGGGCACTGTAACAGCCGTGGACGGCCAGCCCGACATCGGAGGAGTTCGCCGACCATCGGTCACGATAAAGGTCGAAGGAGACGAATGGCTCGACACGATTGACCGAAGCGATACGCTGATCAAGAATTGCGCTTTGTCGCGTGAGGAGATACTCAAAAAGATTACGGAGGCAGGTATCGTCGGGTTGGGAGGTGCTACTTTCCCGACACATGTCAAGCTGACAATCCCTCAGGGAAAACATGCAGACACCTTGATTATAAACGGTGTAGAGTGTGAGCCATTTCTGACTGCCGACCACCGACTGATGTTGGAAAAAGGCAAGGAAATTCTGGTCGGAATCGAGCTGCTGTGTAAAGTGCTACAAGTAGACAAAGCCCTCATAGGTATTGAGAACAACAAACCCGATGCTATTGCACACCTGCAGGAGCTGACGGAAAACAATCCAAAAATTGGGGTTGTACCGTTGCGTGTGCGCTACCCGCAAGGGAGCGAAAAACAGCTGATCGAAGCCCTGACCGGAAGGAAAGTTCCTTCCGGGAAACTTCCGTTGGACGTAGGTGTCGTTGTCCAGAATGTAGGAACAGCCTTTGCGGTCTATGAGGCCGTGCAGAAAAACAAACCCCTGTTCGAGCGTATCGTTACAGTTGCCGGCCGTTCGTTGGCTCACCCCTCAAATCTTCGCGTCAGGTTAGGAACGTCTATCTCCTCATTGATAGATTGTTGTGGCGGCCTACCTGAAGATGTGGGTAAAGTGATATGCGGGGGCCCGATGATGGGGCGGGCAATAGCCAATGTCGACGCCCCGGTCACAAAAGGGACGTCGGGGATTGTTATGATTCGCGAAAAAGGTGCGGTCCGCAGGCAACCCCAGAGCTGTATCAAATGCGCCAAGTGCGTCAGCGTCTGCTGCATGGGGCTCGAACCCTATCTGATCAGCAAACTGGCCCGCTTGGAACGCTTCGATGACCTCGAGCCGTTGCATGTCACCGATTGTGCAGAGTGCGGATCGTGCTCCTATATCTGTCCGGCCAATCTGCCCCTATTGGATTACATCCGGGTGGGAAAAGCTGAAGTATTGCGTCGTATAAAAATGAATAAAGCTCAACAAAACAAATAAATACGAATACAGACCCATGAAAAATGGAAAATTGATCGTTTCACCCTCTCCGCATATCCACGGTCCGTTTTCGACCAAGCGACTGATGAGCGATGTGCTGATCGCTCTGATTCCGGCGTTTATCGTATCGGTCATCGTCTACGGAGTCAACGCCTTGATCGTAACCGCAGTTTCGGTTGCCGGTTGCGTGCTGTTCGAATACCTGATCCAGAAATATCTGTTGAAAGGTGCTCCGACGATCGGCAACCTTTCGGCCATTGTCACGGGTGTGCTGCTGGGATTCAATCTGCCGAGCACACTCCCCATTTGGATGATTCTGCTCGGGGCATTGGTTGCCATCGGAGTGGGGAAGATGTCGTTCGGAGGATTGGGTTGCAACCCTTTCAATCCGGCCTTGGTAGGACGTGTATTCTTGCTCATATCGTTTCCGGTTCAGATGACCGGTTTCGCTACGCCGCCTCAGGTCGATTCGCTTTCGGGCGCCTCGATGCCCGCTGAAGTCAGTGCCGATGTGGCTACCGACGCGATCACCGGACCGACACTGCTCGGGTATGTCAAGGAGTCGCTCGCCAACGGTCTGACCACAGCCGACATTGCAGACAAATTCTCGTACAACGACATGCTGCTCGGGTTCAAAGCGGGTTCGCTCGGAGAGATCGCAGCCATGGCTCTGCTGCTCGGATTTCTCTATATGTTGTGCCGCAAGGTAATCACGTGGCATATTCCGGTTGCCGTATTGGGATCCATGTTCCTCTTTGGCGGCATCACGTGGCTGATCGACCCCATGCACTACATGAACCCCGTTTTCCATCTATTGACCGGAGGTGCCATTCTCGGTGCGGTGTTTATGGCTACGGACTACGTAACCTCACCGATGTCGCGCAAGGGCATGATCGTCTATGGTGTAGGAATCGGTGTCATCACGATGCTGATCCGCCTGTGGGGTTCCTATCCGGAGGGCATGTCATTCGCCATTCTGATTATGAATGCGGTGGTTCCGTTGATCAACAAATACATGAAACCGAAACGTTTTGGGGTTAGCCCCGCTTAAATTCGCTGAACGCTATGAAAAGTTCATTGAAAAATATGGTTATCGTACTCTTTGTGGTAACGTTCGTAGCCTCGCTCTCGGTAACGGCGGTGTACGAAGTCACCAAAGAGCCGATAGCCCTGAGTAAAGAGAAGAAAATAAGGGATGCGATAGCTGCGGTGGTTCCGGAGTTCGACAACAACCCCTCGGAGACCAAAGTCGTCCAACAGGACGGCGACAAAGAGATCGTCATCTACACCGCAAAAAAGGGAGACGAAGTGAGCGGCTATGCAATCGAGACCTATACGAAAAAGGGATTCGGCGGAGAGATCAGCCTGATGGTTGGTTTTCTGAGCGACGGAACGATCTATCGGGTCGAGACGCTTTCCCACAACGAGACGCCCGGATTAGGCAACAAAATCGAGCGGAGCAAATCCGACTTTTCGGTACAGTTCGAGGGTAAGAATCCCGAAGATTTCAAGCTTTCGGTCAAGAAAGACGGGGGCGACGTGGATGCCATAACGGCCTCGACAATCTCGTCCCGTGCATTCTGTGATGCCGTCGAGCGAGCTTACGAAGTGTATAAAACGATTTCTAAAAACGACAGCCATGAATAGACTCCGATTATTGACCAAAGGGATCGTCAAGGAGAATCCGACATTCGTCCTGATGCTCGGGATGTGTCCCACGTTGGGAACTACTACATCGGCCATGAACGGGTTGGGTATGGGCGTGGCCACCCTGTTTGTACTGACCCTGTCGAACATGGCCATATCGTTGATCAAGAACCTAATTCCGGACAAGATCCGCATACCTTCGTTCATCGTCGTGATCGCAGCGTTCGTTACGATCGTACAACTCTGCATGGAGGCCTACACCCCCGGACTCTACAATACGCTCGGAGTGTTCATCCCGTTGATTGTTGTCAACTGCATCATTCTGGGGCGTGCCGAAGCCTTTGCCTCGAAGAACAACGTTTTGGACTCCGCTTTGGACGGACTGGGTATTGGTTTAGGATTTACGCTTTCGCTGACCGTATTGGGTGCGGTTCGTGAGCTGCTCGGTAGCGGTTCGATCTTCGGGGTGAAGCTGCCTTTTGTCGAAGGCGACGGAATCCTGCTGTTCGTTCTGGCTCCGGGCGCATTCATCGCTCTGGCCTACCTGATGGTTATTTTCAATAAGATAACGGCTAAAACAAAACAATAATGGAATACTTGATCATCGTCATAAGCGCCATCTTCGTCAACAACGTCGTATTGTCGCAATTTTTGGGTATATGCCCGTTCTTGGGTGTCTCCAACAGGGTAAACACCTCATTGGGCATGGGAGCTGCCGTGACGTTCGTCATGACCATTTCGTCGATCGTCACCTACCTGCTCCAACACTTCGTACTGGGCAGCATCGAATACATGCAGACCATTGTCTTCATTCTCGTAATCGCCGCACTTGTCCAGATGGTCGAAATCATTCTGAAAAAGGTCAGCCCTTCACTGTATCAGGCTTTGGGAATCTTCCTGCCGCTGATCACGACCAACTGCGCCGTATTGGGAATCGCCATTCTGGCGGTACAAAAGGAGTACAACCTCGGACAATCGGTCGTATTTTCAGCCGCTACGGCTATCGGATTCTCTTTGGCCCTTGTTCTGTTCGCCGGTCTGCGGGAACGGCTTGAGCTGGAGAACATTCCGCGTGCCATGAAAGGCATGCCAATTGCCCTGCTCACTGCCGGAATTCTGGCTATGGCATTTATGGGCTTTTCGGGCTTGGTTCAGCAATAGGCTCGGGTCAACGCGATAACCGATTACGGGAAGCGGAGGTTTTTTACCTCTGTTTCCCGTAATTTTTTTCTAAAAATCCGTTATCTTTGATAGAGATATACAAGAATGTCGGTTCGCTTTTTGATCATATTTGCCTTATTGTGCCTGTTGTCCGTAGATGTGTACGGACAACAGGAAGCGGACGTCTCAACAAAAACCGATTCTACTACCCATACGACCCGTCGCAGATTGGCCCGACTGTTGAGAGAGACCCTGACGGTGCGGCCGCGAGACCGAGCCGCCGAGCAGATCGCCGCCCAGAAAGACCGAGAGTATTTCGAACAATACGCCGGCCGGACGATCAACAGCATCCGGATAGTCCGTCAGAATGTTTTCGACTCGACCACCCGGATCTGGGGCGAAAAAAAGGTCAATGCCCTGCATCGAACCTCACAGGAACGGACCATCCGCCGAGATATTTTTATTCACCCCGGAGACACATTGGATCCACTGTTAGTTATGAACAACCGGCAATTGATCCGTTCTCGAGACTATATCTCCCAAGCGGATGTGAAGGTTGTCCCTCTTGCCGAGGATACGATGACGGTGGATCTGATAATTTATACCCGAGACCGGTGGTCGATCGGCGTCGACCTTCACGCGGAGAGCAACGCCGACACCTATTTCGAACTCTACGACGACAATCTGCTCGGGTGGGGAAACAGTCTCAACATCAAGACCTACTTTAACTGGCGGACATGGGCATACGGCGGCAATCTGTTCGAGTTTTCGACCCCCAACCTTTGGGGTAGTTTCTTTGCAGGCCGAATTATTGCCGGGAAAGGGTTCGACGAATCAGACTTCGGCGCGGAGGTGAAAAAAGAGTTTATCCGCCCGACGGACTATATGGTCGGAGCCTACGGCTACTACCGGAAAGAGCCGATCGACAAGTACACCGATGAGCGTGATTTTACCACAACCTACACGAAATTGGGGGCATGGGGCGGCAAATCATTCTACATCCCCAATATGCGCAACAGCGTATTCTTCACGGGACACTACAACATGATCTGCTACGACGATCGGCCGTATGTAGACATCGAAACCAACCCCTATTTCCATGACGAACATTCGCTGCTTTTCAGCGTGGGACTCTATCGGGAGCAGTTCCGCACATCGTCGCTTATCTATGGCTACGGAGTGGACGAGGATATTGCCTATGGTTATCAGTTCGCCCTGTACGGAGGTCGAACGTGGGGCGAATTCCGGAATCGCTGGTACACGGGAGGCATGTTCCATGCCGGCCACTTCACCTCCATCGGATATCTGCGTTGGGGCGTCGGACTCGGAAGTTACATCAATCCCGACGGCCGCTTCTATCGCACCACACTGATTTCGGATCTGAACTGGTTCTCCAACCTGCTCGGAGAGGGGCGCTATCGGGTGCGACAGTTCGTCGACTTGAACTTTACCCGTGGCTGGAACCGACTGAAAGGATACTATGAATACATCGGCTTCGATGACAAAGCCGAAATCCGGGGGCTCCGTGAAGTGGTGTACGGCACCAACCGGATGGTACTGAACAGCGAGACGGTGTGCTTTACTCCGTGGAATTTCAAGGGATTTCGGTTTGCACTATACGGTTTTGCCGACATGGGGCTGTTGGGCTACGACGGCAATCTGTTCAATAACGGATTTTATTCGACGTTCGGGGTGGGGGTGCGGATCAAAAACGAGCACTTGATCTTCCGGACGATCAACATCCGGTTGGGAATCGCCTTGGGGAAAAACGGATGGCTCAGCATGCAATATTTCAATATTTCGACCGAAGACAAGCGCCAACCCCTGCGTTTCATTCCGGAGAAGGCCACGGCTATCGACTACAACGCCGATCGGGACTACGGAACATGGAATTGATGAGATCCCCCAATCCTGAACACAGGACGAATACAGACAGAGCGTTTCCCGAATGGCCTCATCTTCGGGGTACCCGGTTTTTTGAACATCCGGAGCGTAGCAGAAGACTGGGTCCGGACTGATTGATTACGGCAGGTCGATGCGGCTTACGGAAATTTCGTCCGATTCGACGAGAGAACCCACCACATCGGTCACAAGGCGGGGTATCTCGGTCGTTTCCGAAGGAGAGAGCTTGACAAAGGATGCTAAGGCCATGACGGTCCCGTCCTCAGCGGGATCGTAAGTTACCAGTACGCTGTACGGAGAACCGTATGTGTAGAGAAAGATTACCGTGTGGCCGACAGCCTCGCTGCGGAAAGCATCGTCTACCTGCAACATGGCGGTGACGGCCAAGGACTGTGTTCCGTTCCGACCATTTATCATGGAGGCAACCGAACGGAGGGTTCTTTTGCGCATATAGTTGCGGATAAAGTCGGTCGTATCGGCAACGAAGGCGGCCCCGTCCACGAGGTAAATCTCTCGGGGCTTGGTGTAATCGGTTGCGGTGATGACGGCAATTTCGTCCCGTATCTCCGACGCTCCGGTCATGAGGTTCAGATACTCTTCGCTGTGGGCAAGACGATTCATGCGGTCAATAAGTTCGAGTCCCTTTTCAGCGAGGAGACGTTTTGTGTCGGAGGGCAGACTCATCGAATCGCTGCATCGAGCTGCATCTGTCTCGACGTCAGGGTTTCTTGTCGTCTGTGTATTCGTTGAATCCGTATTGGAACGACCGCCCATGTGGTCGCAAGATACAAGAAGCATGAAGCCGCAAAGGATAGAAAACGTACCTAAGAGGAGTGTGTGGAGATTGTGTCGCATGGTGGCTCGTATGAGTTTCTATGTTGACTGGATGCAAAAGCAACCGTGTAAATTTATCTAAAAAAACAGAAAAGTGCAAACAAGTCCCCAAAGCCTGCCCCATGCAGCAGAGGCTTCACCTTCACCCAACGCCCTATCCTTTTTATCCTCTCCTTTGCGCCCCCTCGCCACACACACTACTAAGCCAGCAGAATCAGGCTTATTGCCATAACGGCCATGCCGAAAAGCAATCCGTAAATCGAGATGTGGTGTTCGCCATACTCTTCGGCCGCAGGGAGTAGCTCATCCAGCGAGATGAATACCATGATGCCCGCTACCACGGCAAATATGCAGTTCAGCATCAGCGGAGACATGAAGGGCATCAGAACGAGATATCCGGCCAATGCACCTACCGGTTCGGCTAATCCCGAGAGAAACGAGTACCAGAAGGCTTTTTTCCGGCTTTGCGTAGCGAAATAGACCGGAACCGACACGGCAATACCTTCGGGGATGTTGTGTATGGCAATCGCAACGGCAATGGCAATTCCGATCTCGGGAGAGTCCATCGAGGCCATGAATGTCGCGATACCCTCAGGAAAATTGTGTATCCCCACGACCAATGCGGTGAGGATCCCCGTCCGCATCAATCGGCTGCGGCTGTTCCCGCCCCGGCCCATGCTTTCAAGCGACTTGACCTCATGGGGATTTTCGTACGAGGGGACCAACTTGTCGATCACGGCCGAGAGCAGCATGCCTCCAAAAAAAGCGAGCGCACAAACCGCCTTCCCGGTTCGCGGGCCCAACAATTCGTCGAGTCCGATTTGCGCTCCGTGTAAAATCTCCACGAACGAGACATAAATCATCACCCCTGCCGACACCCCCAATGCAAACGACAGAAACTTCTTGTTCGTGTGGTTTGCAAAAAAGGCGATTGCGCTACCGATCCCCGTAGCGAGACCGGCGCACAACGTCAACAGAAATGCGATCCCAATCGACATATCGCACTATTTTAATTGGTTTTGAACGGGCGTTTGATCTGTGCTAACTCTCGATTGGCTTTTTCGATTTTTTGGGCCAGTTCGGCTTTAAATCGAACCATTTTCTCCATCAGCGCATCGTCGCCTGCGGCCAGAATTTCAACGGCGAGAATCGCTCCGTTTTTGGCTCCATCGAGCGCCATCGTTGCAACCGGGATTCCAGAAGGCATCTGCAAAATAGAGAGAATACTATCCCATCCATCGATCGAGTTGGAGGATTTAATCGGAATGCCGATTACGGGCAGAGGAGTGAGGGCTGCGATCACACCGGGCAGATGAGCCGCTCCGCCAGCACCGGCGATAATCACCTTTATGCCGCGACTGCGTGCATTCTTGGCGAAATCCATCACCTGCTCCGGTACGCGGTGGGCTGATAATGCGTTGATTTCGTAGGGAATTTCCATCTGATCGAGGAACTCGGCGGCAGCCTCCATGATCTTCAGATCAGACGTGCTGCCCATGATGATGCTTACTTTCGGATTCATATTATTTCGTTTTTCTGTCGATTCCTAATATCTTTGCAAAGATATATATAAAACCGGGAAACCGAAACCTCTCACCGAAAAACGACATATTATCATGGAACGGCTCAAAACAGCGAATACGATTCAGGTGCACGACAAACGTTTCAAGCTCTTCATTCCGAACGAGGAGATCGTGGCATCCGTGAAACGGGTTGCAGACAGGATCAATAACGACTACGCCGATAGACCGATTCCGCTGTTTGTCGGTGTGCTGAACGGAGCGTTCATGTTCATGGGCGAGCTGATGCAACACATAGCTATCGACTGCGAGATTTCGTTCGTAAAGATCGCCTCGTATGCCGGAACCGAAAGTACGGGAAACATCAAGCAACTGATCGGGCTCAACACGCCGGTCGAAAATCGGCACGTCGTTATCGTGGAGGACATCGTCGACACGGGCGTCAGCATCGAACACACGACCGAACTTCTGAAAAAGATGAATCCGGCTTCAGTGGCGGTATGTACCCTGCTGTTCAAACCCGAGTCATATACCAAAACGATTCCGGTTGACTACTGTGCGTTCTCCGTACCCGACCGTTTTGTAGTCGGATTCGGGCTGGATTACGACGGTTTGGGCCGAAACTATAAAGACATTTATGAAATCGATGAATAACGACCTATTCTGCGGCGGAAAGAAGCTTCCGCTGGTCGAAGATTTTTATACCATACAAGGGGAAGGGTTTCACACCGGGAAGCCGGCCTATTTCATCCGTCTGGGTGGATGTGACGTCGGGTGCAAATGGTGCGATGCGAAAATGACATGGAACCCCCGGATGTTTCCTCCGGTCGACGTAGATGCGATAGTCGACCGCGCCTGCTCCTATGCCGCACAAGCCATCGTCATCACGGGCGGTGAGCCGTCGCTCTATCCGTTGGAGTATCTGACCGGACAGTTGCGGGAACGCGGCCTGAAAATCTTTCTCGAGACTTCGGGAGCCCATGAGTTGAGCGGAACGTTCGACTGGATCTGCCTTTCGCCGAAGAAACAACATCCGCCGGTCAATTCGATCTTTAGCCGGGCCGATGAATTGAAGGTGATTGTCGAAACCGAAGAGGACTTCAAGTGGGCCGAGACCAATGCTGCAAGGGTAGGAGAAGGGTGTATGCTCTACCTGCAACCCGAGTGGAGCCGATACGAGCAGATGATTCCGGCTATGGTCGAGTACGTCAAGGAGCATCCGCAGTGGAACATCTCGATCCAGACCCACAAATACATGCATATTCCCTAACGGCAAGCAGATACAGAACCGATAAGGAGCAGGCTGTGAAAATGTACCGGCCGTGCAACCCAAACAAAAGGGATTCGTCAGCGTAACAGGTAGATCGTTTCGTCCTTACGCTTCATCAGGTAGTGTTCGCGCGCGTACTGCTCCAGATAGCGGTCGTCCTTGAGGTTTTCGAGAATCGTACTGTCTTCAGCGATTTTCTGGAGGTAATAATCGCGCTGCTCCTCCAGCGCCTTGTTCTTCTGTTTGAGCCGCCACACCTCGATCAGGTTGTTCTTGTCGAACACAAGTATCAACAGCACAAACACCGCAATGCTGATGATCCACAACCGTCTGTCCCTTAAAAACGCCTTGGTAAATTTCACGACTCACGTACTTTTGCGTAAAAATAGCAAACTTTCGGCAAAGTTACTCCCAGAACCGGTAAAAATGGTGCAGCGGACCGTGGCCATGTCCGATCGCATAGCCGCTTCCGCAACGAATGGCTTCATGGACATAGGTTTCAGCCTGTTCTACCGCCTCCCTTAACGGGTATCCCTGAGCCGAAAATGCCGCGATAGCTGAGGACAGGGTACAACCGGTGCCGTGCGTATTATTTGTCTCGATCCGATCGTATCGGAACACCGTACATTGCTCCCCTTCATAAAGATGATCGGCAACAGTCGCCCCATCGCAATGTCCGGCCTTCAGCAGCACGTTTTTCGCTCCCTGTCGTTGTAATTCTGCTGCGGCTCCTGCAAAATCGGCATCGGTCCGAATCGTCTGGCCGGTTAAAAATTCGGCCTCGGGAATGTTCGGCGTAATCAGCTCTGCCAACGGGAACAGCTGCTCCCTAATGGAAGCCATCACCTCCTCGCCCGACAAGCAGCTGCCCGACGTAGAGACCATAACCGGATCGACCACCACTCGGGATATGCCGTATCGACGCAACACGTCCGCCACCCGTTCGACCGTCTCGACCGAAGGCAGCATACCGATCTTTACGGCGTCTATACCAATATCTTCGATTACGGCTGCCATCTGATCGGCTACATACGAGGGAGGAACAGGA
Source organism: uncultured Alistipes sp. (assembly GCA_900546005.1). GTDB lineage: Bacteria > Bacteroidota > Bacteroidia > Bacteroidales > Rikenellaceae > Alistipes_A > Alistipes_A pullicola. The sequence goes on along the minus strand of URBJ01000051.1, from coordinate 1,911 downwards.
TGTATCCCCGCAACGCCGAGCGTATTCTGCACCGTTATCGCCGTGATGGCGGTCATTGCGTAGCTGCCACAAGCGGATATGGCCTTGATGTCGGCCTGAATACCCGCACCGCCACCACTGTCCGATCCTGCTACGGACAATACCTTTTTGTAGTTCTTAGTCATCTTTGTAGCTATTGCTCATCGCCTTGCTGCAGTTTGTTTTGAAGTCCTTCCCATACCATTTCATAAACCTCGGGGGTCGTCAAAACGCCCATATCTTCATAATAATAGTTTGGAGTGCCGTTCAAGTTTCCAGCCCAATTCCAATCTTCGCATAAGATACTTAACCGTACGCACGACTCCTGCTCGTCTTCACCACATGGACGGATGATGAAATTGAGCGTTCTCCGCTCACCCTTTTTGACGGATAACAAACGATCGTGCGGAATAAACCGGTCGGCACAGATAAAACCGGCATCGCTGTCGACCGAGCGAATCCGATACCCCTCGTCCATCAGGTAGTCGATCGTGCAGTTCAGTAGGGAATCCCTTTCGCAGAAGAACCGTTTTACGGTAATCGAGTCGGAGCCCTCCTTGCCAGATACGGGAACTGTACAGATCAGCCCTAACAACAATACCAGCGACCACCGAGCGGTATGAATCCAAACGTTTTTCATCTCTACTATGACTTTAAGTTATACGTTGAGCATTCCATTAAGTGGTTTATTCCTTCTTTGAATTCAAGGCTTTGTGTTCGAGGTTCAAGAGGCTTCCTATTTCGAGGAAAGATGCACCCTTTGCCGCACCGAAACTTCCTCCGATAACCACAACCAAATCCTCCTTTTTAAGCCACTTGCGATCTTCGAGGTAGTACAAAACGCCCAGCAGAAAACTTTCGTGATCGACCGTCGGCTCCTGATAGATGGCATGAATGCCGTAAGAGATGGCCAACTGCCGCATCACACACTTCCGGTAACATACCGCATAGACCGGTTTAGACCCACGGAATGCAGCTAAATATCGTCCGGTCCGACCGGAAAGGGTGTCGATAATAATTGCATGAATCGGCAGGTTCAGACAGGCCCGAACAGCCGAACGAGCCAACTGTGCAGTGATTTCGTTGTTGATGCGCACCAAGTTCATATCCGTATCGGGCGAGTGCTGAGCCGTATCCCGTTCGATTTCGCGGGCTACACGCGCCATCGTCTCTACCGCTTCGACCGGATATTGTCCGTTTGCCGTTTCACCGCTCAACATCACGGCGTCCACCCGTTGATATATGGCATTGGCAACATCGCTGATCTCAGCCCGGGTCGGCCTCGGGTGAGTAATCATCGTGTGCAACATCTGCGTTGCAATGATCACCGGCTTCTTGCTCTCGATACACTTGTTTACCAAGAATCGCTGTACCACAGGAATCTCTTCGGCGGGAATCTCCACACCCAAATCTCCCCGGGCAACCATAATACCATAAGTCTCATCGAGGATTTTGTCGATGTTATCGACACCTTCGCGGTTCTCTATCTTGGAAATGATCTTGATCGAACTGTTACGCCGCTTTATGATCTCCTTTACGGCCAGCACATCCTCCTTTTTACGTACGAAAGAGTGGGCCACAAAATCGATGTCATTTTCAATGGCCCAATCAATGAACCGGGCATCGCGTTCGGTCACCGACGGCAGATCGATCGCCACACCGGGAATATTGACGCTTTTCCGGGCACATATTACCCCTCCGTTGCACACCTCGCAAACCAATGCCTCATTCTTTTTCTCGAGCACATGCAATTCGATCTCCCCATCGTCGATCAGCACGACCGCACCGACAGGTACATCCCTGCATACCATCGCATAGTTCAGATAAATACACTCCCTGCTCGATACCGCATCTTGGTCGGTTCCCTTCAACAGCAACCGATCTCCCGTCGCT
>URBJ01000050.1 GCA_900546005.1 uncultured Alistipes sp. | reverse complement strand
CCCAATAAATACAAGATCCTTCTCTACCCTCTCCCATATTTTTTGTTTCTACGATGTATAATTTTCCTTAAAATGACGTGTGTTATGCAATGCTGTTGATCTTATCGCCTTATAATTATGTTAAATATTTATGCGGCAATAAAAAAAAGAGATGCAGCAAAATACCGCATCTCCTCTCTTGTCTCTGAGCTTGCTTAGCTCGCTTCAGCTATAGACTGATTGACCGAGCTATTGTTTTAAACTCTTCCTCGGATAGTTTCAGCTTCTCCCGTCGGAAGTCGACATCCGCTTCGCTGTTCATTGGAATCAGATGAATGTGTGCATGAGGAACCTCAAGACCCAACACCACCATAGCTACCTTTTTGCAGTGGGTATAATCCTTGATCTTTTGTGCAATCCGTTTGGCAAAAAGTGTCAGCCCGGATAAAGTCTCATCGTCCAGATCGAACAGATAATCGACTTCGGTTTTGGGAATGACCAGCGTATGCCCTTTGGCAAGCGGATTGATGTCTAAAAAAGCAAAATATTTATCATCTTCGGCCACCTTGTAGCACGGGATCTCTCCCCGGATGATTCGTGTAAATATCGATGCCATGACTCTTTTCCTATTTGGTTAAACCTAACTCGTTCTTGATCGATTCGATTTTTTCGTCCAGCTTCTTCTCTGTTTCGGCGTATTGATCGACGCTGCTCAGTGGGGTATGTACACTGAAGTAGAACTTGATTTTGGGTTCGGTACCCGATGGGCGGACCGAAACCGTCGTCGAATCAGCCGTGAGGAATTGCAGTACGTTCGAACACTCCATGTCGATCGGTGAGGTTGTTCCGCTGGCAACGTCGATTGCCTCCCCTTTCTGGTAATCCTTGATCGTTACGACGGGCGAACCTCCAATTTCGGTGGGAGGATTGTTCCTGTAATTCGACATCATCTGGGCAATTTCCTCCACCCCTTCTTTGCCTTTGCGGACAATCGAGACGAGCGATTCGCGGAAGAATCCGTACTGTACGTACATCTCTTTCAGCAGATCGAGAAGCGTCATGCCCTGTGTTTTGGCCCAAGCGGCGGCCTCTGCGGCCAGCGAGCAGGCGCTGACGGCATCTTTGTCCCGGACAAAGTCTTCGGCAAGGAAACCGTAGCTCTCCTCTCCTCCGCAGATGTATCGCATCTTGCCTTCGAGGTTGCGCATGATGGTTGCGATGTATTTGAAACCGGTCAGGCATTCGAAGTGTTTGACACCGAACGATTCGGCGATGCGGGAGACCAATTCGGTGGTTACGATCGTCCGGATGACGTATTCGTTTCCTTTGAGACGCCCGGTTTCGCTCCACCTCTTTACTATATAGTACACGAGCAGGGAGCAGGTCTGGTTGCCGTTCAACAGGATGTAGTTGCCCTCCTTGTCCCGTAAGGCGACGCCGATTCGGTCGGCATCGGGGTCGGTAGCCAAGACCAGTTCGGCTTGTTCTTTGGCAGCCAGATCGATCGCCATGTTCATGGTGGCACGCTCTTCGGGGTTGGGCGAAGCTACAGTCGGGAAGTTGCCGTCCGGAATGTTCTGCTCTTTGACGGTGATGATCCGGGTGAAGCCGAATTTCCGGAGCGATTTCGGAACCAGAATAACCCCCGTACCGTGGATCGGGGTGTAGACGATCTTCATGTTGCTGTGCTGTTCGATCGCTTGGGGCGAAAGAGACAGGGAGTGGATTGCATCCAGATAGATCTCATCGAATGTTTCGTCCAAAATGGTGATGTTGCTTTTGTTGCCGCCGGTGAGCACTTGGTCGGGCGAGGTGATTTTCTGCACCTCGGCGATGATGTTCTTGTCGTGAGGGGCTACCACCTGAGCTCCGTCATTCCAGTAGGCCTTGTATCCGTTATACTCTTTGGGGTTGTGGGATGCGGTGATGACCACCCCGCTGTCGCATTCTAATTTCCGGATGGCAAAGCTCAGTTCGGGAGTCGGACGCAGCGAATCGAACAGGTAGACCTTGAATCCGTTGGCCGAGAAGATGTCGGCGACACGTTCCGAAAACAGACGGCTGTTGTTGCGGCTGTCGTGTCCGATGGCAACGCGGATTTGCTTGTTCGGGAAGGCTTTTTTGAGGTAGTTAGCCAGACCCTGTGTGGCCATACCTACGGTGTAGATATTCATGCGGTTCGTGCCGACACCCATGATGCCTCTCAAGCCACCTGTGCCGAATTCGAGGTCTTTGTAGAAGCTTTCCGTGAGTTCGTTTATATCGTTGTCCATCAAGTATTTGACTTGCTTTTTTGTCTGCTCGTCATAGTCTCCCGTGAGCCATTTTTCGGCTCTCTCTCTAATAAATTGATCCATGTTTTTGCTCATCATACTATCAGCTTTACTTATAAAAATAAACTGTATTCTGTGAAAAAAGTTATAAACAAAGGTAAGCATAATTTTTTGAATACTCTATATCAAACGGTTAAATTTTGACCTGCGACAAAGCCTTATTTTTCTATATAAATATTTGCCAAAGAAACAATAGCGGGTCGCTGTTTTTTTTGTGAATTTATTTACAATTTTGTATTCCGAAACAAACCAAATCATGATTAATAATAATCAGACATACAGCGATGTATGGCAGAACTGTCTAATGCGTATTAAGGAGCACACCTCGAATGAAGAGTTCGTCAAGTGGTTCAAACCGATCGTTCCTCTCGACTTCGATGGAGTGACTCTGAAATTGAAAGTACCCAACGAAAGTTACGTGTATCACATCGAGAAACATTTTATCCCGGTGTTGCGCCCGATCATCCACCAGATGTTCGGTATGAAAACCAAACTACGTTATGCTGTGCCGAAAGTCGAGCAGCATACCCCCGTTGTGACGGGTGAAGCCGACATGACGGCGATCAACAAGTTCGTGACCCAGTCCGATACGGCAAATATAAAGAATCCGTTCATCATTCCCGGAATTCGGCGGGTGATGATCGACCCTCAGTTGAATCCGAACTATACGTTCGATTCGTTTGTTGTCGGAGAGTGTAACCAGTTGTGCCGCTCGGCAGGCTTGGCCGTGGCGCTCAATCCGGGCAAGACGGCGTTCAATCCGCTCTATATATTCGGTGATTCGGGGTTGGGTAAAACCCACATCGCACAGGCGATCGGGATGGAGGTGAAACAGCGCTATCCACAGATGCAGGTGCTGTATGTGCCGATGAGCCGTTTTCAGGCCCAGTTTCAGAATGCCGTCCTGAAAAAGGAACTGCCCGATTTTATCCATTTTTATCAGATGCTGGATGTGCTGATTATTGATGATATTCAGGAGTTGGCCGGAAAACCGGGTACGCAGAACGCCTTCTTTAACATATTCAATCACCTGCATTTGTCGAACAAGCAGTTGATCATGACCTCCGACAAACCTCCTGTGGAGTTGAAGGATATCGAACAGCGGTTGTTGACCCGCTTCAAATGGGGATTTTCGCCGCAGTTGCTGCTGCCCGATTATAAGACAAAGATACAGATCATCAAGACCAAGGCCGATAAATTGGGGATCGACGTGCCGGAAGAGGTTGTCGAATTTTTGGCCGATCACATTACGGCCAACGTTCGGGAGATCGAGGGAGCGCTTTCGGCGCTGGTAGCCAATGCATCGTTTTTGGGCAAGAAAATCTCGATCTCGTTAGCCAAAGAGATCGTCAAGGTCTACGTGCAGTATAACCAGCGCGAGATTACGATCGATCGAATCAAAAGCGTCGTGTGTGAATATATGAATCTGAGTCCGGAGGTGTTCGAATCGCCGAAACGTACGCGTGAGATTGCACAGGCGCGTCAGATCGCCATGTATCTGAGCAAGCAACATACGAAGGCGCCGCTGACGAGCATCGGTGCAGCGATCGGAGGAAAGAATCATGCGACGGTACTCCATGCCTGCAAGGCGATTTCGAATCTGATGGAGACCGACAAGGTGTTCCGGCATCAGGTCGAGGAGATCGAGAAACGTGTGTTGTCCCAATCTTAATTCCCTACCCTGTTGAGATTTATCCGGAATAGCGTAGCACTACGCGATTACAGGAATAGAGCGGTTTAACCGATTAAAAGTTTTTTCGATCAAGATTCGATCGGAAAAACTTTTTACTTTATAAGAAGATATGTATCTTTACAGACATAAATCGTTTGATTGGTGAAATATTTTTCATCGGATCGGAAGCGCAAAAGTAGAAAAGACTATGGCTACTCATTTGAAAATCGGAGATAAGGCACCGGCCTTCGAGGCCCCGGACCAAAACGGAGAGACGAAACGTCTGTCCGATTATGCGGGTAAGAAGTTGATTCTCTACTTCTATCCGAAGGACAATACGCCGGGATGTACGGCAGAGGCATGCAGCCTGCGGGACGGAAAGGCCGTTTTGCAGGAGAAGGGTTTTGAAATCGTAGGGGTCAGCCCCGATACGGTTCAGTCGCATCAGCGATTCATAGCGAAGAAAGAGTTGAATTTTACTCTGTTGTCGGATCCAGAGCATCGTGTGGCCGAGGCTTACGGCGTGTGGGGTGAGAAGAAGTTCATGGGACGGGTTTCGATGGGCATTCTGCGTACGACTTTCGTTATCGGAGCGGACGGGGTGATCGAAAAGGTCTTTGAGAAGGTGCGTACGGCCGACCACTTCCAGCAAATTCTGGAGGCTTACGAATAGCGGGTGATTACGCTCTCGTGGGGAGGGCGAAGAGAATAATTTTTGTAAAGGATAGTAAAAGTAAACAGTAAATATGGCGGAGAAAGTACAAGTCAATCCGGAAAAGCTCAAAGTGCTGAGTGCCGTAATGGACAAGATCGAGAAGGATTTTGGCAAGGGAGCTATCATGAAGATGAGCGACAAGGCGGTCGACAAGGTACCGGTCATTCCTTCGGGATCGATCGCCTTGGATCAGGCTTTGGGAATCGGGGGATACCCCAAAGGCCGGGTGATCGAGATTTTCGGACCGGAATCCTCCGGTAAAACCACACTGGCGATCCATGCGATCGCCGAAGCTCAGAAGGCCGGAGGTATTGCGGCTTTCATCGATGCGGAACATGCGTTCGACAGTACGTATGCCCAGAAATTGGGCGTAGACATCGACGAATTGCTCATATCACAGCCCGATAACGGAGAACAGGCTCTCGAGATAGCCGACAATTTGATCCGTTCGAGCGCCATTGATATTGTGGTGATCGATTCAGTAGCGGCCCTGACGCCGAAGGCCGAAATCGAGGGTGAAATGGGAGAAGCGAAGATGGGATTGCAGGCCCGCTTGATGTCACAGGCCCTGCGGAAGCTGACGGCAAGCATCAGCAAAACGGGAACGGTCTGCATCTTTATCAATCAGCTTCGGGATAAGATCGGAGTGATCTACGGTAACCCCGAGACAACGACCGGCGGTAATGCGCTGAAGTTCTATGCCAGTGTCCGTATCGATATCCGCAAGGCCTCGGTGATCAAGGATGGCGAAGAACAGCTCGGAGCCCGAGCCCGTGTCAAGATCGTCAAGAACAAGCTCGCTCCCCCCTTCCGCAAGGCCGAGTTCGACATTCTCTATGGGGAGGGAATCTCGAAGGTCGGTGAGATCATCGATATGGGGGTAGATTTGGGGATCCTCAAGAAGAGCGGATCGTGGTTCTCGTACGGTGATCGCAAGATCGGTCAGGGTCGGGATGCCGTTAAGGAGCTGTTGCAGAGCGATCCCGAATTTATGAATGAAGTGGAAACCAAAGTTCGGGAGGCGTTGGCTGCCGAGTAGACCGACACCGGAGAGTGTTGTAATAGGGTTACGGAAATGGGATATTCGCAAGAAGACGAACGGATTATCGGGGAGCAGTTCGATAAATTGATGGCCAGTTGTGCCAAGATTTGTAAGAATGAGTACGATAAGGATTTGATTCAACGGGCATTCTTTCTGGCAAAAGAGGCTCATGAAGGGGTGCGTCGTCGTTCGGGCGAACCCTATATCCTGCATCCGATTGCCGTGGCCCAGATCGTTGTCGACGAGATCGGGCTCGGCGTGAAATCGGTGGTTGCTGCCCTGTTGCACGATGTGGTCGAGGATACGGACTATACGGTCGAGGATATCGAGAGCCGTTTCGGTCCGAAAATCGCCCTGATGGTCGACGGCCTGACCAAAATGTCGGGCGTCTTCAAAACCAGTGCATCGGAGCAGGCTGAAAACTTCCGGAAGATGTTGTTGACCCTGTCGGACGACGTTCGGGTGATTCTGATCAAGATCGCCGACCGGTTGCACAATATGCGGACGCTGCAGTATATGCCGCCGCACAAGCAGATGAAGATCACCAGCGAAACGATCTATCTGTTTGCTCCGTTGGCTTACCGTTTGGGCCTTTTTGCCATCAAAAGCGAATTGGAAGATCTGTCGCTGAAGTACCGTTTTCCGGAGGATTACAAACAGATCGAGGCCAAAATTGCGGAGACGGAAGCCGACCGGACCAAGTTTATCGAAAAATTCAATGCCCCGATCATCGAAAAGCTCAAGAGCAACGACATCGACTTCGAAATATCGGGACGGGTCAAATCGATCTATTCGATTTGGGCCAAGATGCAACGCAAGCATGTCTCGTTCGAAGAGATCTACGATATTTTTGCCGTGCGGATCGTCTTCCGCCCTTCCCCGTTGATTCCGGAGAAATCCCAATGCTGGCACATCTATTCGCTTATAACAGATATTTACAAGCCGAAGCCCGACCGGATTCGGGATTGGGTCAACATCCCTAAGGCGAACGGTTATGAAGCGCTCCATTCGACGGTTATGGGACCCGACGGAGTATGGGTCGAGGTGCAGATCCGGTCGGAGCGCATGGAGGAGATTGCCGAGCGAGGTTTTGCCGCACATTGGAAATACAAGTCCGAAAAGCTCTCCAAGGAGGAGGGTGAATTTGATCGCTGGATGAAGCAGGTCCGCGAGGCGCTGAACAGCTCTCCGGAGAATGCGGTCGAATTTTTGGATAACTTTAAGTTGAGCCTTTACACTTCGGAAATCGTAGTCTTTACGCCCAAAGGTGAATCACGAACCCTGCCGCAAGGAGCTACGGCACTCGATTTTGCCTATGATATCCATACAAAGATCGGCAACAGTGCGATGGGTGCCAAAATCAACCGGAAGATCGAATCGATTTTTGCTCCGATCAGCAGCGGCGATCAAGTCGAGATCATCACCTCGAAGAATGTAAAGCCGAAAGCTGAGTGGCTCGAGCATGTGATTACCACCAAGGCCAAACAGTCGATCATGAATTTCCTGAAGAAGGAGAATCTCAACAATATCGCAAACGGGATCGTACTGTTCGAAGGAAAGCTGAAGGAGTATGGAGTCCCCCCCAGTGCACGGGTTTTCCGTAAGATACTGCCTGCATACGAGTGTGCGACGAAGGATGAGTTTTATAGCAAGCTCGGAGCGGGGATCCTGAAGCTGGATGGGCTAGAGAAAATCTTACGGGACAATCCCGCCAACAAGATACTGAAATTTTGGACGTTGCAGATTCCCAATCCGTTCCGTTTCCTTGGTGCGGAAGAGAAGAAGAAGAATAAAAAGCTGGTGGTCGACCCCTCCGAGGAGACCGAAGAGTCACAGTTCGTCATCGCACCGTGTTGCAATCCGATTCCGGGCGACGAGGTGGTCGGATATAAGAATGAAGTGACCCACAAGATAGATGTTCATAAAAAGAATTGTAATGAACTGATCAAATTAGCGGCTCAACACGGAAATAACCTCACGCCGGTTACGTGGTCCAGTCATAAGGCGATGTCCTATCTTTCGGTGTTGGAGATGCGAGGTATCGACCGGATCGGGATCTTGATGGAGTTATCCCAAGTCATTACGGGAGAGTTGAATATCAACATCCGTGAGCTGCATATCCAGAGTCACGATGGCATTTTCGAGGGACGTATCAGTCTGTATGTGAAGAATATAAAAGACTTACGGATGATTATGGAAAAGGTACGTCGAATCAAGGGCGTAGAACAGGTCAATCGGGTCGAAAACAAAATAGAGTAACGCTTTATGGACAGTTTATTACCCTTTATACTGTTGATTGCCCTGTCGGTGATTCTATCCCAAAAGAAGAAAAAGAATCAGTCTGAAGAGTCGACCGAATCCTATCCAGAAGAGTCTCCGTGGGACGATTTTTTCCCGGAAAAGAAGGAGCCGGAGCTCCCCCACTCTTCTACGGTTCAGACGCCTGCGTCCACTACTTCTGAGAAAACGACTTCTGTGTCCGTAGAGCCCACTACTGTCGCACCTCCCTTTTCGTATGAATCGGAATGGCAGTCCGAAGTTTCTGCTTTGGATGATTTAGAAGAGTCTTCGTCGCTGGAATCGGTGTTGTTATCGGCAAAAGATTTTGAATTGAATGTATCCTCTGGCTTTTTTGAAGAGGTTCAGGGTCAAAAGCGGGAACAGTCGGATGGATATGCGAAGAATGAGACGGCCGAGCAACTGGTATCCGCAGAGGAAAAGGTTTTTCCCACAGGTTTTGATCTTCGACAAGCGGTGCTGTATTCGGAAATTATGAAGCCGCGATTTTTACGAGATTATTGATAGTCAGTAATATATTTTAGGTAGAGTCTTGCTGGGGATGAATATGGAACGACTTTAAGGGATTAAAAAGGCATAATCTTTTTGAGTATAAAAAAATTGTACTATATTTGCACACCGAAACGGTCTGATGGCCGAGTGGCTAGGCAGAGGTCTGCAAAACCTCGTACAGCGGTTCGAATCCGCTTCAGACCTCAAAGAAACCGCATTGTAGATGTCTACAATGCGGTTTCTGTTTTGTTATGTGTGCGCAAGACAGTGTGATCCTATGATTTTGTCAGCAAATGATTTTCCCGACGAGAGTCTTATAATAAAGAGTGAATGTTTTCAAAGGCAAGTCAATCTGATGAATATAAAATATAGGGTGATGTTCGTTCAGTCGCTTGTTCTTTTCGATATTTGAAGACCCTACCAACGTTGTCCAGTTGTTCCGGGCGTGTTTTGGTATTACTGATCGAGCCGAGATCGATCAGTATGCCATTACATAACGTTTGTGAAAAGTTTAATTTCAACAAGTTCACCCAATTTAGCTCCCTGAAATCGGTTTGCATCTCTGTCGCATATCCGATTCCGAATACGGTTGAGCCGAGAGGCGGTGGCTGCCGAAAACAGCCACCGCAATCATCGGGCATATCCATTTTTTCATACATTATAGCCAGGTGTTGAATCGTTTTACATACCAGTTTTTTACACCTTGCGTCAATACACAGTAAGCCAGCAGTGTGGCTATCAGCCAAGGGAAATAACCCCATGGTAGCGTAACCAGTCCGATGGATGTACCGAAGGGAGTGAACGGAATCAGGATGCCGATTGTCATGACTGCAAAGGTCATTGTCATGACGGGCCATGAAGCACGGCTTTGGAAAAAAGGAACCTTGCGTGTACGTATCATATGTACGATCAGCGTTTGCGACAGCAATTCTTCTACGAACCACCCGGACTGAAAGAGGGCCTGCATCTCCACCGACTGACATTTGAAGGCGTACCACATTAACAGGTAGGTTGTGACATCGAAAATCGAGCTGATAGGTCCGATCCAGATCATGAATCGACTCAGTCCCGAAGCATCCCATTTGCGTGGTTTCCGCAGGTACTCTGCATCCATACAGTCGAACGGAATCGTCGTTTGGGAGATGTCGTAGAGCAGGTTCTGGACCAGAAGGTGGATCGGCATCATCGGAAGGAATGGCAGGAATGCGCTGGCAACCATTACGCTGAACATATTGCCGAAATTCGAACTGGCGGTCATTTTGATGTATTTCACGATATTGCCGAATGTCCTGCGGCCTTCGATTACCCCGTCTCGAAGCACCATAAGATCTTTTTCCAGTAGAATGATATCGGCACTCTCCTTGGCGATGTCGACTGCCGAGTCGACCGAGATACCGATGTCAGACTGTCGCAGTGCTGCGGCGTCGTTGATTCCATCACCCAGAAACCCGACCGTATGCTGCTTGTCTTGCAGCAGTGAGATGATTTGTGTTTTTTGCAGCGGCGTGACCTTTGAGAAAACGGATGTCTCCTCTACGGCCCGGTATAGAGCCTCGCCCTTCAATGCTTCCAATTCTTTTCCAGAGAGAGCCTTGCCTGTAATACCTACTTGACGGGCAATCGTACGTACGACGGCATCGTTATCTCCCGAGAGTATTTTTACGGAAATTCCATAGTTCTGTAATTGCTTGATGGCGTTGGCTGTTGATGGTTTCGGCGGATCCAGAAAGGCGAGAAATCCAATTAGTACCATATCGCTTTCGTCTTCGACCGAAAAATTGTTCTCCTTGCTCAGAAAGTTCTTATGAGCGACGGCCAATACCCGCAATCCCTGATGATTCATCCGCGTGCAAATTGCTGCTGCCTTCTTTTGCAGTTCAGGCGTGAACGGACAAACCGAACCGAAAACTTCAGTGTGAGAGCAGATTTCGAGCATCTCTTCTACGGCTCCTTTGGTGACAATTTGCCGTTTGCCGGAATTATCCTCGATGACAACCGACATACGGCGGCGGGTAAAGTCAAACGGGATTTCGTCCACTTTGTGATAGTTGTCTTTCATCGATTCCAGATCGAGATCCTTGACATGAGAAAGAATCGCCTTTTTAGTCCTGTCTGGAAAAAACTGTTGAAATAGGCGTGGCGGAGGATTCGCTTTCGGTCATCATCGCTTCCATCGGCGTTAATGTATTTTTCAAGTACGATTTGGTCGCAGGTCAGAGTTCCGGTTTTGTCGGTGCAAAGGATGTTTATGGCTCCGAAATTCTGAATGGCATTCAAATCCTTGACAATGACCCTTTTCTTTGACATTGAAATCGCCCCTTTGGAGAGGTTGGCGGTAACAATCATAGGGAGCATTTCAGGGGTCAGTCCGACGGCAACCGTTACGGCGAAAATGAAGGCATCCAGCCAGTCTCCCTTTGTTATTCCATTGACAATGAAGACGAACGGTACCATGATGAGCATGAACCGGATGAGTAACATGCTGACCCTTGCGATGCCTTTGTCGAATGCCGTGGCGGCCCGGTGACCGACAATGGATTTGGCAATGGTTCCCAGATAGGTGTTGTTTCCTGTCTCGAATACGATGGCTGTGGCCGATCCGCTGATAACATTCGAACCCATGTAGCAGATGTTGTCCAATTCCACTACGCTTCCCTTTGCATGTTTCTTACCATGTGCCTCAGGACGTTTTTCGATCGGTTCTGATTCACCTGTCAGCGAAGCCTGGCTGACGAACAGATCCTTTGTTTCTATGATCCGTATGTCGGCCGGAATCATGTCGCCCGCAGCAAGCATTACGATATCTCCCGGAACGAGTTCCTCGATGGGAATCTCAGTTACACCCTGCTCGCTGCGTCGCACAGAGCAAGTGTTTTTGACCATTTTTTGTAGTGCCTCGCTTGACAGACTGGCTTTCCAGTCTTGCCAAAATCGGATGATGGCACTGAGAAGTATCATTGTCGCTATGATGATAATCGAAGTCCAATCTTTCTCATCAGGCGCGGCCATCCATACGTCGAGGATATAGGAGATGACGATCAATGTGGTCAGGATTCCGATGAACGGGTTGATGAATGCCCTGATGAACATCGTTACGGGATTTTTCCGTTTTTCGTGTTCGACTTCATTTTTTCCGTAATACGATTGTCGTCGTTCCACCTCTTTGAGGGATAGTCCGCAGGGGTGTGTCTGAAAGTAGCCGTATGCCGTAGCGAGCGGTTGGGTTGCCGCAAGGAATACTTTCTCGGCATTGAATGTGAACCGTGTTTTGTCTTGTTTTTTCCACATAACCGACTGTTTTGAGTTTTGCTATTCGATGTTGGCGCCACAAAAATGAAAAAAACGGCTCCTGCGAGCCGTTAGAAAGCGATTAGAATCGTATTAGAAAAACATTAGAATTCGGTATGGTGTGTCAATTGCAAGTCTTGAGAGAACTGTATCGCGTTTTTTCCTCTCCCCTTCCCGATCGAGTTATATGTGAGGTAATTCGACGATGAACGTTGTGCCCTGTCCATGTTCCGAATGAACGGTGATTTTCCCATGATGCAGTTGAACGATTTTTTGAGCCAAGGCCATCCCTATGCCATGCCCTTCGGCCAATGATTCCTGTTCTCCTCGATAGAAGAGCGTGAAAAGGTTGTGCAACTCATCTTCGGACATACCGGTGCCACTGTCCGAGAATCGTAGAATGGCCCATTCGTTCCAATAGGATATATGGACCCATGAAGTGTGGTCTTCGGAGTATTTGCAATTGTTTTCGATCAGATTGGAGATCGCAATGGTGAGCAAATAGAGATTGCCTTCGACCGTGATCATCCGGTCGTCGTCATCCACCCGCTCGAAAAGCAGTTCGATTCGATAGTCGGGGTGTGCACGCAGGATCAAAGTCCGTACATCGAGCAGAAGTTCATCCAACCGAATCTCTTCCATTTTGATCTGTTCCTGTTGATAATCGGCCTTGGCTAGATTAAGCAATCCGTCGATTAGTTTTGTCATGCGACCGGCATCTTGAAGGGCGTGATGTATGGCTTTGCAGTATTCTTCCCCACTTCGCTCTTTCTGTAAGGCCAGATCCAATTCGGCTATTAACGCTGCCAGCGGTGTCCGTAATTCGTGTGACACGTTGCTGACAAATGTCTTCTGGGCATTGAATGAGATTTCGAGTCGGCTCAACAAGGCATTGAATGCCAATGCGAGTTCACCCAGTTCGTCTTTTGCATTTTTTACGGGAAGACGCCTGTTGATATGCGATGCTGTGATGGCTTCCGCTTCACGCACGATTCCTCGAATCGGCTGCAATGCGGCACGCGCAAGTAAATAACCCGTAACGAATAGCAGGCATACCCCAATGATGAACAGAATTCCAAGTGTTATCCGCAATTTGGTCAAGTTGTCGTGGCCGTAACGATCGTATGCAGCGGCCGTAACGATATAGTTATCGCCATCAAATGCATACAGCATCCCGATTCCCTGGTAGTTTCCGACGTAAAACTCTATGCTACGATCCTGCTGGATTCGGGAAATCATGGTAGAATCCTCCTTGATGATATCATTCTGGATCGCGTCGTGATAGAGCATACGGAAGTCGGTTGTATAGACGGCTACTTCGACTTCGTCGATAAAGTTACGGTTGTTGAGATAAATCTCCTGCATGATTCGTGCATCCACATGATTTTGCAGAAACAGGTGGGCCTTGGTGATGGCTTCGCTTTCGAGGGTGTGGAAGAAGGTTTTACTGCGAGTATGCTCACTGACCAAATAAATTGCCGCCAGACATATGAGGAATATGGCGGCGGTGGCAGCCGTGTTTTTGAGAGTAAGAGAGATTTGTATCTTCATGGCTTATCGGTCAAGATGAAGCCCATACCGGGACGTGTATGGATTAGTTTAACGTCGAAATCGCGATCCACTTTTTTCCGCAGGTAATTGATGTAGACATCTATGAAGTTGGTTCCGGTGTCAAAATGCGTTTCCCACACCTTTTCAGCAATTTCAGTTCGGGCAATGACACGTCCTGCATTTTCAACAAGATATACCAGCAATTTATATTCTTTGGGAGAAAGGTGCAAAGGGATGTTCCCTCGCCGTACTTCTTTCCGAATTAAGTCGATTTGCAGGTCGGCATACACGATAGATTCTCGAGGTGGAAGATTCGTTTCCATTTGTCGTTTGAGCAGCGCACGTATCCGTGCAGTCAGTTCGCGGAAATCGAAAGGCTTGACCATGTAGTCGTCGGCTCCTGCATCGAATCCGTCCAGTTTGTCGTCAGTAGTTCCCAGTGCTGAGAGCATTAGTATTGGCACCCCGGCATGTATTTTACGAATTTCGCGACACAACTCGAATCCGTTCATTTGGGGTAGAACGATGTCGGATACAACCAATTGGAAGTTATTAGCTCGGAAAAGTCGTAAAGCCATGATTCCGTCGTATGCTGCCGTTACATGGTAACCGTTCTCCTCCAATCCAGCTTTCAACAGGTCAGCAACTCGTTTGTCGTCTTCAACAATCAATATTGACTGCATATTTTTTGTATTGATTGATACACTCCAATCCTAAAGATGTATAAATTTATTGTATTTGCAAATGATTTCTATAAAAAAGTATTCAAGTGCATTTTGGGAAATTGGTTAGTGTTACCAGAAATTGATTTCTGTTACCGATCAGTAAGATGGCCGTATAAGAGATTTTACCGCGCATCGTCAATCTTGTTTTCTACATCAAACCACAACCACAGATGTTCTTTTTGTTTATGGATCACCGTTGTATCTTATTGAAATTCTACATCAAACCACAACACAGATCAGGCGGATAATGTAGTCGAAAGGTTGTATCTTATTGAAATTCTACATCAAACCACAACCGCCGTCCAGACTGTCTCGTCTCTTCTCGTGTTGTATCTTATTGAAATTCTACATCAAACCACAACCGGTGTCCGGATAACCCAAATCTGACGGTTGTTGTATCTTATTGAAATTCTACATCAAACCACAACTTTTCTTGGCATAATTTTAAAAATTAAAGTGTTGTATCTTATTGAAATTCTACATCAAACCACAACTGATCCTTGAAAGATTGCGCGAAGAACCTAGTTGTATCTTATTGAAATTCTACATCAAACCACAACGATGCGGAATATTTCATCTTAATGGATTTTGTTGTATCTTATTGAAATTCTACATCAAACCACAACCCCTTCGGTTTTTGAAATTACCAAATCTGGTTGTATCTTATTGAAATTCTACATCAAACCACAACATGTACGACTGGGATTTGTACACCTTGGCAGTTGTATCTTATTGAAATTCTACATCAAACCACAACAGAACAAGCATCAATGATCCTCTTCTCAAGTTGTATCTTATTGAAATTCTACATCAAACCACAACTGATCCTTGAAAGATTGAGAGAAGAACCTAGTTGTATCTTATTGAAATTCTACATCAAACCACAACAGAAAACGAGAGATTTAAAAAACATCTGCAGTTGTATCTTATTGAAATTCTACATCAAACCACAACATGGTATTCCTCATTGTGTTTTGCCCAAAGGTTGTATCTTATTGAAATTCTACATCAAACCACAACTATCGAGCTAAACCAATTTTCTGATTCTCTGTTGTATCTTATTGAAATTCTACATCAAACCACAACGTGTCGTTTCTGATATCGTTGTCTCCCGCGTTGTATCTTATTGAAATTCTACATCAAACCACAACGACGATTTTTGGATACGCTGAAAAGCTATTGTTGTATCTTATTGAAATTCTACATCAAACCACAACAAAGAAATTGAAAAAGAAAATACTGCATCCGTTGTATCTTATTGAAATTCTACATCAAACCACAACATTACGAGATCAATTTTCCGAAGAAAAGAAGTTGTATCTTATTGAAATTCTACATCAAACCACAACGATATTGATTTTGATCCCAACGC
>URBJ01000049.1 GCA_900546005.1 uncultured Alistipes sp. | reverse complement strand
TTCTCGCCTGCTTCTGCAGAACCAACCACATACGGGGTCTCTCCTGCTGCCTTCAGTGCCTCCATCGTCTTGTCCACGTCTGCCGGATCAACAGCCAGAATCATGCCAAGTCCCATGTTGAAGGTGTTGTACATCATTTCTTCGGTAATATTTCCCTCTTCCTGCATGTTATCGCTCCACTTGAATTCAAAATTGAGCGACCCGTCCAGCTTCAGAAGCGAGCGAGGAATGCGAATCTCCATACGATTCCCATCGACCGCATAATCGACCGTTCCGACACGCTCCCATCCCCACTCCGAACCAACACTACGGGACAAAACGCATTGCCCCTGCTCGGGTGACTCTTCGTTTAAAACAAATTCGTATCCGGCCCATCCGGTTGACTTGTCGCGGTCGGTGTCGATGAAGAGCATCATCCAGTTCGGATCGCTCTCCGGAGTCAGATTTTCAGCCGTCTCGACATAAAAGTAGACATACCGCCGGTCCCGAGCCACTTTTGCATCCACTATATCGTTCCGCCCCGTCGTATTGGTATAGAACATATCCGCATGCCCCGGACTGCTGCGGTGCATCGTATTCCCCTTGTAGTGGCGAAAATCGGGCAATACATCGTCCCAGCCTTTGAAACGTCCAATACTGAAGCTTTGGGGCGCCGAAACCTCAGATGGCTCGGAAACGCCCTTATACCGGCGAATATTATCTACCAGTTGGATGTAGTAAACATCGCCTTTGTCCCCCCAAGCCTTGACCGGTTCGATGTCGCGGCTCCGTTCCCAATCGAACTGATCGGGGAAAGCAAACGGATAGTACGGTCGAGCAGGATGCCATCCGATGTGTTTCCCGGCAATGAACTCATTCCAGCCCGTAACGAAAATCAGATCGGGGTCGCACGACAGGGCATAATCCCACTGCTCCTGAATGTTCAACCCGTACAGGTAGGCATCCTCACGGGTATCCTGTCCGTGCTGCTGGGTATAACTGCGACCGTATGTGCCGGGTGCATTGAAAGCACAGCAGTGCCCTCCGCTTGCCGCATTCGTATTCTGGGCTACACAGACCACCATCTGCTCGCAACTGCCATCCGGACGTTCCACATACTTATGCTGCGGATAGGTCTCGAGCCATCCCCATTGGTCGGGACGCATAGGACCGTCCACAATGTCGGGCTGCCCGGGGCGGAAAGTGAAGAATTGTGCGATCTCCCGGTCCTCTTTTGAGTCGGTCAGGTTGTCGGGATAGGCCATGATGCAGGGCTTTCCGTGCAGGTAAAACCAAAGGTTCTTGGCCCGCCCCGATTTGTAGAGGTCCTCGTACAACATCCTAAGTGAAACCAGCGACTCCTCGATCGGTCCGAACGGCAACATAAAGGCAATCTTCGGTACATTGACTCCATCCTGCTGTGCCTGCGTCCACACATCGATCAACGCATCGTAGGAGGACTTCCACGTAAAGGAGCCGTTCGTACAGTCGAAAAACACGACATCCACCCCGGCATCGGCCAACATTTCGGCGTGTTTGCGCAGTACCCACGGATCGGTTGTCCGGTAATACCCGAACAGGGGTTCGTCCCAGAAGTAGGAGTTTCCTCCGGTATCCCACGCCGGATGATAGAAATCTTCAATCGCTTCGGGGTGCTCTTTAAGAATCTGAGTAATGTTGCCGATCCGGCGATAATCGGTAATCGGAGAGGTATGCCACGTCCAGTAAAAAAGAGCTACTTTCCGGTCATCACGCCGGGCCCGAGTCTGCTCTCTGTCGGGCAATTTTCGTCCGAGGCCATCCGTCGCCGCCCACTGATCGCTCTGCACACCCTGCGCGCCGACACCTTGCGGACAGATCGCCAAAAGCGCTCCGACCACTCCCCAAAAAATCAACTTTTTCATCGTTCATTAAAATAACAGAGAGCGGCCAAATTCGATAGCCGCTCCCTTGGTTTATTCATTCAACAGATCACTCCGATTAGTCTACCGGAATATCCTTATTAACATTCTTGGATCCAACTTGAGCATAGAACAGCATGTAGGCCAATGCCACGATGATCACCCAGAAACTGCTCAAGAAACCGAAGCCGTCAGCCACATAACCTTGAATCAACGGCAGGATACCACCACCGCAAACCATCACCATGAAGATACCCGATGCAGCCGCCGTGTATTTACCCAAACCTTCGACAGCCAGATTGAAGATATTGCCCCACATAACCGAGGTACACAATCCGCACAGGATCATAAACATCACTCCGATGGGCACCTCAGCCAAACCGAACGAAATATCCGATTTGAACACCGGCATATTTACCGTTGAGGTCAGCGGGCTGAATATCGCCAAAAGAATGAAGAGAGCAGCCACTGCGCTAACCGTCGTCAACATGGCCCGGCTGGAAACCCGGCTTCCGATCACTCCTCCGATAAGACGTCCGATCAGCATCAAAAACCAATAGGTTCCGACAATCGTTCCTGCAATGGTCGTATCGATTCCCAGACCGCCTTTATCGACACTCTCAGTCATAAAAAGGTTCGCCGTATTGGCAATTCCGACCTCAACGCCGACATAAAAGAAGATCGCCAAGGTTCCCAATAAGAAATGACGGAATGAGAACGGGCTGTGTTTGTCTTTCTCCTTTTTCATCTCGGCAGCCGCTGCCAAATGGGGTTCCGGAATGCGGACAAACGATAACACGATAAAGGCTAACGCAAAGATACCCATCGCCAAGAACAGTGCCGGATTGGCATCGCTGATCGAAGCCGTATCCACCTGTCCGCCGATCAGATATCCGACCAACACGGGGACGATTGTCGCACCGATCGAATTGCACGAACCGCCGAACTGTACCAACTGGTTTCCGCGATTTCCACCGCCACCCAACGTATTCAACATCGGGTTGACTACCGTATTGAGCATACACATCGAGAAGCCCGAGATAAAGGCTCCGACCAGATAGACACCGAAGCTCTCTACGATTCCCGAAATATAAGAGATCAATACCCCAATAAAACCGATCATAATCGCGGCCAAAGCGGTCTTCTTGTAGCCAAATCGTTGCAACATGATACCTGCCGGAAGACCCATGAACGCATAAGCGATGAAGTTCGCCGCATTACCCAGCTGGGACATGAAATTCGATGCACCGAACTGGTTCTTCACGATGATTCCCATCGGATTCTGAAGCCCCGTAACGAACGCAATCATGAAGAAGAGCGCGAACATCATAATGATCGGCAGCACATAACTTTTTTGTTTTGTAGATTCCATCTATAACTTTTATTTTTAGGTTAATAACTGGTTCTTGAGAAGCGAAGGGTTAATGAGTATCCGTTTCGAAACGGAAGACGATCTTTTCGTTGTACAACTCTCCGGGACGCAACACCGTACTCGGGAAGTTCGCACAATTCGGACTGTTCGGGTAGGCCTGACACTCGATGGCCACTCCTGCACGGTTATCGTATTCGTGACCGCTGATGCTGCGCGGACACCCCTTCAGGAAGTTGCCCGCATAGATATGGATCGACGGTTGGGTCGTCATGATCCGCAAGCGCCGTCCACTCTCCGGATCATACAGAATGCCGGCTTCGGAGAGTTTCCCTTTCTCATATCCGTCGATCGCCCAACTCTGATCGTAACCCGATCCGTAACGCAACGGTTCGTAATCTGCATCGATATCCCGGGA
Source organism: uncultured Alistipes sp. (assembly GCA_900546005.1). GTDB lineage: Bacteria > Bacteroidota > Bacteroidia > Bacteroidales > Rikenellaceae > Alistipes_A > Alistipes_A pullicola. The sequence goes on along the minus strand of URBJ01000049.1, from coordinate 12,046 downwards.
CAGTGGCTTGAACTCCGTAAAATCCATCGGCGTACCCTCGACATCGACCAATTCTCCCGTACAGATGCAGTTGGCATCGTAACGCAGATACTTATGGGAGTTCAGCTTGAGCTGCTGATCCATCGCACCCGGACGATCTTCCCCCTTCAAATTGAAATAGGAGTGGTTGGTCAGGTTGATAATCGTCGGAGCCGAAGTTTTTGCATAATAGGTGATCTCCAATTCACAGTCATCCGACCAGTCGTAAACCACCTCGGCCTGTAAATCGCCGGGATAGCCCTGATCTCCATCGGGACTGAACAGCGAAAAGACCACGCGATCCGTCTCGACCCGACTCTCCCACACCTTATTGGCAAAACCCTCCGTTCCTCCACCATGAATGTGGTGTCCTCCGGCACAGTTTGCGCTCAATCTATACTCCTTGCCGTCCAACACAAAGCGGGCGTTTCCGATCCGGTTGGCAAAACGGCCGACGGTCTTTCCCATACACGGCCCGTCGTTCTTATAGCTCTTGAAATCATCGTAGCCCAACGCCACATCGGCAAGTTTTCCCTCTCGATCCGGCACCTCGATCGATACGACCGTAGCCCCGAAGTTGGTCAACTCTACGGAAGCTCCGTGCGCATTGGTCAATTTATACAGAACTACGGCCTCCCCTTCGGGCGTAATTCCCCACACTTTTTGTTCGATATCCATAATTCGTTCGTTTAATTCCAAAGTTTTTCGGGATAGATTCCCGCTTCGATCTGACGACGAATCCGCTCTACAACGGCCGGACGGTCCTCCTTATAGGTCACCCCGAACCACTGTGCCGAACTGTGCAGCACGCGAAGCTGAACACGACCCTCCTTGACCAATTTGTTGACCATCGTCGGAATATAGAACTCCGATTTCGGATTATTGATATTCTCTTTCAGATAAGCGCTGAAATAGTCTTTGGAGTATTTGAAATAGTCGGGCGTAAAGCCGAACATGTTCATCGAAACGAGCGTATCCTCAGCCAACGGGAACAGATCGCCCTTTTCATCCTCATAGACGATCTTGCCGTTGTGTCGTTCGATTTTGGTCCGCTCCACCATCGAGGTAAGGTTTCCGTTATTGTCCAACCCGCAGATACCCCGGGATACCGATCCATAGTCGGAAAGCGTATTTTTCAATTCATATCCGACCATACAGTAGTGGTTCTGCTGACCCGATACGCTGCGCAAATAGTCTCCGATCGTTTTGTAGGCTTCGGCACCGTAGAAGTCGTCGGAGTTGATCACCGCAAAGGGCTCCTCCTTGATCACCCCTTCGGCCATCATCACGGCATGATTCGTTCCCCACGGTTTCACCCGATCGGCCGGAACGGTGAATCCTTCCGGCAATTTGTCGAGTTCCTGAAATACGAAATCGATATCGATCTTACCCCCGAAGCGTTCCGGTGTAAACATTTCGCGGAACTCCTTTTCGAACGTGTGCCGAATTACAAAAACGACACGTCCGAATCCGGCCCGTATCGCATCGTAAATGGAGTAGTCGATGATGGCCTCCCCGTTGGGGCCGACACCATCCATCTGTTTCAATGACCCATAGCGGGATCCCATGCCCGCAGCAAGAACCAAAAGTGTAGGTTTCAACATATTATGTTTCGTTAAAAAATCAATTTATCGTTTCCCGGACCGTTTCGGGAGCAGACTCTCTTCACGCCCCCCAGACACCGGATTCCGATGAAACGACTTCACAACCAGTCGCTCCAGACAAGACGACCGGACATTCCCTATGCAAATTTACACTTAATAACTTATTTTCAAAATATACCGGAATAAAAGATTCCTAAAATAATCTTTATATTTTCTACGTTTTGCCGTTAGCCGATAGAAATTACTATCTTTGTAGACTGATTCGTAGCAAACGGACTCATGAACCTAAAGAAAAGCATTGCCTACTTCCTCCACAACCTGCGCGAGAAGCACCGCGTCAGCATACGCAACCTGCACTCGGACAGGGAGGTGTGGTATATGTATATCAGTCCGCTCAATCTGCTGGCGGGATTCCTCGCACTGATCCTCGTGCTCTTCATCATCATTACCACGACGGTGGCCTATACGCCGATACTGGATTTGATTCCGGGCTATCCGGGCAACAAGTCGCGCACGCTGTTGATCGAAAACATCGTCCGGCTCGACTCCTTGGAACAGGAGATCCGCAACATGCAGATATACAGCGAAAACATATCGTTGATCATGGCCGGGAAGAATCCGGTCACACGCAACAACGTCACCGCCACCGATACCTCGAAAAAGAACAACTCGATCATTGCTTCCATTGTCGAGGATTCGATTCTGCGCTCGCAGATGGAGCGTGCAGGCGGAATATACAGCCTGAACGATCCGCAGGTCGCCCGCCGTTCCTTGCGTAATGCGATGGACCTCTTCACCCCGGTCAAAGGTGTCGTAACCGAACGGTTCAGTCCGATCGATCACCGTTACGGGGTGACGCTCGCCGTAAGCCCCGACCAGCAGGTGATGGCCGTAATGGACGGAACCGTCATTTCCTCCTCATGGAGCCCCGAAAACGGCTTCTCGCTCATGATCCAACACATCGACAATATGCTCTCCATATACCGACACAATACCAGCGTTCTGAAAAAAACGGGCGATCGGGTATCGAGTGGAGAGATCATCGGATATGCCGGAGGCGAAACCCCTTCGAATGGCACCCAACAAAACATTTTTGAATTTGAATTATGGCAAAACGGGATTCCGATCGATCCGGAACGGTTTGTCGTGTTTTAAAACCGATTGACAAACGAAAACCCTCGGAATACCGCCCACTAAAACTCTTCTGCAAACAGACAAATGACACCGATAAAACAGCGATTGGCCATACTGGGATCGACCGGTTCGATCGGGACACAGACCCTCGACATTGTCAGAAACTACCCCGACCGATTTGAAGTAACGACACTCACGGCCAACCGCCAATGGGAAAAACTGGCCGAACAGGCCGTAGAATTTCTTCCGGACAATGTCGTAATCGCCGATAAACGATACTATACTCAGCTGTGCCAGGCACTGGCCGACTACCCGATCAAAGTGTACACGGGAAGCGAATCGCTCGAGCAGGTAGTCTGTTCGACGGAAGTGGATACAGTCGTGATGGCGTTGGTCGGATACAGCGGTCTCTTCCCGACGGCCCAAGCTCTGCGGCACGGGAAAAAGGTCGCATTAGCCAACAAGGAGTGTCTGGTTGTCGCCGGAGAGATCATCACCCGACTCTCTGCCGAACACCACGCTCCGATCCTGCCTGTCGATTCGGAACACTCGGCAATCTTCCAGTGCCTCGCGGGCGAGAATACGCCGATCGACAAGATTATCCTGACGGCTTCGGGCGGGCCCTTTCTGCACAAATCGCTCGAGGAGATGAAACAGGTCGGCGTCGAACAGGCGCTGAACCATCCCAACTGGCATATGGGTGCAAAGGTAACGATCGATTCGGCCTCACTGATGAACAAAGGTTTCGAGGTGATCGAGGCCCGGTGGTTGTTCGGTTTACGGCCGGATCAGATCGACGTTGTAATCCATCCGGGGTCGATCATCCACTCGATGGTTCAATTTCAGGACGGAGCGATCAAAGCCCAGATCGGGACGCCGGACATGCACCTGCCGATACAATATGCCCTTACCTTCCCGCAGCGGCTGCCGCTAACGGGAAAACGGCTCGATTTCTGCACACTGCGTCGTCTCGAGTTTTTCAAGCCCGACACCCGACGGTTTCCGAACCTCAAACTGGCATTCGAATGTCTGAAAACGGGAGGAAATGCCGGAGCCATACTCAATGCGGCGAACGAAGTCGGCGTAGCCGCTTTTTTGGCAGAAAAAATCCGTTTTACGGAGATCGCCCGCATCAACGAAGAGACCCTCAACCGGATTCCTGCCACACACTGCAAAACTCTGGAAGAGTACGAACAAACCGATCGAGAGGCTCGGGAAATGGCCTCATCGCTTATCAATTCACGAATAAACGCTTGATTCTATGGATACAGTGATTAAAATTCTGCAATTCATCGTCAGCCTTTCGTTGCTGGTGATCATACACGAATTCGGACACTTCCTGTTCGCCCGACTGTTCAAAACGCGGGTGGAAAAGTTCTATCTCTTTTTCGATCCATGGTTTTCGCTCTTCAAGTTCAAGAAGGGCGACACCGAATACGGAATCGGATGGGTTCCCTTCGGCGGATATGTCAAGATCTCCGGCATGATCGACGAATCGATGGATACCGAACAGATGAAGTCTCCCCCCCAGCCCTATGAGTTCCGGGCCAAACCCGCGTGGCAACGACTGCTGATCATGGTCGGAGGCGTCGTCATGAACGTTGTTTTCGCCCTGATCATCTACATCGGCATGAGCTACAAATGGGGTGAAACCGTTCTGGAGAACAAAGACATCGTATATGGATATACCTTCAACTCGCTGGGTCAGGAGATGGGTTTCCGCAACGGGGACCGCATCGTAGATATCGATGGCAAACCGGCCACAGAGTACCTTGATGTTCTGAAATCGATTCTGATCAGCCAACCCGAATACGTGACCGTCGACCGCAACGGACAAAAAATCCGGATCGACATCACGGATGAATCGATCAATCGGCTGCTCCAATCGGCCGACTCAACAAGTCTGCTCATGCCCCGCATACCGTTCGTTGTAGGATCAGTAGTCAGCGGTTCGGGAGCGGCTCAGGCCGGATTACATCCGGGAGATTCGCTGATTTCATACAACGGTACCCCCATGACCTTCTTCGATCAATACTCGAGTGCATTCCACGCAGCACCGGGTGACACGGTCACGTTGGGTCTGGTGCGCAAGACGGATGGAATGACCAAGATCACGACTCTTCCGGTCAAGGTATCGGCCGAGGGAACGATCGGTGTCTACCCCAGAACGATCGACAGTATGCTCACCTTCAGCACACACAACTATTCGTTGCTGGAATCGATACCGGCCGGATTCAAACGTACCGGAGCCGAGATCAGCAGCTACATCGATCAGATCAAACTGCTGTTCAACCCCAAAACCGAAGCCTACAAATCGCTGGGCGGAGTAATCACCATGGGAAGTATCTTCCCCACGGAGTGGGACTGGCAACGTTTCTGGAGCATCACGGCCTTCCTGTCGATCATCCTCGCCGTGATGAACATCCTTCCGATCCCCGCATTGGACGGAGGACACGTGCTGTTCCTACTCGTCGAGGTCATCACCCGCCGGAAACCGAGTGACAAGTTCCTCGAGTATGCCCAAATCGTCGGCATGTTCATCATCTTCGCCCTGATGATCTTTGCCACAGGAAACGACATTTACCGATTCTTTATCAAATAGATCCGGACACAATTCCGGTGAGTTCAATCAGTCATGGCCAAGCTCAAAAAATCGTTTTTTTGCCGCAACTGCGGGTATGAGTCGACCAAATGGGTGGGCCGCTGCCCTGCATGCGGCGAATGGAACACCTTTGTCGAAGAGGTCGTGACGAAAGAGCCGACCCATCCGGCCCATCGTTCGGGACGATCGGACAACCGGCCGATTCCGGTACGTGAAATCGAGCATCAAAACTTTACGCGCATCGATTTGGGCAACGGAGAGGTCAATCGGGTCTTGGGTGGCGGACTGGTTCCGGGCTCGATCATCCTGCTGGGCGGAGAACCGGGCATCGGGAAATCGACCCTCAGCCTGCAACTGGCCCTGAAGGCTACCGATCTGAAAACGCTGTATGTATCGGGAGAAGAGTCGCCACACCAGATCAAGATGCGGGCCGAGCGCATCGGCATTTCGAACGACGCTTGTCTGGTGTACAGCGAAACAAACCTCGAAAATATCCTCACCCAGATCTCGCAACAGACGCCCGATCTGGTGATCATCGACTCGATCCAGACGATCCACACGGATACGATCGACTCATCGCCGGGCAGCGTCTCCCAGATCAGAGAATGCGCGGCCCTGCTGCAAAAATATGCCAAGCAGAACCGGACCTCGATCGTCATCATCGGACACATCACCAAGGACGGCATCATCGCCGGGCCGAAAATTCTGGAACACATCGTTGATGTCGTACTGCAGTTCGAAGGCGACAACAACAACGTATATCGCATTTTGCGCAGCATCAAAAACCGTTTCGGAGCCACTTTCGAGATCGGTGTCTTCGAGATGAAATACGAAGGGCTGATCGAGGTCAGCAACCCGTCGGAGATCCTGCTTTCCCACTACGACGAACCGCTCAGCGGTATTGCCGTAGGAGCAGCCGTTGATGGAGCCCGCTCCTATTTGATCGAGACACAGGCATTGGTCAGCACGGCGGCCTACGGTACGCCGCAACGCTCGGCCACCGGTTTCGATTCCCGCCGCCTCAACATGCTGCTCGCCGTACTCGAAAAACGGGTCGGACTGAAGATGTATCAGAAGGATGTCTTCCTAAACTTTGCCGGAGGGTTCAAGATCAACGATACGGGGCTCGATGCAGGCATCATCGCTGCCATTCTCTCCTCCTACTTCGACCGGCCGCTCGATCCGAAATGCTGCTATGCCGGGGAGGTTGGACTCTCGGGCGAGATACGTCCGGCAACACGCAGCGAACAACGTATCAGCGAAGCCGCCCGACTCGGATTCCACCGGATCGTCGTATCAGGTTACCTGCGGAAAACTCTACCGAATCCCCCTAAGGGGATCGAGATCATCTACGTCAACAAATTAGACGAGCTCGCCCGCATACTTTTCCGTTCGGCCGAATCCTAATTTATCTCCACCACCATACAAAAAAAGAGGAGAAGATTCTTTCAAATCTTCTCCTCTTCGTTATTTAGACCCAAGAATTACCGTTAGTTCTTGAAGATCAATCCATCGGGTCCGGCATCTACCGTGATCACGCTGTTCCGATCGATCTTTCCGGCCAGAATCTCCTTCGAGAGTTCATTGACCAGATAACGTTGCAACGTACGTTTAACCGGTCGTGCACCGAACATCGGATCGTAACCCTTCTCAGCAATCCAGTCGACAGCCTTGTCCAACACCTCCATGCGGATGCTGTTTTGAGCCAACATCTCGTTGATCTGACGGATCTGCAACAGCACAATCTGACGGACATCGTCCCGCGTCAACGGCGTAAACATAATGATCTCGTCGATACGGTTCAGGAACTCGGGACGGATCGTCTGCTTCATCAGATCGAACACCTCTTTCTTCGTCTCATCGAGTACATTCTCCGGTGGCAACTCATCGGTGTACTTCGACAACCGATCCATGATGATGTGCGAACCGATGTTCGACGTCATGATGATGATCGTATTGCGGAAATCGACCGTACGACCCTTGTTATCGGTCAACCGTCCGTCATCGAGCACCTGCAACAGAATGTTGAAGACATCCGGATGGGCCTTTTCGATCTCGTCGAGCAGCACTACCGAATAGGGTTTTCTCCGCACCGCTTCGGTCAGCTGACCACCTTCGTCGTAACCGACATATCCCGGAGGCGCACCGATCAAACGCGACACGCTGTGACGTTCCTGATACTCACTCATATCGATACGGGTCATCATCGTATCGTCGTTGAACAGATACTCGGCCAACGCCTTTGCCAATTCGGTTTTACCAACACCGGTCGTACCCAAGAAGATGAATGAACCGATCGGACGACGCGGATCCTGCAATCCGGCCCGAGACCGACGTACGGCATCCGAAATGGCCGAAATCGCCTGATCCTGACCTACAACCCGATCGTGTAACTCGCTCTCCATCTTCAGCAGCTTTTCACGCTCGCTTTGCAACATACGGCTTACCGGAATTCCCGTCCACCGAGCTACAACCTCAGCAATATCCTCTGCATCGACCTCCTCCTTGATCATGGCTCCGGCCTCGGCATTCTTCGCAACCTTCTGTTGAAGTTTCTGGATCTCAGCCTCCGTATCACGCATCTTTCCGTATCGGATCTCAGCGACCTTTCCGTAATCGCCGTTACGCTCTGCCTCTGCTGCCTCGACCTTCAACTCCTCCATCAGCTGTTTGTTCTTCTGGATGTGCTCCAGAACATCCCGCTCGCTCTGCCATTTTGCACGCAGGGTAGTTCGTTTGGCGTTCAGCTCATCGATCTCACGGGTCAACTCGTCAATACGGCCTTGATCCTTCTCCCGACGAATCGCCTCACGTTCGATCTCCAATTGACGCACCTTACGATCCAGCTCATCGATCTCCTCAGGAACCGAGTTCATCTCCAACCGCAATCTTGCTGCCGCCTCATCGATCAGGTCGATCGCCTTATCCGGCAGGAACCGCGAGGTAATGTACCGATTCGACAACTCGACCGACGCAATGATCGCCTCATCCTTGATCCGTACCTTGTGGTGATTCTCATAACGCTCCTTCAGACCTCTCAAGATCGAGATGGCATCTGCCGTAGAGGGTTCGTCGACCATGACCTTCTGGAATCGACGTTCCAGCGCCTTATCCTGTTCGAAATATTTCTGGAACTCATCCAACGTCGTAGCACCGATAGCACGGAGTTCTCCTCGTGCCAAAGCCGGTTTCAGGATGTTGGCAGCATCCATTGCACCGTCGCCTTTTCCGGCACCGACCAACGTATGGATCTCATCGATAAAGAGCAGGATCTCGCCTTCCGAAGAGATCACCTCTTTTACGACAGCCTTCAGTCGCTCCTCAAACTCACCTTTATATTTGGCTCCGGCAATCAGAGCACCCATATCCAACGAGTAGACCTGTTTGCTGCGCAGACTTTCAGGAACATCTCCATCTACGATTCGATGGGCGATACCTTCGGCGATAGCGGTTTTACCGACACCCGGCTCACCGACCAGAATCGGGTTGTTTTTGGTACGCCGCGACAAGATCTGCAGCACCCGACGGATCTCATCGTCACGACCGATCACCGGATCGAGTTTACCTTTCCGTGCCTGATCGTTCAGATTGATCGCATACTTACCCAGCGCATCATACTCCTGCTCGCTGGTCTGGCTGTCGACCGTAGACCCCTTACGGAGTTCACGGATCGCCGTCACGAGCTCTTTTTCCGTAGCTCCCGACTCCCGCAGCAGACGTCCGGCCTCACCCTTGTCGGCCAAAAGGCCCAACAACAGATGCTCGACCGATGCATACTTGTCACCAAAGGTTTTGGTGTAGTCGGTTGCTTTCTGGATCACCTCCGAGCTCTCACGCGAAAAGTAGACATCGCCGCCCTGCACTTTGGGTAAACGATCCAACTGCTCTTTGAGCACGCTTCGCAAAGCGCCGATGTTTACTCCCACTTTTTGAAGCAGGAAGACACCCACGCTGTTCTCCTCTGCGATAATGGCGCTGAGGATATGCAACGGTTCGACGGCTTGATTACCGCCGCTCGATGCCAGATTCATGGCACTCTGCAATGCTTCCTGAGCCTTAATGGTTAAACTGTTAATGTTCATATTTTTTCCTCCTTCTTATTTTCTTGAATCACATTCGACCGAGAGTAGTACAAAACTGCTGCCAGACAGCATATTTGACAGACATGACATAAAATCGCGACAAAATATTACCCCAAAATGGACAAACCTGTCACATCAGGTCGAAATGACAGAGATTTTTCTGAGATCCGGTCCCGGTGTCATGAATCGGTTTTGGCATAAAGGAGAGTAGCCAAAAACGACTCACCGATCCTCGCTTGATCCGAAACGTTTCAAAACATACAGATCCGGATACAACCCGACACGGCCTTCTTTTCGTTTGTCTCGGCCTTACCTTTAGTTATCTTTGCGCAAAGCACGAATATAGGATGCGGCTCGGTATAGTTAAAGATTAAAATTTCATTTTTCACTTTGTCTCTGCGCTCACCTTTCACTATATTTGTAGTCGAAACGGAATAACGCATGGACAACTTTATCGTATCGGCTCGGAAATACCGTCCAACGACCTTTGCTTCGGTCGTCGGACAGGGCCATATTACTTCGACGCTGAAAAATGCGATCAGCCGCCACCAGTTGGCCCACGCCTATCTGTTCTGCGGGCCGCGCGGCGTCGGCAAGACGACTTGCGCCCGTATCTTCGCCAAAGCGATCAACTGCCTCAATCCCGGTCCCGATGCCGAGGCCTGCAACGAATGCGAATCCTGCAAGGCTTTCAATGAGGGGCGCTCGTTCAACATCCACGAACTCGACGCCGCCTCGAACAACTCGGTGGACGACATCCGCAGTCTGACCGAACAGGTCCGCATTCCGCCGCAAATCGGACGGTACAGCGTATTCATCATCGATGAGGTCCACATGCTCTCGGTGCAGGCATTCAATGCCTTCCTCAAGACACTCGAAGAGCCGCCCGCACACGCCATCTTCATCTTGGCCACTACGGAGAAACACAAAATCATTCCGACGATCCTTTCGCGGTGCCAAATCTACGATTTCAACCGAATTCGGGTTGAAGATACCGTAGAGTACCTCAAATTCATTGCCGGACAGGAACAGGTGACCTATGACGACGAATCGCTCCACATCATCGCCCGCAAGGCGGACGGAGGAATGCGCGATGCCCTCTCGATGTACGACAAAGTCGTATCGTTCTGCGGCTCGAACCTGACGGCCGACAAGGTTGCCGAAACGCTCAACGTACTCGATTACGACACCTACTTCACCGTAACCGACCGAATACTCGAGGGCGACTATACCGCTACCCTGCTGTTGTTCGACGAGGTACTGCGTAAGGGCTTCTCGGGACAGACGTTTATCGGTGGACTAAATGCCCACCTGCGCGATCTGCTGATGTGCAAGAATCCGCAAACGATTCCGCTGCTGGAGGTCACGGGCAGTGTCGCGGAACGCTACAAGACACAGGCCGCCCGATGTCCCGTTCCGTTGTTGTTCGAGGGCATCGATCTGTTGACCTCGGTCGACGCCTCCCTACGAACAGCCACCAACCAACGGCTACACATCGAACTGGGTCTGATGAAACTTTGCGGACTCGGTCAAAAAAAAAATGAAGAGGCCCTGACCCCTTCACTTCCCGAACTTGTCCCGGCGCACAATCCAACGCGTAATCCGGCACAGGCTGCTCCAAGAAAGGAGGTTCCGCCAACGGTTCAGCCTCCAACGCCCACAGGAGCTCCGGCAGCGACCGTGGTTCTGACACCTGACCCCGTACCCTCGACCACTACCACCGGAACCCGAACGGAAACCCAAACAGAAAAAATTCGTTCCGTCTCATCTTCCGTACCCAATAACAACCGACCCGCAGCACCGCAAACTCACGCCGAAAGCCTGCTCTCGGGACGTTCGATCCTCTCGCTGCTGAACAACCGGCAAAAGAGTGAAAACGGTTCAAACCCGGTAGAAGGGCCTGCCCATACGACAGAAACCGCTCCAGAAATAGAGGGGGAAAAGAATGCAACGCTACTAAAAAAGGCTTATCAGACGCTTACCCAAGAGCTGCTCGAACATCGACCCCGCCTCGGAGCCGCTTTTGAGGAGGCACGCATCGAGGATTGCACGGTCTACCTGAACGTTCCCAACGAATCGTTGTACGACGAGGTTATGCATCACCTTTCCGACATTCAGAAACGTCTCTGCGAATTGAGCGGGGTACGGTTGTCCGTCGACTTCAAAGTAGCCATTGCAGAAAGCACCAAACCGCTTAAACCGATCAAGGCCGAAGACCGACTGCAATATCTGACCGAAAAGAATCCGTTGCTGACCAAATTGCGTCAGACCCTCGACCTCGATATCGAATAAATCGCTTCGCTCCCCCTTTTTGACAAATTCAAAAAAGAGCTGTCTGTTTCCTTTGTTTTTATTTTTTTGATATATCTTTGTAGAAAAAGAGGGACGAAATGGCTCGATCTTCGCATATACTCAGCCTTTTGGCTACACGCAACTACCCAACCATGCAGATGCGTTTCATCTGTCGGGCACTAACCGATTATGTATCGGGCGATGTGCTCGACATCGGTGGTGCGCTCCAAGAGCATATCGAGAATCTCCTGCCCCATGTCCATAGCTATATCGTCGCCAGCCAAAAGCATTACCGGCACGCAATCCCCGAAGCC
>URBJ01000048.1 GCA_900546005.1 uncultured Alistipes sp. | reverse complement strand
GTCGAACAAATAAATAGAGTCAGCAAATTTAATATAAATTTTTGAATAGTAAAGAGACCGAATAGTAAAGAGACCGAAGAAGGGGTGCGGGGAACTCGAAAAATGCTATTCTACTCGGTTTTTATAGGATTCGGATATGACAGGGGAGAGACCTTTTACCGTCTCCACAAAGGATTGAGTCGCAAAAAAATTGTTTTTTTCAGAAAAAGATGTTAATTTTAAAACTCCGGTTCCGATGTAGGAGCACATCGAGTCGATCGGACCGACGAGGTGCGAAAGCTCGGCTTTAGAAGGGCATAGGAAACAGGAATTATAGAAAAATAAATAGTAAAAATTATGGAAAAACGGAGCAGAATAGAGGTACTGGTCGTCGGGAGTGCGAATACCGACATGGTGGTTTGCGCCGATCATTTGCCGCGACCGGGAGAGACAGTGCTTGGAGGAGCCTTTATGATGAATCAGGGCGGTAAGGGCGCGAATCAGGCAGTAGCCGCGGCTCGTCTCGGAGCCGAGGTGGGTTTTGTTTGCAAAACGGGGAACGATATGTTCGGTATTGCTAGTCGGCAGCAGTATGCCCAAGAGGGTATCGATACGCGTTTTGTCTTTGTCGATGAGGAGAATCCATCGGGAGTGGCGTTGATTTCGGTCGATCAGCAGGCCGAAAATACGATCGTTGTCGCCTCCGGGGCCAATGCCAATCTGTTGCCGCTCGATATTGCCCGGGCCGAAGAGATGCTCGATGAGTGCAACATCATCCTGATGCAATTGGAGGTTCCGATGGCAACGGTCGAATATGTTGTTGCGGAGGGGGCCAAGCGCGGAAAACGTGTCGTGTTGAACCCTGCACCTGCGGCCGCCCTGTCAAAAGAGCTGCTTAGGAATCTCTATCTGATTACCCCCAATGAGACGGAAGCGAATCTGATTTCCGGTATCCCTGTTTCGGGCGAGGAGGGAGCGTGGGCTGCTGCCCGTAAGATCCGGGAGATGGGAGTTGAAAATGTTGTGGTGACCCTCGGATCGCACGGGGCCCTTATCTATAATGACCGTTACGAAGAGGTGATACCGGCGCATCGGGTCGAGGCGGTCGATACGACGGCTGCGGGTGATGTGTTCAATGCGGCTGTAGTCGTAGCTTTGTCCGAAGGGAAAGACCTTTACGAAGCGGTCCGTTTTGCCAATCGGGCTTCGGCGCTTTCGGTGACCCGTATGGGTGCACAGCCATCGGCTCCTTATCGGAGCGAAGTCGACGGTTTTGATCCGAAGTAAATCGAAAATTTCATCTAAGCTATTGATTTTTAATACTAACCTGAAAATAGAATCATGTATATTGTAAACAATTACACGCTGGCCGTTATTTTCTGTGTGGTCACGATGCTCTGTTGGGGCTCATGGGGCAACACCCAAAAACTCGCCTCGAAAAGTTGGCGGTACGAATATTTTTATTGGGATTATGTGATCGGCGTACTGCTCTGTTCGTTGATTTTCGCCTTTACATTGGGTAGTTTCGGGTCGGAAGGGCGCAGTTTCCTTGCAGACTTGAAGCAGGCTGAATGGGGAAACATCGGCAGTGCCTTTCTCGGCGGGATTGTGTTTAACGCCGGTAATATTTTGTTGGCGGCTGCGATAGCCATCTGTGGATTGTCTGTTGCTTTCCCGGTCGGTATCGGACTGGCTTTGGTGCTGGGTGTGCTGATCAACTATTTCGGTGCGGCCAAGGGTGAACCGCTGTTTATCTTTATTGGGGTTGTATTGATCTGTGCAGCGATCGTATTGAACGGATTGGCCTATCGGAAGATGTTGAGCGGCTCGAAAAAGGTTCCGGCCAAAGGAATCGGTATCTCGATTGTGGCCGGTGTGATCATGGCCTTTTTCTACCGTTTTGTGGCGGCATCGATTGACCTCTCCAATTTTGCCGATCCCGCACCGGGTAAATTGACTCCCTACACGGCGGTCTTTATCTTTGCGGTGGGTATTTTTGTCAGCAACTTTTTGTTCAATACGATAGCCATGCGTCATCCGGTCGAGGGCGAACCGATCAGAATCGGCGGATACTTTCGTGGAAGCCTGAAGACCCACTGTGTCGGCGTCTTGGGAGGTGTGATCTGGTGTATCGGTCAGTCGTTCAGTATGATTGCATCGGAACAGGCCGGAGCTGCCATCTCTTATGGACTCGGACAGGGAGCGACACTGGTATCTGCCTTGTGGGGAATACTGATCTGGAAAGAGTTCAAAGGTGCCCCGAAGAGTTCCGACCGGTTGAATGTGATGATGTTCGTGCTGTTTCTGATCGGCTTGGGCTTTTTGATCTATGCCGGAGCCTGATGCTGTACGGTTGTATGTTGGAGTCAGAGAGGCATGGCGGTTGGCCTATTTCGGTGAATTACCTTGCCCAATGTCAAAATAGATAGAAAGAGATGCGCCTTATGTAAAGGTGCATCTCTTGTTTTGTAGAAGAGGGTGTTATTGTTATTTTGCGAAGGGTTTGTTTTCGGGAATTTGCTTTTAAAAACGTAAGAATCTAAAAATCAGAGATTCCAAAAATTTATATCCCATTTATTTTACCGGCGTGACAATCTCTTCGTTAAATCAGATGAATGTATATTCAATAACGGCGATTTTGCCCACCGGCTTTTCGACCTCTTTTAATTCTAAGTGTGGGACATGATGGCTTTGCCGTAACCTGTGATTCCTTCGTGTTCAAGTCGAAGAAGAAGCTAAAATCCGGCCGTCCCCGTCAAGGCAAGATGAAATAAACTGTCTCCGCAGGCAATCGAGCTATTGCATTGCAGACACAGTTTAAGCATACATAGTTTGATCTATCTTCTCAAAAAACGTTAGCCATCTGCGGTCGAAGATCGCTCGGCAGCCTGAACTACGACGATTCCCGGGTCGATTCGATCAACTCGAGCAGAGCATCGATGGCCTGATCTTCGGGAATGTTTCGGCGAACGATTTCTCGACCCTTGTAGAGGGTGATTCGCCCGGGACCCGAACCCACGTAACCGTAATCGGCATCGGCCATCTCTCCCGGACCGTTGACGATACAACCCATGACGCCGATCTTTACGCCGACCAGATGCGAGGTGCGTTGTTTGATCGCAGCGAGTGTCTTCTCGATGTGGTAGAGGGTGCGCCCGCAACTCGGACAGGCGATGTACTCCGGCTTCGATATCCGGACCCGTGCGGCTTGTAATATGTCGAGACTCAGGGCATCGATCTCTTCGGCCGGGATCGCCGGATCGAGATTTTCGATCCATATTCCGTCGCCGAATCCGTCTAAGAAGAGCGGGCCGATATCGGCAGCCGCCTTTACCCGCAACACTTCCGGATCCTGCTCCCGATAGGTGCGTTTGATGATCACCGGATTGTGAATCCCGGCCTCTTCCATTCGCAGAAATGCAGCTCGTTGTTCGGCGATACCGTTGAGGTTTTCGGTGGTCAGGACGACGATCTTCCCGGCTGGGATGCGGTCGATGCCGTGAATGTCTGTCTCGAAAAAGAGTGAGGCGGTTTCTGCCGGGATTTCGCTCCGAATGGGCGGGCGGTGTGTGCCTCCGATTCCTGCCACAGCAGTCGATTCCCGTTTGCGGTATGCGTAGGGCGAATAAAACGCTTCGTTTGCCTCCGGAATCGGAGCATGGTGCTCCCGTCCGGAAAAGTAGTTGCACAGCAGACGGGCGACCGGAATCTCCCGTTCGGGGGCTTCGGTCAACGATACGCGGATCGTGTCACCGATTCCGTCGGCCAGCAGGGCTCCGATTCCGACGGCCGATTTGACCCGTCCCTCGCGGTCGTCTCCGGCTTCGGTCACCCCGAGGTGGAGCGGATAGGCCATACCCTCTTCCCGCATGGCGGCGACCAGCAGGCGGTAGGCGTGTACCATTACCCGTACGTTGCTCGACTTGATCGAGACGACCACCTGATCGAAATCGGCCTCTCGACACCGCCGTAGGAATTGCATGGCCGAGAAGACCATCCCTTCGGGGGTATCGCCGTAACGTTCGACGACCTCCGGAGCCAACGATCCATGATTCACCCCGATCCGGAGTGCTGTGCCCCTGCGTTTGCAGATTTCGATCAGATGCGAGAAGTCGCCGCCCCGGTCGTTGAAGTTTCCCGGATTGATCCGGACCTTTTCGACCTTTTCGGCGGCAATGAGTGCAGCCGACGGGAGAAAGTGAATATCCGCTACCAAAGGGACTTTGGAGTACCCCTGACGGTCGAGTTCCGTGCGGATTGCACCCAGATTTTCCGCTTCTCGGCGTCCCTGAGCGGTGAGCCGGACGATTTCGCCCCCTGCGTCGGCAATCCGTTCGACCTGAGCCACAGAGGCTGCCGTGTCATTCGTGTCGGTGTTGGTCATCGACTGGACCCGAATCGGATTGTCGCCCCCGACGGCTGTACTTCCGATCCGGACAACCCCCGTGGTTCTGCGGAGGTATCGGTTTAACGAATCGCAAAATTTTTTCATGGAAGTTCCGAAATTTTTGCAAAGGTACGAAACTCTGCCGGAGATTCGGTATCTTTGATCCGGATTTACTGCGGGGAATGAACGATATTCTGAACAACGACATCAAGTTTCTGAGCGGAGTCGGCGAACGTCGGGCTTCGATGCTTCGCAAGGAGTTGGGGATCGCCACGCTCGGCGATCTGCTCTATCATTTCCCGTTCCGGTACATCGATCGCACCCGTATCTGGAAGATCGGCGAATTGGACGACGATTCGCTGACTTATATCCAACTGAAAGTCCGTATTACGGGGTTTCAACACGTGGGTGCAGGGCCCAAACGTCGGTTCATTGCGACGGTTTCGGACGGCAGCGGGGTGGCCGAATTGGTGTGGTTCAAGGGAATAAGCTGGATCGAGAAGCGATTGGAGCAGGGGAGGGAGTATATCGTTTTCGGGCGTCCTGCGTTCTTTAACGGTGTGCTCAACCTCGTTCATCCCGAGATCGAATCGACGGTCGAACAGGCCAACCGTTTCCGGAGCGGAGTGCAGGGTGTATATAGTACGACGGAGGTGTTGAACCGCAATCAACTTGGCACGAAGGCGATCTATACGCTGATGTGTAACTTGTGGCCGATGGTCGACCACCGACTGCGGGAGACGCTTCCTGCCGATCTTATCGCACGGCTTGGACTGATGTCGCTGCACGATGCGCTGTTCAATATCCATTTCCCGACGTCGCAGCAGGCGCTTCGTGCGGCCGAGTTCCGGCTGAAGTTCGAGGAGCTGTTCGGCATTCAGCTCAACATTATGAAGGAGCGCCGGGGACGTACGACCCGTAACGACGGTTTCCTCTTTCCTGTCGTAGGTGCATTTTTCAATTCGTTTTATAAAGATTGCCTGCCGTTTCCGTTGACCGGAGCCCAGAAGCGGGTGATCCGTGAGATCCGTCAGGATACGGTGTCGGGACACCAGATGAATCGGCTGCTGCAGGGTGATGTGGGTAGCGGGAAGACGCTTGTGGCGCTGATGTGCATGTTGCTGGCCTGCGACAACGGTTTTCAGGCCTGCATGATGGTGCCGACCGAAATACTCGCCGCACAGCACTATGCGACGTTTACCCGGATGCTGGCCGGATTGGATATCCGAGTGGAGTTGCT
This sequence comes from uncultured Alistipes sp., assembly GCA_900546005.1. Lineage (GTDB taxonomy): Bacteria > Bacteroidota > Bacteroidia > Bacteroidales > Rikenellaceae > Alistipes_A > Alistipes_A pullicola. Next base: position 10,447 of record URBJ01000048.1, on the reverse strand, counting down.
GACCGGTTCGACCAAAAAGAGGGAGCGGACCCAGATAGATGAGGGGTTGCGTTCGGGAGCGATTCATATTTTGATCGGAACCCACGCGCTGATCGAAGATGCGGTGCAGTTCCGGAATTTGGGGTTTGTGGTGATCGACGAGCAGCACCGTTTCGGAGTGGCGCAGCGGGCCCGGTTGTGGAGTAAGAACGAGCGGCCGCCCCACGTGCTGGTCATGACGGCGACCCCGATCCCCCGGACGTTGGCCATGACCCTATACGGCGATCTGGACGTCTCGGTGATCGATGAGCTTCCTCCGGGACGTAAGCCCGTCCGGACGCTGCACTACCGTGATGCCCATCGGTTGCGGGTGTTCGGGTTTATCCGCGAGGAGATCCGCAAGGGACGTCAGGTCTATATCGTCTATCCGCTGATCAAGGAGTCCGAAAAGATGGATTACAAGGACCTCGAGGACGGTTACGAAGGGATCGTACGTGCATTTCCGCCGCCCGAGTACGTTACGGTTGTGGTGCACGGTCAGATGAAACCGGCTGACAAGGAGTACGGCATGAACCTTTTCAAACAGGGAGTTGCGCAGATCATGGTGGCGACTTCGGTTATCGAGGTTGGGGTGGATGTGCCGAATGCCTCGGTCATGGTGATCGAGAGTGCCGAACGTTTCGGCCTTTCACAGCTGCACCAGTTGCGGGGGCGGGTCGGGCGCGGTGCGGACCAATCCTATTGCATCCTGATGAGTGGCGACAAGCTTTCGTCCGAATCGCGTAAACGGCTCGGGGCGATGGTTTCGACCAACGACGGCTTCGAACTGGCCGAGATGGACCTCCAGTTGCGCGGTCCGGGTGACCTTTCGGGGACCCTGCAGAGCGGTTTGGCCTTCGATCTGAAGATTGCCGATTTGGGTAAGGATGGACAGGTATTGACCCTTGCCCGAAATGAGGCCGAGCGGGTGTTGCAGGGTGATCCGATGCTCGCGAAGCCCGAAAATCGGATGCTGCGCGAACTTGCAGCCAAGTATGTTTCGAAAAAAGAGATAGATTTCAGTATGATTTCATAACTTTGCGTCGATTTTTGCGTTATATATTTATCCGTTGGGAAACGGATGTGTATATCGGAATCTAACCCCGACCCAATGAAACAGTTCATTTAGTTATGAAAAAAATACTGATCTTCACGATAGGCACATTGGTGCTCTCAGGTCTTGCACTTTCGGCCCAAGTGGGAAGCCACCGGGCATTCGGCGATGGCGAAAAACTGGTTTATGCCGTAAGTTACAAAGTGTCGTTTGTCAATACGGATGTTGCCGAAGTGTCGTTTCTGACGAACTTCAACTCTTCAAAAGGGACTCCTGTGTACAGAATAGAGGCGAATGGCAAGACCTATCCGTTCTACAAGTGGTTTTTCGATTTGAACGATACCTACACCAGTACGCTCGACTCGGCAACCCTGCGCCCGCTCGAGCTAAAAACCGAGCTAAAGGAGGGAAAGTACCGCTATTCGAGTCGGTTCCATTATGATTGGGAAAATAAGAAGGTGCATACGGCCTACCGCAACCACAAAAATCCGGACAGTACCTACAAGAGGATGAACCTGTCGGAGGGGAGTTACGATGCAGTTGCGCTGTTTTTCAATCTGAGGTGCGCCGATCTTTCGCAGATCGAGGCGGCAGGAGGTTCGGGTTCGATGAAACTCGTGCTGGAGGATACCATCCGTACCATCGGATACCGTTTTCTCGGCCGGGAGAACAAGCACATTCGTGGAGCCGGAAAGTTCCGGACGTTGAAGTTCAGGTGTCAGATGGCCACCTCGACCGGAGAGTCGTTTGAGGATGGCGACGAATTTACCCTCTGGGTTTCGGACGATAAGAACAGAATTCCGATCTATGTCGAGTCTCCGATTCGTGTCGGGTCGATCCGGGCACGGTTGATCGAGTGGAAAAATCTGCGTTACCCGCTTGACAGCAAAATAAATTGATTATATTTGCATCTATAATCAGTTTGAAAGCCATCGAATATGGAAGACTACAATAATCAGCAAACGTACAACAATCGTAATTACAGTAACTACGGATACGACCAGAATCAGGATTACGGTTACGATCCGAACGGTTACGGCGATGAAGGTCCTAATAAAAAGGTTAAAGGGCTGAAAATAATGATCATAATCATGGCGGTGATCTTGGCCGCCCTTTCGGCGATCTATTTCATGCAGGTAAAACAGATGCGTGACGACTTTGCCATCGAGCGCGACACGCTGACCCAGCAGTTGATCGCTCTGAGAAACGATTACGATACATTGAAGAGTTGGAACGATACGCTTTCGGTTCAGTACGACAGTGCACGGTTCAAAGTCGACTCGCTGATCGAGACCTTACAGAAGGAGCGTCGGTTGAGTTATGCCAAGATCCGTCAGTACGAGAAGGAGAAAAACATGATGCGTCAGATCATGGAGGGGTATATCCGTCAGATCGACTCGCTGAATACGATCAACAAGAAATTGGTCGGCGAAAACAGTTCGATCCGTAAAAAACTGCTCGACTATCGGTTGCGGGCCGAATCGGCTGAGGAGAAGTCGGAAGAGCTGTCGACAAAAGTACGGCAGGGAGCTGTTATCCGTGCCCGAGACATCCGTTTGGTTGCTCTGAACAAGTCCGATCGGGAGGTGTCGAGAGCCAATAGAGCGGAGAGCCTGCGTGTCGACCTTGTTTTGGTGGGCAACGAGCTGGCTGCTCCGGGAGAGCGGAATGTCTATGTACAGATCATAGGCCCCGATGGATTCGTGATGGCCAACCAGAGCAATGCCATGTTCGACTATGAGGGCGATCAGATTGTCTACTCGGCAACCCGTTCCGTCGATTACCAGAATCAGGATCTGAGCGTAAGTATTTTCTACTACGGCGCCGGCATTACCAGCGGAACCTATCGGGTGAAGATATTTACGGACGGACACTTGATCGGACAGGCCGAAATCAACCTGAGATAAGCCGGGGAAAAGCAAGACCGGAAAATATAGAGGAAAAGGACGCTCTGATGAGCGTCCTTTTTTGTTTGGTGAAGCAGAGAGTGATTTCTGCGGATCTACGGATGACCATTTTTGAAACCAGCCAGCGGAAATGGTGTGTGAGGAGTAGTGAATGAGACACCGGATGCGGAAGCTGTAGTTCTGGGCTGTCGAAGTCCGGTTGTGATCAATGACGTGCCATGTTCGGGAACCTCGTAACGGATTTCGAGGTTTGGAGAGCGGAGACGTTTAGACTCCCGGAGTCTGGAGATCAATGCAATACTCATCCGTGAGGAATCCGATTGTCTGCCTGCTCATAATCCTCAAAGCCATTATAATTTGCAAGCCCCTTTTTACTCTACTTCTCTGCTGTATTTCCGGTCATGGAACGGCCGAATACAAAATCGAAGAAGGTGTCATCGTTGGCAGTAGTCGCGTCAATACACCCAATACGTTCCCTGTACGGAACAGACTTTCGGCCGGGGCGAACCGTGTGCTACTACAACTTGTTGCGGAAGACACAGGAGACCTGCCGGAATCCGAATTGCTCGAAAAAGTGGTGAGCCGAGTGGTTGTTGACTCCCGATTCGAGATAACAGGCCTCTACACCCTGTTCGCGGAGAGCGTCGAGAGCCGTACGGACCAACAGCGAGCCAGTCCCCTTTTTCCGGAGTTCGGGCAGCACTCCCAAATCGTAGATAACCCCATAGGGAGCGGCTCCGTCATCTCGGGTGCCGAAGATGATGAATCCGGCCAAAGTTCCCTCCTCGTCCGTTTCGTAGAGCCGTATCGAAGTCTGGGGATCGGTGTATTGCCGCTCTAAATATTGGAGCCATACCTCTTTGAAGTTCGGAGCCAGCGTCTTCGGATCGGTGGCAATTCCCATCTGGAGTTCGCCGTGCGAGATGTACTCTTTGTGTTGTTCGATGAGGGTGGCGAACAGGTCGCACAACCGCTCCTTGTCTTGTTGAGGATCGAATGCTCGGATCATAAATTTCTGGTTTTTATCATTTCATTTTTCTCTTTTCGTCTCTTTTCCGCCGGAAGTATTGGAGTGTCGCTCGCCCGAAACTGCTCAGCCCGATTACGATGATCACCGCAGTAAGCAGTTCCAGCACGAGTGCAATCCCGATACCAAATTTGTAGGATATCAACGAGATGATCGGGACATCCTCGCTCTGGAGCAGTACGCCGAACAGTGAAGCAATCGAGATGAAGAAGAGGATGTACTTCGTGTCGTCTGCATGCCGCAGCTCGACCACATTGTTCACGTTGTCAAGCGATTTGTCGACCTGTTGCATGATCGCCTGCAGCTGTCGTTCGTCGTCGGCGACTCTCAGGTTCTTCTGTACCATGTCGAACATGTGTTTGTGGGACATGTAGCGCAGATAGCGCATCGAATCGAGCTCCAACAGGATGTGGGATAGCTCGACCGACCACTGTGCGTTCTTTTCGATCGAATCTCGGATGTTCGAGTTGCTAGTATTTAGCGAATTGTTGATGTATTTGTCGAGGACGAAGTTGATAGTCTGTTTTTTAGCCAAGACGATTTCGAGCAGGACGAGGTATTCGGGCCAGCTGACGTGATAGCGCGAACGGCGGCGGACATGCTCTTTCCAGTTGGTTTCTGACTCGCTGCCCCGACGCCCGTAGGTGCCGAAAACGACGCTGATGTTCTGGTTGGCCAGAACCAGATCGTCGACATCGATCGCGATGTTGCTTCCGCAGATGTCGTTGAAGCTCGAACTCATCCGATAGGGCCACTCCCTCGGGTAGAGGGTCATCAGTCCGACCAGTTCGGCCTGATGGGCCGTTTCGATGTGTTCGATGACGTCCGCTTCTCCGACGTGTTCCAGATTGAAGCCTTTTGTATGATTGATGTCTTCCCAGATGTCGATGTACACGTAGTGGTGGTCCGGAGTCCGGAGCTGGTTTTCGGGTGTTCTGTCGAAGTAGTTCCGGTAGCGACGCTGTATCTCTTCGAAGGTCAAATTCCGTTCGCCGGTGCCTTCTGGATGGTAGTTCGAAGTGCTGTCCAGCGGAAAATTCGAGATCTCGATCTTCTTGAGCGAGCCGTCGATCTCCTGACGGTCGAGCTCCTTGTTGTAGATCCAGTGCTCGACGTGCTGGACGATTCCGGCGAAAAAGATCATCTGGTCCGTGTTGAGAGGATGGTCGATTTTGCAGAAACTGGATATTTCCGTCTCGTGGGATCCGGGGACGAAGAAGCGGTAGGAGAGTTCGACGGTCCGGTCGAAAAAGACGGCGGCCCATACGTGGACATACCCTTCGAGAACGGCTATTGTCGGAGGATTCTTTTCTCCATGCTCACGATAACTTACCTCGATCCGGATGTCGAAACCTGCGAGGCGGTACCGGTCGATGAATTGCTCCTCGCGGGTGAAGAGTTGATCGTCGATGTTTCCCTTTACGACACGATTGATGAATCCCTCCCGGGTTTTTTCTTCTTGGGTTGGGGTGGAGATGCGTATCGGGGTCATGCGGTCGGTGCAGAAGGTCTGTATCTGCAGGATCGAAAAGCTGGAGTAGACCAGACCGCCCTGACAGGAGTTGAGGTTCTTCATCGTTTCGTAGGTATTTAGGATTATCTACAAAGTTAACCATTTATTTTACAAGACAAAGGCGAAATGGCCGGTCGTGGATTTGTATGTTGATGTTTGCATTCAGGGTGAGCGAGGGGGACTGTACAAACCGGGAGCGGATTCCTGTTTTTAGGAATCCGCTCCCGGTGTAGAGTTGATGTATCTTTGTTTTGAGTTTACGCGTCGGAATGGTTTAGGGCGTAAAACGAACCCTCCGCAGTCCGATCCAAGCGTATGAGGTTCTGTCGTTCAGATCTACCATTTCCAAGCGCAGGTTGCGGTTGTGGAACGACGATACATCCAGCACTCTCGGGGTGAGGTAGTGTACGCCAGCCGTCAAAATATGAGTGAGCTCCTCTCCCGTGTCGGCATCCAGCAGACGGATGCAGAGTGTCTCTTCGCCTGCTGCATTTTTCATGGCAGTTCCTCCCTGTGTGTCGAATTTCAGATGGGAGCACCACTCCGGAAGCCGGAACACAGGCGATAGGGCACGGCCTTGAGCCGTTTCTCCGTTTTTGGCGAGCGAGTTCAGCGTGTATTCATTGAACAGGGCGGGCACAGGAGCCACACTGAAAGCCTCTCCGCTGAGGGTCCAGCCTTCGAGAGCTTCGGGACTGTCCAAGTCGAAAAGCGTTACGGGTGGAAGTCGGTGTGCCGGTGGAAACCACGGTGTGCCTTCCAGTTGTTCCATGTTGTCCGCCGTATAACCGGTTACGGCGACCAGTCCCAGCGCAGAGATGGCATCCAAGGTTTCGAGCTCGATCCATTGTACTTCCCTGCTGCACTCCAGATCGAGTTCGATGACTGAGAATACGCCGGAACGCGTAACGACGGATGCGCTGCCGCTCCAGAGTTCGGATTGAGGGAAAGCGGGTGGTGCACCCTGCACCCGGTCGTTGCTGTCGGCCGGAAGTAGCGGAAGGGTCGGGACGAGCAGCGGACGATTCTGCATGGAGGTAGCAAAACGGCCTACGGCGCTCGGCGGGCACGACCAGTCGAGGTCTCCCGGAAAACTGAGCATGCGGGATACACTTCCTCCCTCCGTATCCTTGACTGTGATGCGTGCTACATGCGAGAACATGTCGGCGTTGTCCAGAAGCGGTACGACCAACAGGTAAAGCTTTTTGTAGTGCTTTTTGTCGACCGGGATGCGGATGACGGGCGTCCCGTCGGAGCTCGACAGGGCGGCAAACCGATGTCCGGGGATCTGGAAGGATAGTCCCGGAATCTGCGGAATTTCAAATGGTTGTGTTGTGTCAATAGCCTGCATCGGCGGCGGACAGGAGTTCCATGGCGGGTGGTAAAAGGCTTGGTATTTTCGGACATTCTGCCACTCTTTGTCGGGCCTTTGCAACAGGCTGTCGATCGATATCGGTACGAGATTGGCCCGGATGTGCCGGTTGAGGGTCTCGTCGGCGAGAGCTTGTCCCAAGACGATTTGCAACGAGATGGATTCACCGTTTGGGAGGGTCAGTTGTGCGCGGTTGCTTCCCGGAGCGAACAGGCTCAGATCGCTTGCCTCGAACGCGACGGTCTCTGTTCGTTCATCTCGTGGACCGATGTTTATTTCCAATGGGAATTGTCCTTCTCCAACTCGGAGCACGGCTTTGCCTGTCAAAGGTTGGGCGGTGTTGTTGCGGATCAGAAGGTCGGTGGTGATTTTATCCGGAGTGACTTGCAGCTCATTCTGCGGAAGGGCTTCGAAACGGGGCAGTACGGTCAAGTCTACCGGAGCGTAAAATTCGTCTCCCTGTGCAGTGCTGCAAATCAGGAAAAAGGTTCGTCGCCCGAAGTTGAGTTCGCCCAGCGGTCCGAACGGGCGATAGGGCGTGAGCAGGTCGGTTTTCAGAGAGGTTCTGACGGAATTTTCGTCCATCCGGATCGTTCCGAGCAGGCCACTGCGGTCTTCCACTCCCTGTACTGTGACTCCATTGACCGAAACCCGTAGCGCATCCCCTTCAGCCACAGAACCCGGAGCGGAGATTTCGAACGCGACGGGCTCATAAGTCAGCACAATTTGGGATTCATTCTCGGCGGGGAGTTCAGCTACGGCAAACAGACCTCCGATTCCCGGTTTAATCGTCACGGGAACGGAACGGCCGTGGTTGGTCAGCTTCACGTCGGTACAGACGGGCAACGACCAGCGGATGCGTCGGGCGAGTTTGTCGGTTGTCCGGAGGTTGTATTCAAGCCGGTTGCCGTCACGACGGAATGTGGCTTTGTGGTTTTTTAGTTCGAGCGATGCAGCGGGCCATGCGTCTGGGAAATTCGGGGATAGCGAGATGTAACCGTCTGGTTTGTGCATTTGCAGTCCGAAAAGCGCTTCGGCAACCGCCGCGACGTAGAGTCCGGCCGGAGCCGAGAAGTAGGCGGGAACCGCCTCTTTTGAGACTTCGGGCCACGAACCTCGGTGGTTGGCATCCATTACCCATCCGGCCAAGGCGTGGAGCGGTTTCCAAGCCCGGTTGCGCAGGCCGATGGAGGCGTATCCCCAGCTGGCCCAAGGTTGTTGGGCGGCTCCGGCCTGCATACCCCATGTCCCGACGGCGTGGTAGGGGAAATTGTTGGAGCAGTAGACGGCTCCGGTGCTGTCGGTCAGCCGGTCGCTCAGGTGGCGCAGCGAGGTGTAGGAGTCCAGCAGGTCCGTAATGCCGTATATGGCGGGATAGGTGTAGGTGTGGTACTGACCGTCCCTGCGGAGGTTCCCGATGTCGTCGGCAAAGTAGGCAAAACGGCCCAGATCGTTCTGCCACAGCTTTTCATGTAATCTGTTCCGGATCTCGTCGGCACGGGCTTTCCAAAGCAAATATTCCGAACTGTCACCCAAGCCGGCAGCCAGTTCGGCACGGGTATTCATCATGTTGACTCCTTCGATCGAGGGGGTGGTTCCGTCTCCGGCCGTAGCGACGTAATCTTCCTGATTACCGATCTGGAGCCCCCAGCCGAGCAGCAGGTTGTCGTTTTTGTCGTACTCCTCGAAGGTTTGTCCGATGACTTGTTCCAACAGCGGAGCCGTAGTCTGTGCAAATGATTCGTCAGCCGTGAAGTCCCAGTAGTGGCGTACCTGCCATGCCCAAAACTGGTTCGTGCCGCCGAAATCGCGGCGCGTGAAGCCGAAGGGAGCCAGATGGGGTATCGATCCGTCGGAATTGATCAGTTCCCCTTGCGTCAGTGTCGTGATCCGGGAGCGGTCGGTCTGTCCGAGCCACTCGGCTGCAACGGTCTGCTGCATGTGCCACATCGAGGTCCAGTGGTGGATACACTCCATCCATCCGTAAGGGGGAACCCATGTGTATTCCAGCGTGAGCAGGGCCGACGCAAAAGCCTGATTGAGCAGCGTGTCTGGGGTCTCGATCCGGTTGGACAACAGTTCGTCGTAGTGTCTTTCGACGTTGGCCAACGCTTTGTCCGGATTCATCTCCGAGAGTTCGAGGACTCGATCCGGATCTTCGGCAAACGTAAGCAAAAGCTCTCCCGATCCTTTGGGTAGAGAGCACTCCATGAACTCTCCCTTTTTGCCGTCGCTGCGTACCGTAACGGAGGCTTTCGTACGTACACCGGTGATCGCTCCGTGTTCGGCCGTACGGATCAGGTAGGTCCCTTCTTGTCGGGTGATCCGGTTGTCGTGGGCGTCCAGAGGTGTAAAGGGCGATTTGTTCATGTCTTCGAAAGCCGAACGTTGCCAGTAGGATTCGCCGACGATCAGCTGTACGGGCGTTGCCGGAGTTGTTTCGATGCGGTAGACTGCGGCTCCGACCCGAGTCGGTTCTCCCTGGCCGACCAGCAAAGGGGTAAAGCGGGTTTCGATCCGGACGCCGCCCAAAGTGAATCGGGCTACAACGCCTCCGGGAAAATCTTCCACCTGAATATTTTCGGCTTGTGAAGCGGAGTAGATTTTCCCATCGATCTCGATTTGAGGAACGATGCGGGCAAGGGCGGTGTACTGGATGCCGTAGTTCTCACGTACGTATGTCAGCAGGCGAGAGACCGGAGCAAGCTCATATGTGCGGACAAGCGAGTAGTTCCATGCGGCCATACGGTCCATCGGTTGGCGCTCGAAGTTGTCGGGCGCGAGCGATTGACCCTGTGCTGTGCCGCAAATCAGCATCAGAGCTGTGACGGCCGTTAAAAGAGATCGTTTGTTCATAGTAGTTTAGGGTTAGTTAGGTCAAGTGGATGCAAAAGGGAAGCAGGGTGGTGGCTAAAGGTTCTCGATAGATATGGATTAATAGATTATGGGTTATTTCATGTCGAATTTGTTTGTCCGGTAGCGGTTGAGGAAGATTCTCCGGTGCTCATACCTGTTACTGGATCGGTCTTTCCAAAGGTACCATAAAAATTTGAGAATACCGAGTCTTCTGTCGTAGATTAATGTACTATTGCTTTTTGTGAAAAAGAATATGACGGTAGCGATACCCTTCGGATTATTTTCCGGCACCCATGGTGAATGCGAGAGACACGCGTCTGTTAAAATTCATGAGGTTCCCTCCGGAAAATATTTGCATATTCAATAAATGTGCGTAAATTTGTTGTGCATGCCTGCGGGTGTGCGGATACAATTGGATAGAACACGAAAGTGTTCGAGCCTCATTCCTCCGACGAAATCTGGTAAATTTTAGGTTGGGAATAGGCCGTTTACCTCACGCTACATTTTGTAGCGCGGGGCTATTGCTTATTTATCAATCGCGGTTTACCAGAGCCTGTCGGAATAGATAACAATGGCTCACGCGCTTTCTTTTTTATTCCTCCTGTACCATAAGTGAATATTTGGACTCGGTCAGAAGCCGGGAGTCCCCGATCCGGGGGCGAAAAATCCGTTGGGTTCGATGTCGATAGCGATGGATTCA
>URBJ01000047.1 GCA_900546005.1 uncultured Alistipes sp. | reverse complement strand
CAAGTGATCTTTATTTTGGTGGCATAGGATCGGTTGTCTTCAGAGCAATACTCCTTGTAACCGATCGGCCGGGAAACGATACTGGTTAGCTCGATGTGTTCGTCTATACGGGCCGATAAGGCTGTTGAGGCTGGGTGCGTAGGGTGACAGAAAACGAACGGCAGGGTTCCGACAAAAACGATCAGGGGAATGAAGGTCGGATGAAGTTTCATGTCATTGGCATTGTCACTTGGAAGTCAGAACGGAAAAATCGGTATCGAATTTCAGATGAAATAGCGGGTTTGTCGAGACGAAGAACTACGGCGCGAAGGGTCGTCCTGTAAAAAAAGAGTTTCCGGTCGGGAGACATATCGTTTTTCCTTCGAAAAGCGTTATCTTTACCGGTTGTTTTGATTAAGAGATGGACGCATCGAACGAAAATAAATTCATTCATGTCAAGGGTGCCCGGGTCCACAACCTCAAGAACATCGAGGTGAAGATCCCGCACAATCAGCTGGTTGTCATTACAGGGCTTTCCGGATCGGGAAAGTCGACATTGGCCTTCGATACCATATTTGCCGAAGGGCAGCGCCGCTATGTCGAAAGTCTTTCGGCCTATGCGCGTCAGTTTCTCGGAAAGATCAATAAACCGGATGTCGATTTCATTACGGGAATTGCGCCGGCCATTGCGATCGAACAGAAGGTCAATACGCGGAATCCGCGTTCGACGGTGGGAACCTCGACCGAGATCTACGACTATTTGAAACTGCTGTTTGCCCGCATCGGACGTACCTATTCGCCGGTTTCGGGTCGGGAGGTACACGAGGATCAGACCGACGATGTGATCCGGTTCATCACTTCGCAACCTGCCGGTACACGGGTTTTGGTGACGATGCCACTCCGATTGGGCGAAGGGCAGGGGCTGATCGAGAAGTTGACGCTGTTGGTCGGTGAGGGTTTTCAGAGAATCTACGTCGATGGGCAGACGCTTTTTATCGAGGATGTGATCGGACAGGTCGATGCGTATGCCGGACGGAACGACCTGCGGATCGTGATCGACCGGGCCAAGGTTACCGACGATGAGGAGACGCTCCACCGGCTCGGCGATTCGGTCGAAACGGCTTTCCGACATGGAGATGGGTACTGTGATGTGGTGGTGCAGGCGGCAGAAGGCGATCGGATCGAGGAGTTTTCCGACCGTTTCGAGCTGGACGGTATCCGCTTCGAACATCCGACGGAGCATCTGTTCAGCTTTAACAATCCGTTGGGAGCCTGCCCCCGTTGCGAAGGGTACGGGAAGGTGATCGGCATCGACGAGGATCTGGTCATCCCCGACAAGAATAAAAGTATCTATCAGGATGCGATTGCCTGCTGGCGTGGAGCGACAATGAAGTGGTGGCGCGACCAGCTGATCGAACACGCCTCGAAATTCGGTTTCCCGATACATCGCCCCTATCACGACCTCACGAAAGAGGAGAAGATCCTGCTGTGGAAAGGGAATGAATATTTTTATGGTTTGGATAGGTTCTTCAAGTTTTTGGAGAGCGAACGATATAAGATTCAGTACCGTGTGATGTTGTCCCGTTACACGGGAAAGACGATCTGTCCCGATTGCGGAGGCAGACGGTTGCGTAAGGAGGCATTCTATGTGCGTGTGGGTGGAAAGGACATCGGAGAGCTGGTGGCCATGCCGGTGACCGAGTTGCAGCGCTTCTTTACCGAATTGCAACTCACCGAGCATGAGGAGCAGACGGCGTCGCGGGTGTTGACCGAAATCCAGAACCGGATCGAATATCTGGTGGAGGTCGGTTTGGGCTATCTGACGCTCGATCGCCTGTCGTCGACACTTTCGGGCGGAGAGAGCCAGCGAATCAATCTGGCGATCTCGTTGGGAAGCAGTCTGGTCGGATCACTCTATATCCTTGACGAGCCGAGCATCGGGTTGCATCCGAGGGATACGCATCGGCTGATCGGGGTGCTGAAGAAGTTGCGGGATCTGGGCAATACGGTCATTGTCGTTGAGCACGAGGAGGAGATCATCCGTGCGGCCGATACGGTGATCGATATCGGACCGGGAGCCGGCTATCAGGGCGGAGAGGTGATGTTTCAAGGTGGAGTGGAGGAGTTGTTACGCGATCAGCGCAGCCTGACGGCCAAATATCTGCGTCGGGAGGAGCGGATCGAGGCTCCGGCGAGTGTGCGCCGTTCGAACAGCTATATAGAGATCATCGGAGCTCGGGAAAACAACCTGAAGGGAATCGATGTCCGTTTTCCGTTGGGGGTCATGACCTGCGTGACGGGGGTCAGTGGAAGCGGCAAGTCGTCGCTCGTGCGCGATATTCTCTATCCGGCCCTGCGTCGGGAGCTCTACGAGACGGGTATGAAACCCGGCGATTTCGAACGGATCGGCGGCGATCTGAAACGGCTGAAAGGGGTCGAGATTATCGATCAGAATCCGATCGGAAAGTCGTTGCGTTCCAATCCGGTAACCTACCTGAAGGCCTATGACGACATTCGAAAGCTCTTTGCCGAGCAGCCTTATGCAAAACATAACGGCTTCACGCCCTCGAGCTTTTCGTTCAACATGGCCGGAGGCCGGTGTGAGGAGTGTCAGGGCGAGGGGGTAATCCGTGTCGGTATGCAGTTTATGGCCGATGTGGAGTTAGTGTGTGAGAGTTGCGGCGGAAAACGGTTCAAGGATGAGATTCTCGAGGTGAAGTATCACGGCTATTCGATATACGATATTTTGGAGATGACGGTGGATGCAGCCGTTGAGCTCTTTTCGTCCCACATGGAGGAGAATCCGATCAACAAGAAGATCGTGGAGAAGCTGAGCGCTCTCCAGCGAGTGGGGCTTGGATATGTGCGGTTGGGACAGTCGTCGTCGACGCTGTCGGGCGGGGAGAGTCAGCGGGTGAAGTTGGCTTCGTTCCTGACAAAAGAGAGTGCCAGCGGGCCGATTCTCTTCATTTTTGACGAGCCGACGACCGGACTCCACTTCCACGATATCCGGAAGCTGTTGCACGCCTTCGATGCACTGATCGAACGCGGACATACGGTGGTGATCGTTGAACACAACATGGAGGTGATCCGGTGTGCCGATTGGGTCATCGATCTGGGTCCGGAGGCGGGCGACGAGGGCGGATGTGTGGTCTTTGCCGGAACGCCGGCCGATCTGATGCGGTGTCCGGAGAGTTATACCGGAAAATTCCTATCTTTGGCCGAAAAATTACAGACGTCGTCGCAGAACCGATAAATCGTACGAAATGGAATTTACCTGTTATACCTTGCCGAACGGTATCCGGTGTATCCACCGGCAGGTACGGTCGGCCGTAGTGAATTGTGCGTTGACCGTAAATACCGGAAGCCGCGACGAAATGGCTTCGGAACAGGGATTGGCCCATCTGCTGGAGCATGCCTTTTTCAAGGGGACGACCCATCGGCGTGCCTACCACATCAATTGCCGGCTCGAAAATCTGGGCGGCGAACTGAATGCCTATACCACGAAGGAGGAGACGGTGATCCATGCGACGACCCTGCGGGCCGATTTTGCCAAGGCTGCCGAGCTGATCTCGGACATTGTGTTCTGCTCCGTTTTTCCCGAGCACGAGTTGGAGAAGGAGAAGGAGGTGATTGTCGACGAGATCAACTCCTATAAGGACTCGCCGGTGGATCGCATCTTTGACGATTTCGAGGATTTGTTGTTTGCCGGATCGTCGCTGGGACACAATATCTTGGGTCGTAAGTCCGACCTGATGAAGTACCGGCGCGAGGATCTGCTCGCTTTCGTAAAGCGGACCTACAACACGGATCAGATGGTCTTTTCAGTGATCGGAAATCTTTCGTTCCGGCGGTTTATCGAGGTGTGTGATCGTTTCTTTGGGGGGATTCCGTCCTCCGTGCGCAATTTCGGGCGGGATGCGGTTGCCGAATACAAACCGTTCGAGAAGACAATAAACCGCAAATGCTATCAGACACACTGCATTATCGGTGGACGGGCCTACAATCTGAATGACGATCGGCGGCTCGGATTGTCGCTGTTGACCAATCTGCTGGGAGGCCCCTCGGCCAATTCGCTGCTTAATCTGGCTGTACGCGAACGCAGCGGACTCTCCTATAACATCGAGGCGGGGTACACACCGTTCAGCAATACAGGGTTGGCGACGATCTATTTCGGGACGGAAAAGGAGAAGACGGAGGAGTGTATCGAGCTGGTCGATCGGGTACTGAACGACATTCGTTCCGGCCGGTTGAGCGACCGGCGGTTGAGTATTGCCAAAAAGCAGTATGTCGGGCAGATTGCCATTGCCATGGAGCACAACGAGAACTATATGTTGAGTGCGGCACGCAGCTATCTGGTCTACAATCAGATGGATCCGGCCGATGTGATTTGTCGCAAGATTCAGGAACTGACCCGCGACGAGCTGGTGGCGATTGCCAACGAAGTCTACGGCAAGGAAAACCTTTCGACGTTGATATACCGATAGGGAAGAGATGGATGCACTGGAACGATATATCGAAGAGCATGTGACGGCAGAGGATCCGTTGCTGACCGAGCTGGATCGCGAGACCCATTTGCGGGTCGTGCAGTCGCGCATGATCTCCGGACACGTACAGGGACGTCTGCTCGAGATGCTGGTCCGGATGCTCCGCCCGCAACGTATTCTGGAGATCGGAACCTTTACCGGATATTCGGCTATCTGTATGGCCCGGGGATTGGGTGAAGGCGGAGAGTTGCACACGATTGAGGTCAACGACGAGCTGGAGGAGTTTGCCGCAGGGTATTTCGTCCGCAGCGGGCTGTCGGACCGGATTACGCAGCACATCGGTTCGGCATTAGACATTGTGCCTTCATTGGGACGTTTCGATCTGGTCTTTATCGACGGCGACAAACGGGAGTATCCGCAATATTACGATATGGTGATGACCCATTCGGTGCACAGCGGGACATTCCTGCTGGCCGATAATATTTTGTGGTATGGCAAGGTGACCGAAAACGTGCCGCAAAGCGACCGGCATACCCGGGCGATCCGCCAGTTTAACGATTGGGTAGTGGAAGACGATCGGGTCGAAAACGTCATCCTGCCGATCCGCGATGGTCTTAACCTGATTCGGGTGAAATAAATTTTCTGAAAATCGGATTTTTCAATCTCATCATTTATCGCTATTTTTGTCTCGATATCAAGATGTTTGAATCGGAATGAAAATAGTCTGTTTTTTGCCTTATGGCAATGAAAAATTGGCACATAATAATGCCGAAAATCTGAAGACCGATCCGCATGTGGAGCGGGTCTATTTTATCCTCGACGAGAGTCAGCGAGACGAAAAGGTACCCGAAGGGTGCGGTACGATACATGGTGGTGCGATCGCCTCGACACGGGTGATCCGTGAAATCGCCCGACATGCAACGGGCGATTTCGCTTTGTTGTACACCTCTTGTTCGGAGCTGCGTCTCGGAGCCTATGCCCTCGAACGGCTGCTCTCCATTGCGCAGGACTCGTCGGCCGGAATGCTCTATGCCGACCGCTATGAGATAAAGGGCGAGACAACTCATAATGTGCCTGCAATCGACTGTCAGTTTGGTAGTTTGCGGGATGATTTCGACTTCGGTCCGCTGCTGTTGTACCGCAGCGATCTGTTGCGCGAGGCAGCGGAGCGGATGGACCGCGATTTCTCGTATGCCGGGCTTTATGACCTTCGTCTGAAGGTGTCGCAGCGGGCATCGCTCGTGCGGGTAAACGAGTATCTGTATACGGTGGTTCTGCCCCAAGTTGGAAGCGGTGAGCAATCCCTCTTTAGTTATGTCGATCCCAAGAACCGGAACGTACAGATTGAGATGGAGCAGGCATGCACCGATCATCTGAAATGTATCGGCGGCTATCTGGAGCCCGATTTCAAAGAGCCCGATTTTGATAGCGAAAATTTCGAGTATGAGGCTTCGGTGATCATTCCGGTCCGGAATCGGGTGAAGACGATTGCCGACGCCATCCGGTCGGTTTTGTCTCAGCAAGCCGATTTCAAGTTCAATCTGATCGTCATCGACAACCATTCGACCGATGGGACCACGGCGGAGATCGACCGTTTTGCAGCGGACGAGCGGTTGATCCATATTGTTCCGCAGCGGACCGATCTGGGAATCGGCGGTTGCTGGACGGAGGGTGTGATGCATCCGAAATGCGGCCGTTTTGCCGTGCAGCTCGACAGCGACGATGTCTATGCCGATGAGCACACCTTGCGGAAAATCGTCGAGGCGTTTTATGCCCAACGGTGTGCCATGGTGGTGGGCAGTTACCGGCTGACCGATTTCCATATGCATGAAATTCCGCCCGGAGTGATCGACCACCGCGAATGGACGCCAGACAACGGACGCAACAATGCGCTTCGGATCAATGGACTCGGTGCTCCGCGTGCTTTTTATACGCCGTTGTTGCGGCAGTTCAAGGTGCCGAATACGAGTTACGGAGAGGACTATGCGTTGGGTCTCCGCTTTTCGCGGGAGTATCGGATCGGACGGATCTACGACGTGCTCTACCTGTGTCGGCGCTGGGAGGACAATTCGGACGCCTTGCTCGATGTCGAACGAAGCAACCGCAACAACCTCTACAAGGATCGGTTACGGACATGGGAACTGCAGGCTCGTATTGCCTATAATCAGACGAAAAAAGAGTAGAACGGATTTTGTGAAAAGAGCTGAAGATTATGGGAAGAGAGGATAGCGTGCAGTTGTCGTCGGTCGATTTGGAACGTTTTTTCGAGGAGCAGTTGTCCGAGTGGCAGCTTGCACACGATAATTTCGAGGCATTGCGTCAGGTCGAGACCCGGAGTTTCGACGCGGCTGATTTTCAGGTACGGGTTCAGTTCAATCCTACGCGGATCCGTTCTACGGCTGCTCGGGTCGATGCGGCGTCGCTCGGGAAACGACCCTGTTTCTTGTGTCCCGAGAATCGGCCAGAGGCTCAACGGGCTTTGGATTTCGGTTCCGATTATCGGATTTTGGTCAATCCCTATCCGATATTTCGGGAACACTTTACGGTACCTTCCGCCGTGCATCGGGATCAGGCAATTTACGGGCGTTTTGCCGATATGCTCGAGTTGGCCCGTTGCTTCGAGAGTCAGACGGTGTTCTACAACGGGCCAAAGTGCGGGGCCTCGGCTCCGGACCATGCCCATTTCCAAATGGTTTTGCGGAGGGCCATGCCGATCGAGCAGGAGGTGTCGACACATATCAGTGAAGCGGTATATCAACGGGAGGATGTACAGGTCTACCTGTTGCGGAACTATTGGCGCGGGGGAGTGTTGATTCGGGCCCGGAGTGCGGCATCGGCCGATTCGTTTTTCCGGATACTGTATGCTGAGATGGCCTCGAGTGCAGGTTCGGAGGAGCCGATGATGAACATTTTGTGCTGGTACGAGCAGGGTGAATGGAGCATTTGTGTGATTCTTAGAAGAAAACACCGACCCGACTGTTTCTTCTCGGAGGGGGCGGATCATCTGTTGGTCAGTCCTGCCTCAGTCGATCTGGGCGGCGTGATTATTGTGCCGCAAAGAGATGATTTCGAACGGATTACCCTTGATCGCATCCGGGAAATATACGAGGAGGTGTGCTGGGCGGACGATGCCGTCGAGGAGTTGGTTAAACGGATAAAGTAAAGGGGGATAGAGCAGATGTCGGAACAACCGCAAATTACAATCGGAATTTTGCATGCAGAACGGATCGCTTTCGTTCTGCAAGGCGGGTATCGCGACAACGAAGGTCGGAACGTAGAAGGCGAGCAGTCTGTTCGCTATGTACAGAACGGAATCGAATGGAACGGAGCCGTCTACGAACGGTTGTGTTTTACTCCGAGCGACAAGTCGTCGAAATTCCTGCTGCGCGATGTGGTGATCGGCATCGGTTTTCATTGGCAGCGTACGGAGGACCAGACCTTTCGAGGCGGATTGGAGTTTATTGTTGAGGACGGGATGCTGACGGCGGTGAATCGAATTGGTGTTGAGTCCTATTTGTTCAGTGTGATAGCCTCGGAGATGAGCGCTTCTGCCTCGCCGGCCCTGTTGCGGGCCCATGCGGTGATTTCGCGTAGCTGGGTGTTGGCGCAGATAGCCAAAAGAGACTCTCCTTCCCGGACCAAGGGTAGTCGGAATGAACCGCAAAGAAAAGATCCGTACAGCCGGATCCGTTGGTACGATCGGGAGGAGCATATGTTGTACGACGTGTGTGCCGATGATCACTGTCAACGTTATCAAGGTATTACCCGTACGTACGGACATGAACACGCTGTACGCGAAGCGATCGAGGCGACATGGGGCGAGGTGCTGACCTATGACGGCGAGATCTGCGATGCCCGGTTTTCGAAGTGTTGCGGAGGGGTGAGTGAGGCCTTTGAGAGTTGTTGGGAGGAGGTGCCGCATCCCTATTTGATTCCGGTTCGGGACAGCGGAGAGACGCGGGAGTTACCCGACTTGACCGATGAGGCTGCAGCCGAACGGTGGATTACTACCTATCCCGAAAGCTATTGCGACACCCAAGATCCGACGGTGTTGGGTCAGGTGTTGAACGGATACGATCGCGAGACGTCGGATTTCTATCGCTGGCAGGTGAGCTATACGGCTGAAGAGCTTTCGGAACTGGTTACCCGGCGTTCGGGAATCGATTTCGGAACGATTCTCAATCTGATTCCTGTCGAACGGGGGGCATCGGAACGTCTGATCCGGCTGAAGATTGTCGGAACAAAGCGGGCGATGGTTATCGGCAAGGAGTTGGAAATTCGCAGGATTCTTTCCGAAACCCATCTGTACAGTTCGGCTTTTGTCGTACGTCGCGAGGGGAATCGCTTCATCCTGCTGGGTGCCGGATGGGGACATGGAGTAGGTCTTTGTCAGATCGGTGCAGCCGTGATGGGAGCGAAAGGGATTCCGTACGACCGGATATTGCTCCATTATTATACGGGAGCCCGGATCGAAAAATTGTATAAAAGAGAGTAAATGAGAGTCTTGTCGCGTTGTTACGCGACGATGAGATATAGGATTGAATAGAAGATGATGAAGAAACAGATGCGTTCGCCGTGGGCATGGATTCCGACGCTCTATCTGGCGGAGGGACTACCCTATGTGGCGGTAATGACCCTGTCGGTCATTTTGTATAAGCGGTTGGGGATCTCCAACACCGATATTGCACTCTACACCAGTTGGCTCTATCTGCCGTGGGTTATTAAACCGTTTTGGAGCCCGTTCGTCGATCTGCTGAAAACCAAGCGCTGGTGGATCGTCTCGATGCAGTTGTTGCTGGGGGCGGGTTTTGCGGGAATAGCCTTTACCATACCCGTGTCGTTTTTCTTTCAGGCAACGCTGGCTTTCTTCTGGCTGATGGCCTTCAGCTCGGCGACGCATGATATTGCGGCGGACGGTTTCTATATGTTGGCGCTCGATCACAACCAACAGGCGCTTTATGTCGGAATCCGCAGTACGTTCTATCGTGTGGCGACGATTTTGGGGCAGGGACTTTTGATCATATTGGCCGGATGGCTCGAGAGTGCTACGGGTCCTGATCCGGTCAAAATCGATGTCGAAGTATCGCCCCAATACACATGCGGAACGTTTGCGTTACCGAAGGTTGCAACAGCACCTGCGGAATCGACTGCTGCGCTGAGTTTCGTTGTTTCGCAGCCCACCGTGACCCTCGGAACAGCCGGAGTGTCGGCTGACAGCGTTCGCAACTGGGTCGGTCGGGTTGAGGATTGGAACCGTTCGCACGGTTTTTTGGTCGAGGAGGAAGCCGGAGCTCAAGGCGTATCGAAAACAGAAACGAGTTGGTGGACGAGACGGGTTTCCCGTCCGTTGGGCGAATGGCTTCGAACCCATTTCGGGGAGCGACGGGATGTGGAGGTGACAACCGATCGGGCAGGAGATATCGGGATTGCGGCGGTATCGCTTTCGCGTGAACCCGATCCGGACGAGGAGGTTGTACTGAACATGACGATGAATCGTGGCGACCGTAGCGTATCGCTGATTCATGGCGATCGGTTGCGGTTCGACCGTACGAACTGGAACCAACCGGCCTATCTTGTTTTTCAGGCCGATGCCAAGTTGAACCAGCCGTCGCATGCCGAATACAAAGGGCTCTCGGGAAATATTCCTTTTGCATGGTCGATCACCTTTTTCGTATTGGCGGGATTGTTCGTGCTGTTTGGAATCTATCACCGTTTCGTCTTGCCTCGACCGGCGACGGATCACGGTCGTTCCGACCTGAAGCCGAAGGATATTTTGCGGGAATTCTCGGCAACGTTCGTCTCCTTCTTCAAAAAGCCGCAGGCGGCCGCCGCCATATTCTTTATGCTGACCTTCCGTTTCTCCGAGGCCCAGCTGTTGAAGTTGATCAACCCATTCTTGCTTGATTCCAAAGAGCTCGGAGGTTTGGGCCTGACCACGGGAGAGGTCGGCATGGTCTATGGAACGGTCGGGATCATCGGTTTGACGATCGGCGGTATTATCGGAGGCGTTGCGGCGGCCCGGGGAGGATTGCGCAAGTGGATCTGGCCGATGACCCTCAGTATGTTGCTGACCTGTCTGACGTTTGTCTATCTGAGCTTTTCGCAGACGGATAATCTGTTCGTTATCAATACGTGTGTGTTCGTTGAACAGTTCGGGTACGGGTTCGGTTTTACGGCCTATATGCTCTATCTGATGTATTATGCCGACGGAGAGCAGAAAACGGCACATTATGCCATCTGTACCGGCTTTATGGCATTGGGAATGATGTTGCCCGGTATGTTTGCCGGATGGATGCAGGAGATGTTGGGCTACAATCACTTCTTTATCTGGGTGATGCTGTGCAGTATCATTCCGATCGTGGCGGTCTCCCTGCTCAAGATCGATCCGAATTACGGGAAAAAAGAGTCGAAATAGTTAGCTGTTATAATTTGCTTTTATGAAGAGAATATTGTTAGTCGCTTTTGCGTGTGTGGTTGCACTCGGGGTTTCGGCCCGGACGATAACCATCAAGACCGGAATCGAGGTGTTGAAAGAGCAAAACTTCAAACTGCTCGAAGGAAAACGGGTGGGGTTGATTACCAATCCGACCGGAGTGGACAATCGGTTGAGATCGACCATAGACATTCTGGCCGAAGCGCCGAATGTGAATCTGGTTGCACTGTTCGGTCCGGAGCACGGTGTGCGTGGCGATGCCCATGCCGGTGCTTACGTCGATAATCAGGTCGATCCGGCAACCGGGTTACCGGTCTATTCGCTGCACGGAAAGACCCGGAAACCGACTCCCGAAATGTTGAGCGGAATCGATGTGTTGGTTTACGATATTCAGGATATAGGTTGTCGGTCGTTTACCTACATCAGTACGATGGGATTGGCAATGGAGGCTGCGGCTGAAAACGACGTCGAATTTGTCGTGTTGGACCGTCCCGATCCGCTGGGCGGAAACAAGATCGAAGGCCCCATTGTCGAAGAGGGCTTTTTCAGCTTTGTGAGCCAGTATCCGATCCCCTATCTGTATGGGCTGACGTGCGGAGAGTTGGCCATGCTGTTGAACGGTGAAGGAATGCTCGATCATCGTTGTAATCTGCATGTGGTTGCCATGGAGGGGTGGAAACGAGGTATGACCTACGAAGAGACCGGATTGGAGTGGATCCCCTCTTCACCCCATATTCCGGAGGCAAAAAGTACGTTCTTCTATCCGGCTTCCGGAATTTTGGGCGAATTGGGGTATATGTCGATTGGCGTGGGGTACACGATTCCGTTCCAGATGTTTGCGGCCGAGTGGATCGATGCCGATCGCTTTGCAGAGGCGCTGAACGGATTGTCGTTGCCCGGAGTGATCTTCCGGCCCATCCATGCCCGTCCGTTCTATTCGATCGGGCAGGGGAAAACGTTGCACGGCGTCCAGTTGCATGTTGTAGATCCGGCCGCGGCAGCTCTCTCCGAGGTGCAGTTCTACGTGATGCAGGTGATCGCGGAACTCTACCCCGATCGGGCGGTGTTCGCTCATGCCGATTCGAGTCGCTTCCGCATGCTCGATCAGGTGGCCGGTAGCGATTATGTCCGGAAAAAATTCTCGGAACGCAACCGTTTTGAAGATATTCAGTCCTATTGGCGCAAGGATGCAGATCGGTTCCGTGCTGTGGCCGAAAAGTACTATCTTTACAAGTAAAAGAATCGGAACACGGGTAACTATTCCCATTTGCTACGCTGTTAACGCATACGGGGCCCTCGAGGCAGAGTGACCCGATTGCCGAACCGTCCGGGCGAGGTCGGGTATGAGTAGAGCGAACCCTTGAACCTTACCGGTGAAGGAGGGGAAGATTCCGGGGAGCATATAGCAGGTCGTAGGGTTTTAGTTTGCTGTTTTCGGGAGTATTGTAATTGGACAATGGAGATTTTTGAAGATCAGAAGATCATTTCATAAAAGGATCAGAGTAAAGATGAAAGGGGCGATTTGTAAACTATTTTTGTGCGTGGGCGTAGGCATGATGTGCTGGGGTTGTGGAGCCGGAGAGCGTGACGCGCGGACGGAAGCCGATCGGACTCAAATGCACGAGAGTGAAAAACCGGAAACGAACGAAGCAAAAAACGAGAACGAGGATATGACAAAGGAAGATTTTATGCGCGAGGCGATAGCGCTCTCGTGTTCGAGTGTGGAGCATGGCGGGGGACCGTTCGGTGCGGTTATCGTGCGGGATGGGAAGATCATTGCACGGGGATCCAATTCGGTGACGTTGCTGAACGATCCGACGGCCCATGCCGAGGTAAGTGCCATACGTGCCGCCTGCTCTTCCGAAAAGAGTTTCAAGTTGGAGGGGTGTGAGTTGTACACCTCGTGCGAACCTTGTCCGATGTGCCTTGCAGCGGCCTATTGGGCGGGAATATCCAAAATTTACTACGGAAACAACCGGACCGATGCCGCTGAAATCGGATTTGATGATTCGTTTATATACGACCAGATCGATGTGGCGCCCGAGAAACGGACGGTGCCGAGTGAACCGATGTTGCGGGACGAGGCGTTGCGGGCTTTCCGGATGTGGAGCGAGAAGGAGGATAAGGTCGAATATTGATGAACGGCTAAAGCAATCCGGCTTCGTAGAGCATAATCAGGTCTTCGATGTACTGATCTTCACCGAATTCGCCGTAGGTATCTTTGAGGTTCGCTCCGAAGATTTTGGCGACTCCCTGCCAGAAAAAGGCTCGAAATCCGCCCCGAAGCTGTTTGACCAGATCGTATGAGGTGTGTTCGGTTTCGCGGTCGATCAGCTTGATCAACAGCTTGCCCTGCGATAGGGTCATGTTTTTAAGAACAGGGGTATATTGCCTTTTCAGCGCCCGCTCCATGCCCTTTACGAACTCCTGTTTCTCTTTTTCGGTAGGCAGTTCGGCCATGCGGCGCTCCATGGCCTTGAGCGTGGCGTTGGCCTCCTGTGCGATCGGGTAGACGATTTTCAGGTTATAGATCAGTCGTGAGTACATCTTCCGGGTGGCGTTGGCCTTTGCTTTGGTCTTCCCTCCGAAAACGAATACGGGCTTCATCTGAATCAGAATAGCCGTGTCGTTTTGTCGTACGACTCTCCGGGCAATACCGTATTCTATTCGGGTCTGTGTGGCACCCGACAGAGGTAACAGAATGAGAATAAACCGCAACAAGAAGCGAATGCTCATAACCGGTATCGAATTAAATCACTATCTTTGCAAAATTAAAAATAAAACGGCGATTTATACCGGAAAAGTATGGAATGCCGTTTGAATGGAAGAGTTGTTGTTGATTAAAGATAGATAAAAATTATGGGAAACAAGCAACGGATCGGAAATGACATCTATTGGAAGAGTGTCAACGATCGTCGGAAAAATCTGTTCGAAAATATGTGGCCGCTTCCTTATGGCGTATCGTATAATTCATATCTGATTCGCGATGAGAAGTGTGCGTTGATGGATACGGTCGAATCGGGTTCCGACGGCTTTTATATGGATTGGATCAAGGAGGTGCTGGACGGTCGCCAGCTCGATTATCTGGTCGTACACCACATGGAGTTGGATCACTCGAGCGAAATCGGTGAGCTGATCCGTCAGTTCCCGGATGTGAAGATTGTCGGAAACGCCAAGACCTTCAAGGTGCTGAGCGCCTACTTCGGATGCAGCGACAATTTCGTCGAAGTGAAGGATGGCGATACGCTCGATTTGGGACACCACAAGTTGAAATTTGTTTTCACCCCGTGGGTGCATTGGCCCGAAACGATGGTTTCCTATGATACGACCGACGGAGTGCTCTTCTCGGGCGATGCGTTCGGTATGTTCGGGGCACTCGACGGAGGCCACTACGACGATCAGGTCGACTTTGCGATGTACGAGGAGGAGATGCGTCGGTACTATTCGAATATCGTCGGGAAATACAGCTCGATGGTGCAGAAAGCTCTGGCCCGTCTGTCGACGATTGAGGTGCGGACGATCTGTCCGCTGCACGGTTTGGTGTGGCGAAGCGATCCGTCGCGGGTGATCGGACTGTACGACCGGTGGAGCCGCTATGAGGCCGAGGCGGGTGCAGTCGTGATCTATGCGTCGATGTATGGCAATACGGCTCGGATGGCCGATTACATTGCTACGGGATTGGCTGATAACGGAGTGAAATCAATCCGGGTGCACGATGCCTCCAAGACCCATATCTCCTATCTGATCAACGATATCTGGCGGTATCGGGGTGTCGTCTTGGGTAGTTGTGCCTATAATCTTCAGATGTTTCCGCTGATGGAGAACCTGACACGCGAATTGTTGCACATGGGGGTTAAAAACAAGTTGCTCGGCCTGTTCGGTACCTTCAGTTGGAATGGCGGTGGCGTGAAAAATCTGAAGGTCTTCGCCGATGAGATCGGCTGGGAACAGGTGGTTCCGGCCGTGGAGATTCAGGGACGTACCGTTGCGGATAAGTTGGTGGCATGCGATGCGCTGGCTGAGGCGATGGCCGGACGTCTGCTCGGCAAGGAGATTTGCGGTGAGAAATAAGCCCCGGATTGTTAAAAATATTGAAAAATAATTGTATTTTTGGGTCGTATAAATTTGAAAGACGGTCCTTGCGACCCGAAAACTGAGAACTTAAACTTTAAAAGAAACGAACAATGGATGCAATTGCAATTTTGACAGGAGGCGGCCCTGCTCCCGGAATGAACACGGTAGTGGGTAGCGTGGCTAAAACTTTTTTGAAACACGGATATCGGGTGCTCGGTTTGCACTGCGGATACTCTGCGCTGTTTACGAAAACGCCGCGTATTACGGAGATCGATTTCCTGTTGGCAGATGATATTTTCAATCGTGGCGGATCGTTCCTGACGATGAGCCGCTTCAAACCTTCGGACAAAAACTTCGAAGAGGATTTCAATCTGGAACTGTTTACGAAGAATAATATCAAATTGTTGGTGACTGTCGGAGGTGACGATACGGCCTCTACGGCTAACCGGATTGCCAAATTCTTGGCAGCTAAACACTATCCGATCGCCAACATCCACGTTCCCAAAACGATCGATAACGACCTTCCGCTTCCTGCCGGATCGCCTACCTTTGGCTATCAGTCGGCTAAGGATATGGGTTCGATTATCGGACGTACCGTATATACGGATGCACGTACCAGCGGAAACTGGTTTGTCGTAGCAGCGATGGGACGTTCGGCCGGACACTTGGCTTTCGGTATCGGAACGGCTTGCCACTATCCGATGATCGTTATTCCCGAGATGTTCAACAAGACCGAAATTACCGTTGAGAAGATCGTAAACCTCGTGGTTTCTTCGATTATCAAACGGAAGATCATGGGTATCGATTATGGTGTAGCCATGATTTCGGAGGGCGTGTTCCACTCGTTGAGCGACGAGGAGATCAAGAAATCGGGCATCCATTTTTCGTATGACGATCACGGACATCCGGAATTGGGTAAGGTTTCCAAAGCACATATCTTCAATGAAATGCTCGAGAAGAAGTTGTCCGAACTGAAGATCAAGGTTAAGTCACGTCCGGTAGAGATCGGTTACGAGGTACGTTGCCAGACTCCGGTGGCTTACGATTTGGTTTACTGCTCGTTGCTTGGTATGGGAACCTACAAGCTGTTCAGCGAGGGAAAAACCGGATGTATGGTCTATGCCAACCCGGCAG
>URBJ01000046.1 GCA_900546005.1 uncultured Alistipes sp. | reverse complement strand
TCGAACACAAAATTAAGCGGATCAGGGAGATAATTTTTTCCTCTTTTATTCAATTTTTTGCACTCCTGTTTCTAACTGACGGTTGTTTTGCTGGGAAAAAAACATTTTGTGATTTTTATGCAATTGGAGAAAATATTGTAACTTTGATCCGTATGCAGGCGTAAAGCGAAGATAAGGCATGCAATAGCCTGTTGCGTATGGAGTAAAGAGCAGAGATATGGTAAGAAAATGGGTCGGGATATTTGCCGTGATGTGGTTGTTGTGGGGATGTCTCAAGAACGATGAAACGCAATATTATACGGATATATATTGGTTCCGGAATGAGGTGGTTGTAGCAGGGATCGATACCTCGATGCACCAGACGTTCGATCTTCCGATATCTGTTTTCCGGACGGCAGGACTTGTCTATGAGACCGATTCAGTGGTTTTCGAAGTGCTTGCAGCGCAGACGACAGCCGTTTCTCCCGATGTGTATGAGTTGGAGTCGAATGTCGTACGGTTCGTCAATGCGGATACGACGCGTTCGGAGATTAGGATGAAAGTCCATTCCGGAGGACTTGTGCAAAACGATACGGTCACTTTGCGGTTGTTGTACGACCATCCTTCCAGTACGGCAGCCCTAAGGCGACATGATCGGATCCGTGTGGTATTGATGCCCGTAGCGCCTGCTCCGGAGCCAGAGCCAGAACCAGAACCGGAGCCGGATGCAGGTACAGAGACCGGTCCGGATGGTGGTACGGAAGTTGAGCCGGGAACGGATGAGGGTACGGACACCGGGGTAGAGGAAACGGAACCCGGAGAAGGTGAGGATGCGGGGATGGATGAGGGTTCGGAAGGAGAAACGGGGACCGATGCCGGCACATCCGATACGGAGCCGGAGACCGGATCGGAAACGGAGACAGAAACGGATACTGATGCCGAAACCGAGTCAGGAGCAGAAACCGATACCGAGACCGTGTCAGGCGGGTTAGAGGCAGGAGCCAATATCGGTGTCGCAGGAATATAGGGCTTCGAGTGCGTAAGCCGTCGTGTCGGCTCCGGGAAGTGTAGTATTTGAAAAGAACTTTAACTTAAAAACCCAAATAAAGATGAAGAGACTAATGTTGTGCGGCGTTTTGTGCATGGGTATATGCATGAGCGTCCAAGGACAAGAGACAAAAAAATATCCGGAACCGGCTCCGATGCAGCCCGAGATGTCCGAATTCTGGACACCTCAGCCCAAGATCGTGGTTCCTCCCGATATGGATCAAGCCATTATTACACCGCCCTCCGATGCGATTGTATTGTTGGGTTTGGATGCCGAGTGTGCCGATGAGTGGGTCAACTGTGACCCGAACAAAGCGGTTGAGTGGGAGGTCGAGCAGGGCGTTATGACGGTTAAGCCCAGTTCGGGCAGTATCCGGACCAAGCGCGAATTCGGCGATTTCCAGCTACACGTTGAGTGGAGTGCCCCGACGGAGATCGTGGGCGAGAGTCAGGGCCGAGGCAATAGCGGTGTCTTTATGCAGGGCATTTATGAGGTGCAGATTCTCGATAATTACGGCAACGAGACCTATGCGAACGGACAGGCCGGAAGTATCTACAAACAGACCCCACCGTTGGTAAATGCCTGCCAGAAACCCGGGAAGTGGAATACGTACGATATTATCTATACGGCACCCCGTTTCAAGGAGGATGGATCGTTGCAGTCTCACGGTCGGATTACGGTGTTGCACAACGGTGTTTTGGTGCAGAACAATACGATGATTCTCGGAACGACCGAGTATATTGGATTTCCGCGTATCGTGGCACACGGCAAGGGCCCGATCATCTTGCAGGATCACTTGAATCCGGTCCGTTTCAGAAACATTTGGATTCGCGAACTGTAAGAGGCCACAATCGTTAGCAAAGAGATAAAAGCGGCCTGCGTGGGCCGCTTTTTGTGATGAAATGTGTTAATCAAAAACAGAAGGGGGATGAAATTTTCGTTGCGATACAAACGGATGTTGAGCTTGTGCTTGGCATCGCTATTTTTCTGTGTCGGATGTGCAAAGGAGCCGATTCGTGTCCTTTTGGTTACGGGACAGAACAACCACAACTGGCAGGTCAGTCATGAGGTATTGCGTTCGGTGATCGAGCAGTCGGATCTTTTTACGGTCGATTATGCCATTACACCGCCCAAGGGTGGGGATATGTCGGTTTTCAGGCCCGATTTTTCGGCATACGATGTCGTGTTGCTCGATTACAACGGAGATCGGTGGAGTGAACAGACCGATCGCGCTTTTTTGGAGTATGTCGATAACGGGGGTGGAGTAGTGATCTACCATGCGGCCGACAATGCGTTTGCCGGATGGGATGCCTTCAATCGGATCATCGCCTTGGGGGGCTGGGAAGGCCGTAACGAACAGTCGGGCCCATACGTTTATTGGGTAGGGGATCGTTTGGTACGGGACACCACGGCCGGACCCGGTGGCTCGCATGGCGCCCAGCGGGAGTATCCGGTAAATTGCCGCAATACGAAACACCCCATAACGCGGGGATTGCCTGAGGTGTGGATGCATGCACAGGATGAGCTTTACGATCGCATGCGGGGGCCCGGAAATATCGATGCGCTGCTTTATACCGGATATGCCGATCCCGCACGGGGCGGATCGGGGCGGGAGGAGCCTTTGGTCTTTACGGTGGATTACGGTAAGGCACGTATTCTGCATCTGATGTTGGGCCATATCGGGGGAGAGAATACTCCGGAGTTCTGTCCGGCCGTAGCGTGTGTGGGTTTCCAGACGTTGCTGTTGCGTGGATTGGAGTGGGCTGCAACGGGCAAGGTTAAGCAAAAGGTTCCGGCAGATTTTCCATCAGCCGATCGTAGTGTCGTACGCCCGATCCGACCCTCTTCGGATAACAGATAGCGGTCGTTGGTGAGCCGCATAGGCAATCTCTGTGTGCTAATGAGCTAAGGGGGGCGACGTGTTGCGTCCGGGGGCGGATCGATAGACGGTGCAAAACGGGAGCATCGGTTTGCAGAGAGCGGAAGAAAACGTGCGACTACATGCAAGACATTCATACGCAACACTTTCCTGCCATCTTGTCGCCGGTTGTTTATTGGTGTCCAACACTTTTTTAGCGCAGAAGATAAGCCACAGCATATTTGTGCGCCAGCGCCACCAATGAATATATAAGGAAGGGCCGTTATACGATAAAAAAAGGAAGGCCCCTAAGGTCTTCCTTTTTTATTTCAGATCGGAAACGATCACTTTTTTTCTTTCGTCTCGGCCGGATCTGCAGGAGCTTCAGTCTCTGAGTGGCTGACGGTGCCGTTGGTATGAGTCTGCATGTTTTCGATCCGGTTCAGCATCTTCATCGTCGCCTTGATCGCAGCCTCGGTCTGGTCGGCATCCAGTCCCCTCGTCTTGAATGTCTCGCCCCGATACTCCCACGTAATGTAGGTCTGAACGAAGGCATCGGTACGTCCTCCGGGCGGGATCGATACGGAGTAGTTGATCAGCATCGGAAAGTCACGTCCCAGCTGTTTTTTGTAGATGTTTCGTATGGCCCGCATGAATGCATCGTACTGACCGTCTCCCGAGGCGGTCTCTTCGTACTCCTGATCGTTGATTTGCATCTTGATCGTGGCCACAGGACGTAACCCGTAGGCTAATGACAGATTGTAGTTGAGAATGTGAACCTTGTTTTCGTGCAGATCCTGTTTCAGAACGTCAGCGATGATGTAGGGCAGATCCTCCGAGGTGACAGCTTGCTTTTTGTCCCCCAATTCGATGATCCGTTCAGTCACTTTGCGCATGGCGTCTTCGTCCAGATCGATTCCGAGCGTTTCGAGGTTCTTTTTGATGTTCGCTTTGCCCGACATCTTTCCGAGCGCATACTCCCGAACACGTCCGAAACGTTCGGGAAGCAGGTCGTTGAAGTAGAGGTTGTTCTTGTTGTCCCCATCGGCATGGATGCCGGCACACTGCGTGAACACATTCTCTCCGACGATCGGTTTGTTGGCCGGGATGTGGATTCCGGTATAGGTTTCCACCATGCGGCTGACGTGGTTGATGTTTTTTTCGACAATTGAGTTTCCAACCTTCAGCTGATCGTTGAGCACGGCGATAACGCTCGACAACGGGGCATTTCCGGCCCGTTCTCCCAAGCCGTTGATGGTCGTGTGGATGCCCTGAATGCCGGCTTTTACGGCTGCCGCAACGTTGGCTACGGCCAGATCGTAGTCGTTGTGGGCATGAAAGTCGAAGTGCAGATCGGGGTAACGTTCGACCATATCTCGGCAAGCGGCATAACACGTATCCGGATTCATGATACCCAACGTATCGGGAATCATGAACCGACGGATCGGCTCATGGCGCAGGGCGTCGATCATGTGGTAGACATAGTCGGGCGACTGCCGCATGCCGTTGGACCAATCCTCTAAGTAGAGGTTTACAGCGATCCCGGCCTTTGTAGCCTGTTCGATGGCCCGTTTTATGTCGTCGATATGCTGTTGCGGCGTTTTTTTGAGCTGCAGTTCGCAGTGGCGCAACGATCCCTTCGACAACAGGTTGATGACCTTGCATCCCGCGTCCAGAATCCATTTCAGCGAGATTCCGTTGTCGACAAATCCGAGCACTTCGACCCGGTCGAGATAGCCGCGAGCCGCAGCCCAAGCAGATATCCGGCGTACAGCTTCGAATTCACCCTCCGAGACCCGGGCCGAAGCGATTTCGATCCGGTTGACGTGAAGTTCATCGAGCAGCAGCCGGGCGATGCTCAGCTTTTCGCGGACAGCGAACGAAACACCCGAGGTTTGTTCGCCGTCCCGAAGGGTGGTGTCGAGTATTTCAATCTCTTTGACCATAGGTTTTCGGTTGTGTTTAAGCTCTGGAGCGTTCGAAGCGTTCGATATCGTCTTTGATGCTGAGCAGATAGTCTACGTCGTCGTATCCGTTCATCAGACACTCTTTCTTGTATCCGTCGATGTCGAACGAGGTCTTTTCGCCGGTAGCGCAGATCGTGAAGGTCTGGTTCGGCAGATCGACTTCGAACAGCGTTTTGGGATCGGCAGCGATGGCCGCAAAGATTTTGTTCAAGAACTCTTCGCTGACCTGAACGACAACCAACCCGTTGTTCAATGCATTGTTTTTAAAAATATCGGCGAAGAAACTCGAAACGACCACGCGGAATCCGTAGTCGAAAACGGCCCAAGCGGCGTGCTCACGTGAGGAACCGCAGCCAAAGTTTTTGGCCGCAACGAGAATTTCACCTCCATATTTCGGATCGTTCAGTGGGAAAGAAGCGATCTTGTTCCCCTGTTTGTCGTATCTCCAGTCGCGGAACAGGTTGTCGCCAAATCCTTTCCGTTCCACTGCTTTCAGGAAGCGGGCGGGGATGATCTGATCCGTATCGATGTTTTCTATATTGAGCGGGCAGGCCGTCGTGGTAAGTTTCGTGAATTTAGGAATAGCCATATTCGTAAATATTTATTTGTTCGGGGTGATTATAGATTGAAGACTTCACGCGGGTCGGAAACGACGCCGGTAACGGCAGCTGCGGCAGCGACCAGCGGACCGGCGAGCATGGTGCGGGCACCGGGACCTTGGCGGCCTTCGAAGTTACGGTTGGAGGTCGACACGCTGTACATGCCGGCCGGGATCTTGTCGGCATTCATGGCCAGACAAGCCGAGCAGCCCGGTTGGCGCAGTTCGAATCCGGCCTCTTTGAGGATGACGTCGAGGCCTTCAGCTTTGGCCTGAGCCTCCACCATTTTGGAGCCGGGAACTAACCAAGCCGTTACGTGAGGCGCTTTTTTGCGTCCCTTTACCGCTTGGGCAAACTGGCGGAAGTCTTCGATCCGTCCGTTGGTGCAACTTCCCAGAAATACGTAATCAACCCGTTTGCCAAGCATCTTCTCACCGCTTTTGAAATCCATGTAGGCGAGTGCTTTGGCAAAGCTGACCTTGTCGCTACCGCTGAGCCCTTCATCCGAGGGGATCGTTTGCGTGATGCCGATACCCATGCCCGGATTGGTTCCATAGGTGATCATCGGTTCAATGTCGGCCGCATCGAACGTATATTCCTTGTCGAACTTTGCATCGGGATCAGAAGCGAGGGTTTTCCATTTTTCGACAGCTTTGTCGAAGTCGGCGCCTTTCGGAGCACGGTTACGGCCTTTGATGTAATCGAATGTAGTCTGGTCGGGGGCGATGATACCGCCGCGGGCCCCACACTCGATACTCATGTTGCAGACCGTCATACGCTCCTCCATCGACAGGTCTCGGATGGCCTCTCCGGCGAACTCGATGAAGTGTCCGGTTCCACCCGAAGCCGATATTTTTGAGATAATATACAAGATAATATCCTTGGCCGTTACGCCTTTTCCACGTTTACCGTTTACGGTGATCCGCATGGTTTTGGGCTTGGGCTGGAGAATACACTGTGAGGCGAATACCATCTCCACTTCGGAGGTTCCGATACCGAAAGCTACGGCACCGAAGGCTCCGTGGGTCGAGGTGTGGCTGTCGCCGCAGACGATCGTCATGCCCGGTTGCGTAATGCCCTGTTCGGGACCTACGATGTGCACAACGCCGTGGTTCGGACTTCCCAGTTTGAAGTATTCGATTCCGTTTTCCTCGCAGTTTTTGCTGAACGATTCGAGTTGTTTGCGGCTCTGTTCTTCGGTTACGGGCTTGTCCTGATCCTGTGTCGGCACGTTATGGTCGGGTGTTCCCGTTGTCTGTTGCGGGCGTGCTACCTTGATCCCTCTGTTTTTCAGGCCCAGAAAAGCAACCGGCGAGGTCACCTCGTGGATGTAGTGCCGGTCGATATATAATACGCTGCGGCCGCCGTCCAGTTGACGAACGACATGCGCATCCCAAACTTTATCAAAAAGAGTTTTTCCCATGTTGTATGCAAATTATTTATTTTGTTTCTTTCTTTTCGGTGGCGTTGATCAGGTTCAAGGCATCGACGAATGCCTCGACAGCAGCTTTGACCACATCCGTGTTGGCCGAGAATCCGTGGACCAGCATCGAACCGCACTTGAGCTGTACATGGACACGTCCCACATCGTCACTGCCCTTGTTCATCGCTTGGATCAGGAATTCGGTAATCAGCACCGACTCGTTGATCAGGCTCTTGATCGCCTTGACGGCGGCATCTACCGGCCCGTTGCCCGTACTGGTTGCGGTCCGTTCGTTTTCGCCGATCTTCAGGATGACCGTTGCGGTAGGAATGAGCGTTCCGGTCAGAATCTGCAGGTATTTCAGCTTGATGCGTTTCGAGATCTTCTCTCCGGTGGTTGCTCCGACCAGATAGAGCAGGTCGTCGTCGCGGATATCCTTTTTCTGATCGGCCAGTTCGAGGAATTTTTTGTAGACCTTGTCCAACTCCTCGTGTTCGAGCTTGTATCCGAGCAGTTCGAGCCGATGGTTCAGGGCCGCACGTCCGCTACGGGCCGTCAGGGCGATAACCGATTCATCGAGTCCTACGTCTACGGGATCGATGATTTCGTAGCTCTCCCGGTTTTTTAGCACACCGTCCTGGTGGATGCCCGACGAGTGGGCGAATGCATTACGTCCGACGATGGCCTTGTTGGGCTGCACGGGCATATTCATCATGCTCGATACCATTCGGCTCGTAGCGGTGATGAGTTTCGAGTTGATGCCCGTATCGATATTCAGGTGTTTGTGGCAGCGGAGTGCCATGACAACCTCTTCGAGTGAAGTATTTCCTGCACGCTCTCCGATACCGTTGATCGTCACTTCGGCCTGCCGGGCTCCGTTGATTACACCCTCGAGTGTGTTGGCGGTAGCCATTCCGAGATCGTTGTGGCAGTGGGTGGAGATGATCGCCTTGTCGATGTTGCTCACGTGTTCCATGAGGTATTTGATCTTCTGCCCATACTGCAACGGCAGGCAGTATCCTGTCGTATCCGGAATGTTGACTACCGTGGCTCCGGCGGCGATTACGGCCTCCACTACGCGGGCGAGGTATTCGTTATCGGCACGGCCGGCATCTTCGGCATAGAATTCGACGTCCTCGACATATTTCTTCGCATGTTTGACGGCAGCGACGGCCCGTTCGAGGATCTCTTCCGGATTGGATTTCAGCTTATAGTATATGTGCGATTCCGACACGCCGATACCCGTGTGGATTCGTTTGTGTCTGGCCAGCGACAGGGCGTCGGCAGCCACGTCGATATCCTTTGCTACGGCGCGGGTGAGGGCGCAGATCGTAGGGTGTGTCACGGCCTTGGATATTTCGCGGACCGAATTGAAGTCGCCCGGGCTTGAGATCGGGAAGCCGGCTTCGATAATATCGACACCCAACTCTTCCAGTGCGCGTGCAACTTCTATTTTTTCGACAGTATTTAATTGGCAACCGGGAACTTGTTCTCCGTCGCGCAGGGTCGTATCAAAAATAAATAACTTTTCGCTCATAACATCTATGCTTTATAACTTTCTACGGGCAAAATTAGTTCGTTTTGCACACGGCGAATCGAACTACAAAGATATAAATACGACGTTAAAAAAACAAAAACTATCAACAAATAGCTTGTACTGAGGCGATAAAGGGTTCTTCTTTGCCGGTTGAATTACGACGGTGAATTTTTTCGGAAGGACGTTTCCCGGATTAGTGAGCACTCCTTGAGAGCAAAACCTTGGCTTGTTCTTTGGCGGCTTGTGAGATGTTCGATCCGCTGATCATTTTGGCGATCTCGTCGATTCGCTCGTCGGGAGTGAGTTTGCGGATCTGGGTCGAAGTTGTTTGGTCCGACTCTTTTTTGTAGACGAAGAAGTGGGTTTCACCCTTGCTGGCGATTTGGGGCAGGTGGGTGATGTTGATGACTTGCAGGTGCTTGGCCAGTTCCGCAATGATTTCACCCGTTTTGTCGGCAATGGCACCGGATATACCGGTATCGATCTCGTCGAAGATTACGGTGGGTAGATGCTTGTGCCGGGCGACCATCGCCTTCAGACTCAACATCAGTCGGGACAGCTCTCCTCCGGATGCCACCCGTTCGACCGGTTGCAGGGCCAAGTTCCGGTTGGCCGAGAACAGGAAGCGGATGCGGTCGGCTCCATCGGCAGAGAGCTCCTCGGCAGGCTCTATTTCGATGTGCAGTTTGGCGGAGGGCATACCCAATTCCGCAAGTGTCCGTTCGATCTGGCTTTCGACCTCGGGGGCCGTCTGTTTCCGGATCTCGGTAATCCGCGAAGCCAAGGCTTCGGTTTTTTGCTGCTGTGCTTCAATTTCGGAGGTAAGTTGAGCGATCCGTTCTTCCGCTCCGCTCATCTCTGCGAGCTTCGTCTCGTATTCCGACTGAATTTTTAGTAGCTCTTCGACCGATGAGGTTTTATGTTTTTGCAGGAGGGTATAGATTGTTCCCAGTCGGTTTTCGACGGCATCGAGACGTTGCGGATCAGCCTCAATCCGGTCGGCATCGGATGAAATTTCCGAGGTCAGGTCTTTTATTTCCAGAAGATTGCTGTGCAGCCTTCTGTGTAGCTCTTCGGAACGGGGATAGAAGGTTGCGATGCGTCCGATGGCCGACTCGATCTCCTTGAGTTGGGCCAGTAGATTGTCGTCGGCTCCGGTCAGCCGCTGCGAGGCCCACATCAGAACCTCCTTGATTTCCGAAGCGTGGGCCAGTTCCGTCTGCTCTGCCTCGAGGTCCTGTTGTTCGTCGGCTTGCAATTTGGCCTCTTGGAGCTCATGCAGTTGGAACGAGAGGTATTCTCTGTCTCGGAGACGCTCTTCGGCCTCTATGGTGAGCTTTTCTAATTCGGCCCGTTGCTTTTTTAGCCGTTGGAAATCCTCCCGGTAATTGTTCATGAGGGAGTCCTGTGCCGCAACACTGTCTAGTATACCGGTCTGAAAGGCACTGTTGGCCAGCATCAGCGTCTGGTGCTGTGAGTGAATGTCGATCAGCCGTCCGCCGATCTCCCGCAACGATGTGAGTTGAACCGGAAAGTCGTTTACGTAGGCTCGACTTTTGCCGCTCGGCGTAATGATTCGGCGAAACAGAGGACGGTCATCGTATTCGATGTCGAGCTCGTCGAACAGAGGCTTCAGGTTGTAGGCCTCGATGTTGAATTCTGCCTCGACGATGCAGTTACGGGTTTGGTCTTTGATGACCGAAGTGTCGGCCCGGTTGCCGAGAATCAACCCCAACGCTCCGAGCAGGATGGATTTGCCGGCTCCCGTTTCGCCCGTAATGATGTTCAGGTCCGGAGCGAAAGAGATATCCAGCCGGTCTATCAAGGCATAATTTTCAACGGTTAAACGGGTCAACATGGTGCATGAAGATTTGTATCGGCGAGGTGTCTGCGTTTTGGTTAGGACTTGTCAATGTCCCAGAATGCCTCCATCTCGTCAACGATGTCCTTGGCGACATCCGCTTTGCTCTTGAGCTCGAACTCAGTCTGGGTGCCGTCCTTGCGCAAGATGGTGATTTGGTTGGTTTTCGTTCCGAATCCGGCGCCCTCGTTTTTCAAGGAGTTGAGCACAATGAAGTCCATGTTTTTCTTCTCCAGTTTGGAGAGGGCGTTGGCCTCCTCGTTATCGGTTTCAAGGGCGAAGCCCACGAGCAACCGGTTCCCTTTATGGGCCCCGATGGCGGCGGCTATGTCCTGAGTCGGAGCCAATTCGAGGCTCCACGTTTCGGTCCCCTCTTTTTTGATCTTGTGGGTTTCGGTGTTTTTCGGCGTGTAGTCGGCCACGGCAGCGCACATGACGGCTCCGTCGCACCGTTCGAAAATCTGAGTGGCGGCTTGGTACATTTCGTCGGCCGTCAGCACATCGATCGTCTGAACGCCATCGGGCGGTGTCAATGCTGTTTTCCCGCTGACCAGATAGACTTCGGCTCCACGTTCATACAGCTCGGCGGCAATGGCGTAGCCCATCCGTCCCGACGAGTGGTTGGAGATGTATCGGACCGGATCGATCGGTTCGATCGTGGGACCGGCCGTTACCAGAATTTTCTTGCCTTTCAGATTGGTCTTGCGACTGAAGTACTGGGACAGGTATTCGACGATCTTTTCGGGCTCCTCCATTCGGCCTTTCCCGGAGAGTCCGCTGGCCAGTTCGCCTTCGGCCGGTTCGATGATCCGGTTGCCGTAGCTTTTCAGCGAATCGAGGTTGTATTGGGTCGACGGATGGTTGTACATGTCGAGGTCCATTGCCGGGGCAACGAAGACCGGACATCTGGCCGACAGATAGGTGGTCAGCAAAAGGTTGTCGGCTACGCCGGTAGCCATTTTTGCGATCGTATTGGCCGTAGCGGGGGCGATAACGAAAGCATCGGCCCATGTTCCAAGGCTGACGTGGCTGTTCCATGCTCCGTTCTCGGGGTTGAAAAACTCGACGGGGACGGGATTTTTGCAGAGCGTAGCCAGAGTCAGCGGAGTGATGAACTGTTTGGCGGTCGGTGTAAGCAGCGCCTTGACTTCGGCTCCTTCACGTACCAATAAACGAATCAGCACCGCTGCCTTGTAGGCTGCGATACTGCCCGTAACACCGACAATGATCTTTTTTCCTCGCAACATCGTCAACAGGTATTATTCAGTTCGTGTCCTCACCGACACGCCCGTTCACTATTGAGCAGATGGTTCTGCCTTTTTTTCCTCTTGGGCGATCTCCTCGATCGGATCGTCCTTCGTGTCGCGGAAGTAGACTTTCCCGGCCAGAAACTCTTCGGTAGCTACGATGGTCGGTTTCGGAAGACGTTCGTAGTACTTCGAGATTTCGATCTGTTCTCTGTTTTCGAACGTCTCCTCCAGCGCATCGTTGGTGTTCGAAAAATCGGCCAGTTTGCGGGTGAGTTCCTGTTTGAGCTCACTTGCGATCTGGTTGGCGCGTTTCGAAATGATCACGACCGATTCATAGATGTTTCCGGTCGGGGCGTCCAGATCGGTCAGCTTTCTGGTAATCGTGTTCGTTGGGATGTTACTCTTTTTCAGTTCCATTTTCAGCTTCTGAATTATCTGATTTTTTTGACTTTTTCTCTTTTTGCCGTTTGTCTTTATCCTTCTTTTTTGAAGGTTGATCTTGATCCGTTTTTTCAGTCGGGGTAAAGGTCGAGGCGTTCACCTGATCTGCATCTTCATCGACTGCAGTCGTTACGGCTCCCGGGTCTTCGTCCTTAAATTTGTCCAAGAAGGCTTTTGCGTCATCGAACATTTTATCCGCATCTTTGCGATAGGTACTCTCCGGATACTCCTCAATAAAGGTATAGTAGGCGTCTTGCATGTCTAAATAGCGTTGTCTCTGTTTTAGTGCGACGCTGTTTTTCGCAAATTCATAGTGGGAGCAGACGATCAGAAACAGCAGCTCTTCCCTGTGGTTGCTGTCGGGATAGCGCTTGATGGCGTTGTTCAGGGCCGTAACGGCCGAGTTGTAATATCCGATGTCGTAATAGAGTTTTGCATTCAGATAGGCTTTGTCATAGAGTCTTTGCCTCAGATCTAATAAATTTTCCGCCAAATCTTCTTTTTTATGGCTATTGGGGTAACGTTCAAGATATTCGCCGATGGCTTGCATGGCGACGAGAGTATTGGTTTGATCGTTTTCAGGCTCGGATGAGGAGTAATAAAATCCTTTGGCAAAATAGTATTCGGCCTCTTCAAGGAAAGGACTTCGGCGGAATGTTTCACGGAATGTATTGAATTGTTCTCCGCTCGATACGTAATCTCCTATTCGGAAATAACAGACTCCGATGTAAAACATAATGGAGTCAGCTCGGTCCGAATGTCCGAAAATGGTTTCAACTTCTTTGAATAGCGTGAGGGCTTTATTGTATTTCTGGTTGTTGTATAATTCGAGTGCTTTTTCGTACTTGTCCTCACTCGATCCATGTCGGAGCAGTTTGTTATATCCGCTACATGAGGCTATTAGCAAGAGAGTTGCCGCGATGAAGATTTTCGAAAAATGAACTTTCATTGTTGTTTTCGGAGTTTTAGTCGCCATGCGGAAGACGACGCATAGTAATCGAAGTCTGCCGATCGGCAAAATTACATATTTTAAACGATATTGGGAAATGTATATTGTTTTTTTGGAGAGGAAATTTCGGAAATGTAGAGAAATTGATCGAGGAGAGCGTTGACAGGGAGCGGTAGAGGGCGAAATGAGGCAAGCCGGAAGAAAAACTTCCCCGGAGATGAGTGAGATATCTCCAAAAAATGTTATCTTTGTGCGTTTTTAGGAACTGAAAACTAACCAAAAAATAATACGACGGTGGATATTTTTAAACGAATACATGAGAATGCAGGAGGTCCGATCGGACAGTATCAGAAGCTGAGTCACGGATACTATTCGTTTCCGAAACTGGAAGGCGAGATCGGTCCGCACATGATTTTCCGGGGCCGCGAGGTGTTGAACTGGAGCCTCAACAACTATTTGGGTTTGGCCAACCATCCCGAGGTGCGCAAGGCGGATGCCGAGGCCGCCAAGGAGTTCGGTATGGCCTATCCGATGGGAGCGCGCATGATGAGCGGTCAGACCAAGTGGCACGAACAGCTCGAACGTGAGCTGGCTGCATTTGTGGGCAAACCCGATGCGTTTCTGCTCAACTACGGTTATCAGGGCATGGTTTCGATTATCGATTCGTTGTTGACGCGCCGCGATGTAGTGGTTTACGACTCGGAGGCTCATGCTTGTATCATCGACGGATTGCGGTTGCATACGGGCAAGCGTTTCGTTTATCCGCATAACGATATGGAGGCTTGCCGCAAACAGCTCGGTCATGCAACGAAGCTCGCAGCGGAAAATGGCGGAGGCGTACTGGTGATTACCGAAGGCGTGTTCGGAATGAAGGGCGATCTGGGTAAGCTGGACGAACTGGTAGCCATGAAGAAGGATTTCGATTTCCGTCTGTTGGTCGACGACGCACACGGTTTCGGAACGATGGGTAAAACCGGAGCCGGCACGCCGGAACATTTCGGTGTGGGTGATGGTGTGGATGTATGGTTCAGTACCTTTGCCAAGTCGATGGCCGGAATCGGAGCATTCGTCGCTTCGGAGAAGTATATCGTAGATTATCTGCGTTACAACATGCGTTCGCAGACCTACGCCAAGGCGCTTCCGATGCCGATGGTCAAGGGAGCGTTGAAGCGTTTGGAGCTGATCCGTACGCATCCTGAATTCCGTGAAAACCTGTGGAAGATCGTACATGCACTGCAGGATGGATTCCGCGAAAGAGGTTTCGACATCGGAGGTACGCTCTCTCCGGTGACTCCCGTATATATGAAAGGTGGTGTGGAAGAGGCTTGTAACATTGTGGTCGACCTGCGTGAGACCTACAACCTGTTCTGTTCGGTGGTCGTTTATCCGGTGATCCCGAAAGGCGAGATCATTCTGCGAATCATCCCGACGGCGGTTCATACGCTCGACGATGTGAACTACACGCTGGATTGTTTCGAGAAGTGTCACAAACGTCTGGTGGCCGGTGACTACAAGAAACCTATTCCGAATATGGCAGAAAAATAGGACGAAAGCGAGTTTTTGATAATATAGCTTTGCGGATGGGATCGTTTTATGACGATCCCATCTTTTTTATAACCCTTTTATCCCGTTTGCGTTGATCCGTTTCTGTATGTCGAGAATATGAAATCTTGGCGAGAGGTAAAATTCGGATGAGCAGATCCCGGCAGCCTTTGTAATTTTTGAAAAGAGTTGCGGCTTGATACACGGGTGGGTAGGGTTCCGAATCTGAAAACAGAGGTTTCATTTGCCTCGGCTCCAACCTTTTTCGTATATTTGTAATCTGTATATGGTTGTGTCATAGCATGAACTCCAATAGACCGAGTTTGAAGCTTTTGACTTTGCGTATTGTTGTAAAAGAGATCGGGAAGAGATCAAAAAGGAGTGATTATGCGGAAATTTTTGTGGATAGCGATGATAGCGGTTCTGATCGAGTCGTTCCTGCTCGGAGAGTCGTTGTACGGGTGTACGACAGCAGTGGTGACGGCACGGGCTTCAGCCACGGGGCGTCCGTTTCTGTGGAAACAGCGGGATACGGGAACCGAGTGGAACCACATTGCCCATTTCAAGGGGGAACATTACGATTTTACCGGTTTGGTCAATTCGGAGGATACCGTGACGCGCGAAGTCTGGACCGGAGTGAACAGCGCGGGTTTCGCCATCATGAATAATGCATCCTATAACATGAAACCCGATTCTCTGATGGGATTGCCCGAGTTGGAGGGTGTCGTGATGATGGAGGCGCTGGGCCGGTGTGCGACGGTCGACGAATTCGAGGAGTACATCCGTACGCTGCCCGAACCCCGTTGTCTGGAGACCAATTTCGGGGTGATCGATGCACAGGGGGGCGCTGCTTATTTCGAGGTGTGGGACTACGGATATGTCAAATACGATGCGAACGATCCGGAGGTCGCACCGGACGGATATCTGGTCCGGACCAATTTTTCGTTTTCCGGATTGGAGGACGAAGGGATGGGATATGTTCGATACCAGAATGCGACGCATCTTTTCGAACAGGCCTATGCACAAAAGAGCCTCTCGCCCGAGTGGATTTTCGAGGTCCCGGCCCGATCGTTCTATAATGCGCAGTTGGAGACAGATTTGGAACGGGGCAAGGGCCGTTTGCGGAGTGCATGGGCGGTCGATCAGGACTACATTCCCCGAAACTCGACGGCTGCTTCGGTGGTGGTCGAAGGGGTGTGTGCCGGAGAGCGTACCGATGCCGTGACGATGTGGTGCCTGTTGGGGTATCCTCCGTGCAGTTATGCGGTTCCGGTTTGGGTACGGGCCGGGGAGCGCATTCCGGAGAGCCTGCGAGCGGGAGCCGAAAATGGACGGGCTCCGCAAAACGAAATGGCGGTTCGGATGAAACGGGCGGTTTTTCCTGTTACACGCGACAACGGGAAGCGGTACATGCGGTTCGACCGGACGCAGGATGCGATGCGGCAGCTTGAACGTACCGAACACTTCTCCTTTCAAGTCGGACGGGAGGTGATCCGGCAAATAGAAGAGCGGGGATACGATCCGGTAGTTGTCGACGACTGCAATCGGAAACTGGATGCTCTGTTCGACGAGATCGATACCCGTATGGCGCAGCGTCAGGAGCAAAGTAAGTTGTGGAACGAATGACTTTTTCGGAGTACTTGTGCATACGGGGAAAGAAAGATAAGTACCCTGAATATCAGTTCTCCGAAGAGTCGAAGCATAACCGTTGTACTTTTTC
>URBJ01000045.1 GCA_900546005.1 uncultured Alistipes sp. | reverse complement strand
CCTTCGCCCCGCACACGACGGCATTGAGCTGCCGGAGGATTATCAGATTTCGACCAGCTTCACGGCGGTGTACAGCGCGACGGCGGACGTGAATCTGTCCATCCGCAAGGAAAAGGACGAGGACACCAAGCTGATTGGCACGGTTTACGAAAACGAATCCGTCGATGTGATGGAGCTCGACGACCAGTGGGCGCGCGTGAAGAAGGGCGACGCGGACGGCTATGTGCTGCGCAGCCATCTGCGGTATTTCCGGAGATATGATCCCTACGGACCGTATGTGCCGGGCGTCGTCTTCTATCCCTACGCGGCGGTGACGACGGAAAACACCGCTACCGTCTAGGACAGATTACCCTTATGGAATAATTTTTCTCATTAAAAGGTAGGAATATATGATAAAAAGGAGAGGGGACCGAACAAGTTCGGTCCCCTCTCCTTTTTCTTGGCTTTTGGATCGCTATACCAAACAGCCTTTAACCACTACAAAACCTCTGCCTTATATCCTGCTTCGGTCACAATCCGTACAATCTCTTCTGCCGGAAGATCCGTCTCAACGGTCAACACCCGATCGGGAGTCGAAAGATCAATCGACCATTTACCCTCCGGCACAAATTTTCCGAGCGCTTCCCCAATCCGGGCAACGCATCCGCCACACTTGGCATTCGTCTTAAACTTCAATGTTTTCATATATCAATCTACTTTAATGGATATACTATTCTACAAAAGGATACATATTTACGGTCACCATCCGGTGATAATTCGCTCCGATAGAGACGGCCGGATCGAGCAGATGATACAACGGCGTAAAACGATGTTCCGTTCCTTCAACAACCTCAAACGTCATGCCGTCACGTGTAAAACTATTTTTACTGCTCTTTCCTGCAGCCACCGGACGGCACTCTTTGGCTCCACGTACCGCACAACTTCGACCATCAGCCGCAGGTACAATTTCTACCTCACCCATAAATCCGAGAG
Organism: uncultured Alistipes sp.; assembly: GCA_900546005.1. GTDB lineage: Bacteria > Bacteroidota > Bacteroidia > Bacteroidales > Rikenellaceae > Alistipes_A > Alistipes_A pullicola. Next base: position 15,648 of record URBJ01000045.1, on the reverse strand, counting down.
GCGCCTCAGCTTCATAACCCAACACCAACGGACCGTACATCGCTTTATACCGACTCGAATCCGTTACGTCCTTATTCTCGAGCCGTACCCAACGGGCATCAAACCCATACGTCAGAGTCAGGGTATCTCCCGCTGCAAATCGACCCGTTGCCGTAACAAAACCATCCTGAGGCCCCGAAATTTTCCCGAATTCCGGCCGTGATGCAACCATCGATTCGATGCGCATGTCCGACGGAACAAACAGGGCCAAAGTCATCTCCCGTTTCGGAGCCTCCTTAACCACAAATTCGACCCGGTTCCCAAACGGATACTCCGTATGCTGTTCCAGAGTAAGTCCACGATCGGCCAACGCCAACATGCTCTCATGATAGGCCGGAACGAAAACCGTATCTCCAGCCGTAAAATAGGCATATTCTGCAGCCCGGCCCAAACCTTCTCCGCCTCGCATCGTACAACACCAATGGGCTTCATCTGCATGGATCGCAATATCGGGGAAGACTACTCCCACCGGACGGTCACAACCAAACCCGCCGTTTGCCCGCTGCGTAGCGCCGATTCCGTTGAAATAGATCCTCTCGGCATCCTCCAGATAGGCCGGATTACGCGTCGCTGCCCACAGCTGTACGGCCACGAGGTACGAGTCGATAATTGCACACGGTTCGGTCCACGTATCGTAACGCTCGAACCAGTTATAGTTCTCGTAATTCTCGGTCATTCCATACTCCTTGTAGAGCTGCCAACGTGATTCGACCTCTGGCACGAGCGTCGTATCGCCCGTCAACGAAGCATACCGCAACATGCCGCGCATCGCGGTCAGCGAGGCATGCGTCTGTGCCTTGATACCGACCAGATCCATTCTGCGGAACAGATCGATCAACTGTTCAATCAACGCCTTCGACTCGGCTGAGGGTATATATTGGTACGAGTGGATCAGCCCCTCCATACCGATAAACACACATCCGATATCCGACGACAGACGCCATCCGTTAACCGTATTCTGTATACTTCCGGACATCTCTCCCGTACCGGCAATGCGCTCCTCGTTGCTGAGCGGATAGCGTTCGACAAACGGAGCGATCGGCAGGAACAGACTGTCAACAATGGTTTTGGCCATATCCAACACCTTCGGATCCTGTTTCCATGCATAGTATTCACAGAGTCCACGCAACAACCACCCGTGTCCGGAGAGTTGCTGCTCGTCGACCTGACCCTCATGGATCGAACCCAGATACCCCTTGGCATTCAGATGTTCGGGCAACAACGTAATCAGCTCATCCAAATACTTCGGAGTCCGATGCGACGCACGTGCATCGAGAACCAGAGCCAGAATCGTCCGACCCTCCTTGTCGGCCGGCCATCCGCCTGACTCCTCCTCCGTCCAATAGACCTGTTCAGGCTGATACAGCTCCGTCTCCATACGATCAAAATTTCGGTCGATCCGCTCACTCAGCTCTCCTCCGATCGTAACCGACTCAAAACCGGCCGTCTTCAACTGCTGATCAGCCGAATTGCCACATCCATACATCCACACGGCGAACCCTGCTATCGCCCACATCATTAATACTCTTCTCTTCATACCCTGATTTTTCACTTCGGCATTCGCCGTTCTCTACTTAAGTTCTTATTCGGATTTAAATTTACGTATCTCCTCTTTTAACAGCTGCAAATACTGGTCACCCCACTCATTCGACGGTTCAAGGTCCTTGCTCACCTCTGCACTGGGCTGCTCTCCGGTGGTCCACTCGTTCCACGATACGACCATCGCAAAATGGGTCCCTATCTCGCGTGCACGGGCAAACTGCTCCTTAAAGGTCTCGCCGTTGCGGCGTCCCACCTCCGGAATATAGCCGCTCTCACCGGGTTCTGCCTGCTTGCGGACAGCCGCACATACCACCATCGTTTCGGGATGACCATCGCAAATCGGATAGGTCTGTTCTCCGCGATCTTCCCATGACCAATAGCCGTATTTACTAATCCGATCCTCTGTCCGCAAAGAGGCCTGTTCCGATACGTATCCGGTCATCCAGCGTACCGTGAAACGATCGTCGTCCCAATCGGGAACTCCGGTCTGCCACGGAGAGGGCGTATTGACATAGACCACCAACAAGGGTTTTCCCTTGTACAACTGCATCATCCCCTTATACTTCGGATTATTGGCATACATATCCCACACCTGATCCGCTTTTTTCTGCAAACGTCCGTCAGACACCGCTTCCGGCGCCCCGGTTACTCCGATAAAGATACTGATACGGGGATGGGCCATTCCTGCTTTCGACATTTTATAATATTCATCAAACAGAATCGCCGTTGCATCTTCGATCAAGTCCTGCTTTCCGCCGACCCACAGTGCATCGGGGTCATAGGTTACGTTGTTCGACCAGTCGAGCCACACAAAATCTACTCCGGCATCAGCCAACCACTGGGCATGCTGACGGATAATTCTTCGTTCCCGGGAGTCGTATGGGCCCAAAGTCGGAGTACCCCATGTATTGTTCGGATTGCTCCACATGTCGCGATCCATCCACAATCCGTACGCAATTCCAACCTCCCGATCCGATGGATTCACGGGAGTTACGGTTGTCGAATCACCCACCTCACGCGCCTGTGCGTCCGTCGCACATCCGATGGTAATCCCTGCCAATAAAAAGGATACGCAAAATACCGTAATCCATCCAAATACATTTCGTTTCATTTCATTTATTCGTTTTATGGGTTAGTAGTTAGTTTTCTTTCGTCTGCTTCTGAAGTCATGCACCCCTCGGGAAAGAGCGTCATTGCACCACAACACTATAAACATATAATCCCGAGAAAGCAATGCTCCTCGGGCTTATACTTTTGGTTCAAAGTGGAACAAAGTCTACTTTTTCGGTTTCGGAGCAAGTACCAGAATCATCCGCTTTCCTTCGAGACGCGGCATCTGCTCTACTTTCGCCAAATCTTCGAGATCGGTCGCAAAGCGCAACAGAAGGATCTCTCCCTGATCTTTGAACACGATCTGACGGCCCCTGAAAAAGACATAAGCTTTTACTTTGGCTCCCTCTTTCAGAAAGTTCTCGGCATGCTTCAATTTGAAATTGTAGTCATGATCATCGGTATTGGGTCCGAAACGGATCTCCTTAACCACCACTTTCGTGACTTTTGCCTTGATCTCCTTCGCCTTTTTCTTCTGCTGATAGAGGAATTTCGAATAATCGACAATCCGACAGACGGGGGGATCGGCTTTTGGAGAGATCTCCACCAGATCCAGGCCCAACTCTTCGGCCTTATCGAGCGCTTCGCGCAGCGATACGACCACCGGTTGTTCGATATTTTCGCCCACAAGTCTGACCTGCGGGGCCGTTATGAAATTGTTGATTCGATGCGCAGCCTCTTTTTCCTGCACACGTCCTGGCCGTACTGCTGCTACCGGCTTCGGTTTCGGTTTTGTAATTATAGCTTTGTCCTCCTGACGATTAGTGAAACAAATATTTTCGCTATTCTTTTCTATTTAATCTTCTGAATCTCACCGGCGATTTTCTCGCGGATAAGCGCTATGAACGAATCGAGGTTCATCATACCCTTATCTCCTTCGCCCTGTGCCCGAACCGAAACAGTCTGCTGCTGCTCCTCCTTCTCTCCTACAACCAGCAGATACGGGATCCGCTTCAATTCGTTATCACGTATCTTGCGGCCGATCTTTTCGTTACGGTCGTCCACCTGAGCACGAATATCGGAATTATTTAGATAATCTGAAACTTTTTTCGCATAATCGTTGAATTTTTCGCTGATCGGCAGGACAACTACCTGATCCGGAGAGAGCCACAACGGGAATTTTCCGCCCGTATGCTCGAGCAACACCGCAACGAACCGCTCCATCGAACCGAACGGCGCACGGTGGATCATGATCGGACGGTGCTCCTTGTCATCCGAGCCCTTGTAGGTCAGGTTAAACCGCTCGGGCAGATTGTAGTCCACCTGAATCGTTCCCAACTGCCACTGACGCCCGATCGCATCCCGAACCATAAAGTCCAACTTCGGGCCATAGAACGCTGCCTCGCCCAATTCGACCGTCGTGTTCAATCCCTTCTCTTTGGAGGCCTCAATGATCGCCTGCTCGGCCTTGTGCCAATTTTCGTCCGTTCCGATATACTTCTCCTTGTTGTTCGGATCGCGCAACGAGATCTGCGCCGTATATTTATCGAAGCTCAACGTTCGGAAGATATAGAGCACGATATCGATCACCTTCATGAACTCATCCTTCAACTGATCGGGACGGCAGAAGATGTGGGCATCGTCCTGAGTAAATCCACGGACACGAGTCAATCCGTGCAACTCACCGCTCTGTTCGTACCGATAGACCGTTCCGAACTCGGCGAAACGCAACGGCAGATCCTTGTATGACCGCGGTTTGAATCTGTAAATTTCGCAGTGGTGCGGACAGTTCATCGGTTTAAGCAAGAACTCTTCGCTGTCGTCCGGCGTATGGATCGGCTGGAACGAATCCTTACCGTATTTGGCATAGTGACCCGACGTTACGTACAAGTCCTTCATCCCGATATGCGGCGTAATGACCTGTTGGTAGCCATACTGCTTCTGGACATTTCTCAAGAACTGCTCCAGCCGATCGCGCAAAGCGGCTCCCTTGGGCAACCACAACGGCAATCCTGCACCCACTCTCGGGGAGAAACAGAACAGCTCGAGCTCCTTGCCCAACTTGCGGTGATCCCGTTTCTTGGCCTCCTCGAGCATGGCCAGATACTCATCCAACATCGATTTCTTCGGGAAGGTGATACCGTAGATTCGGGTCAACATCTTGTTTTTCTCGTCGCCCCGCCAATAAGCACCTGCTACCGAAGTCAACTTGATCGCCTTGATATAACCCATATTGGGCAAGTGCGGACCACGACACAAATCGGTGAAATTTCCGTTCGTATAGAAGCTGATCGTTCCGTCCTCGAGACCCTCGATCAACTCTACCTTATATTGATCGCCCTTTTCGGTGTAGGTTTTCAAGGCCTCGGCCTTGCTCACCTCGCGGCGACAAATCTCCTCTTTCGTCCGAGCCAGCTCCTCCATCTTCTTCTCGATCTTGGGCAGATCACCTTCGGTGATGGGCACCGGAGAGTCTACATCGTAGTAGAACCCGTTTTCGATGCTCGGCCCGATACCGAACTTAATGCCCGGATAGAGTGCTTCCAGCGCCTCTGCCATCAGGTGTGACGAAGAGTGCCAGAAGGCCTTTTTACCTTCGGGATCCTCCCACTTGTGGAATCGAATCGTCGCATCCTCTTCGATAGGTCGCTTCAGATCAACGATTTCTCCGTTGACCGTTGCAGAAAGCGCCTCTTGGGCCAAACGTGGACTGATGCTCGCTGCAATTTCCATTGCCGTTGTTCCCTTGGCGTACTCACGAACGCCGCCATCGGGGAAAGTTACTTTTATCATCTTGTTTTTATTTTAATAAATTCCGGCACAATACAACCTGTGCCCCTTCGCTGAATTATTATTAATCTTCTTCCTGTTGTTCAGGCAGATCGGATGCCGACATGTCCGCTCCGTTGTCCCTTTTATACTTCTGTAATGGATTGGCCGTCATCGATGCATACTCCCGGCGGCTGCGAACCACATCGATCGCCATATAGATCGCATCGCGCATACCCTGCGCATCTGCACGATTCTGTCCGGCAATATCGAAACCCACTCCGTGAGCCGGGCTGGTCCGAACGATCGGCAGGCCTGCGGTAAAGTTCACTCCGCCGTGGCTCAATGCCTTGAACGGTGCAAGTCCCTGATCATGATACATCGCCAGCACCGCATCGTATTTCATATAACTGCAAGCAGCAAAAAATCCGTCGGCTGCAAATGGGCCAAACGCCAAGATCTTCTCCTGAAAGGCGGCTTGTACCGCCGGAATAATGATCTCCTGCTCCTCGTTACCGATCAAGCCGCCGTCGCCAATATGCGGATTAAGTCCCAACACGGCGATCCGGGGATCGCGAATCGAAAAATCCTGCACCAACGATTGCCGCAATTCACGCAATTTGGTAATAATCCGCTCTTGCGTAATGGATGGACTCACGGCCGAGATCGGAATATGAACCGTGACCAGTCCCACCTTCATCCGATCGCTGCACATCAACATCAGCGGATCCCCTCCAAATTCGGAGGCAAAGAACTCGGTGTGACCGGAGAACGAAAACGATTGACTCTGCACATTCTCTTTGCAGATCGGCGCCGTAACGACCGCATCGATATACCCGGCCTTCAAGTCAGCCACTGCGGCACGAAGCGCAGCGACGGAGGCCTCGCCGGCTGCTGCCGTCAGCACACCGGGTTCTACACGCAATTCATCCGATACACATCCGACAAGATTGACCCTCCGAGAAGAGGCCTCCCGAGCCGACGTCACGATATTGAACCCGAAATTCTCGGCCGATTCGATCTGTTTCTTGTAGTAGGCCGCAGCTTTCGCCGAACCGTAAATGACCGGCGTAAACAATTCACACATACGAGGATCTATCAATGTTTTGATAATCACCTCATAGCCGATACCGTTCACATCTCCGTGCGTTATTCCGATCCGTAATTTGGAATCACTCATAGTCATTTCGTTTTATTCTCTTGCAAGGCGGATGCTTTCCATCCCCTACAACCCTGCAAAGATAGTAAAACTATCTCAAATAGAACCCTTGTCAGACAGTTACTTTTCGACAATATCGTCAATTTTCACATTTCAAATACCTAAAATCGGGGATCCTATCTCCTGAATAAAATTTCTACCTTTGAAGACGCAAAACGCAACTTTTGATACACACATGAAAAAGATTGTAAGCAAAACCTATCCGGTATTGGAGATGAGCTGTGCCGTTTGCGCCATGAATGTCGAACAGACCGTACAACAACTCAATGGCGTCGAAAAGGCCTCCGTCAATTTCGCGGCCAACCAGCTCTCGGTCTCCTTCGATCCGACGGCACTCTCACCGCAACAAATCCGTGCGGCCGTACAAGCTGCCGGATATGACCTGATCATCGACGAAGACGATACGGCACTCAAACAGCAGCAAGCCGAGCAGAACCATTACCGACGCATGGTCCGCCGGACGATCGGAACGTGGATCTTTGCACTTCCCGTCGCCATCCTCGGCATGTTCTTCATGAAACTTCCCTATGTACACCTGATCATGTTGATCCTTACGCTTCCCGTACTTTGCATCTTCGGACGAAGTTTCTTTATCAACGGATGGAAACAGGCCCGACACGGGAAGTCCAACATGGATACCTTGGTTGCACTAAGTACATCGATTGCTTTCGTATTCAGCGCCTTCAACACCTTCTACCCGGAATTCTGGATACAACGCGGCATCGAGCCACATGTCTACTACGAGGCCTCCTGCATGATTATCGCCTTCGTCTCGATCGGGAAGTTGATGGAGGAACGCGCCAAAGGAAAGACCTCCTCCGCAATAAAAAAGCTGATCGGTCTCCAACCCACCTCCGCACGAATCCTCCGCAACGGCACCGAAGAGGAGGTTCCGATCGCCACCCTACAAGTGGGAGACCGGATCGCCGTACGTCCGGGTGAAAAAATCCCGGTCGATGGAGTGGTCACGGAGGGACGATCCCATGTGGACGAAAGCATGATCACCGGAGAACCCCTTCCCGTCGCCAAGGAGGTCGGCGACAAAGTCGTGGCCGGAACGATCAACACACGGGGAGCCTTCACCATGAAAGCTACCGGAGTCGGCAGCGAAACGCTTTTGGCCCGAATCATCCAAACCGTACAACAGGCTCAGGGAAGCAAAGCCCCCGTGCAGCAAACTGCCGACCGCATCGCTTCGATCTTCGTTCCAACCGTTATAGGCATCGCTGCTCTGACCTTCATTCTCTGGCTTGTGATCGGCGGGACGAACTACTTTTCACACGCCCTGCTGTCGGCCGTATCGGTTCTGGTCATCGCCTGCCCCTGTGCCTTGGGATTAGCCACTCCGACTGCACTGATGGTCGGTATCGGACGAGGGGCCGAGAATAAAATCCTGATCAAGGATGCCACGGCGCTCGAACAGATGTGCCGGATCGACACGATCGTCATGGACAAAACGGGAACACTGACCGAAGGACATCCTACCGTTACGGAGTGGATCGCAGTAGCTCCGGAGCAGGATCCATACCGTCCCATCATCCGCGCGGCCGAACTGAAATCCGAACACCCACTGGCTGAAGCGATCGTCGCCCACATTCCCCCATCCGACGCTCCGGCTCCAGCGATCGAATCCTTCTCGAGCCTAACCGGAAAAGGGGTCGAGTTTACCTGCAACGACGCCCCGTATTGGATCGGCAGCTCGCGTCTCGTCGAGGATAAAGGTGCAACCATCCCTCAGGAAATTGCCGAACAGATCGACCGCAACCGGCAAGCCGGAGCAAGTGTCGTGTTCTTCGGATCCGCCAACCGGCTACTGACAGTTCTGATCGTGAGCGATCCGGTAAAACCCTCGAGCCGTCCGGCCATCGAAGAGCTCCGTCATCTACACATCGATCCCGTCATGTCGACCGGAGACAACCGAAAGACCGCCAAAGCCTTGGCCGAACAGCTCGGCATCGAACACTACCGGGCCGAAATGTTACCCGAGGATAAGGACCGTTACATTACCGAACTGCAAAACAGCGGGAAACATGTAGCCATGGTCGGCGACGGAATCAACGATTCGCAGGCATTGGCGCGAGCCGATGTCAGTATTGCCATGGGACACGGCACCGATGTCGCGATGGAGATCGCCTCGATCACGTTGATGAACTCCGACCTGAGTCTGCTGCCCAAAGCCTACCGGCTCTCCCGCCACACCTCAAGGGTCATCCGCGAGAATCTCTTCTGGGCGTTTATCTACAACCTGATCGGTATTCCCATTGCGGCCGGAGTTCTCTTTCCGCTGTGGGGTATTCTTCTGAACCCCATGCTGGCCAGTGCCGCAATGGCATTCAGCTCCATTTCGGTGGTCACCAACAGTCTCCGACTGAAATGGCTGTCGATCGGGCCCACCAAATAGCTGGACTTCCCAGACAATTACATTTTACATAAAAAGAGAGCGGAGAGACTGATGAATCACAGTCCCTCCGCTCTCTTTTTATTCGTTGGCCATCTATTTCAGGCGCATCAATTCAGCCAATTTTTTCGGCAGATCGGTATTGTCCATAATTCCGTTAATCTGTTCCGCTCCTGTACCGTACAGATAAACCGGCACCATAATTCCGGTATGACCGGTCGTTCCGAAATCATATCCGATACCGCTGTCGGAGAGCGTGAAATCGGTCTTGTTGCTCGTTATCGAGAGCCCCGACGTCTCGTGATCGGCCGTAACAACCACCAACGTTCCGGGGTTCCGGTCCGCAAAATCCATCGCTGCCCCCACGGCTTGTGCAAAATCGCGTGTCTCCTCCAAGATCCCGGCCACATTGTTGGCATGTCCTTCGATATCGATCTGCGAACCTTCGACCATCAACATAAATCCCTTTTTCGAATCGGCACAATTGTTCGACAAAATCTCGAGCGCCTTCTCCGTAGCCTCCTTCAAATAATCGGGATCGCGCCCGTTCAGCACCGTCGGCATATACTCTTCTGAGAAAAGGCCTACGACCTTACCTCTGTCGACCGACTCAAGGTCTTCCATATCATAGACCACCTTGTAGTCCTTGTCCTCCAACGCTTCAATCAGGTTTTTACCCTCTTTTTCGCCCTCGGACAGAAACTTTTTACCTCCACCGAGTGCCACATCCACTCCGCTCTCTACGAATTGCTCGGAAATTACACCCAGATCGTTCCGGCTCGGCACATGAGCATAGAATGCACCCGGAGTCGCATGTTGCAAGTAGACCGTAACGACCAAACCGGTCTGATACCCCTCTTTCCCGGCTCGTTCCATAATCGACACGCAGGGCGTACCGTCAGGTTCCTGACCCAACACGCCGTTATTCGTTTTATGTCCGGAAGCCAATGCCGTACCCGCCGCAGCTGAATCCGTCACCCGGTTATTCGCCGAATAGGTAGAGATCAGCGCGATATTTTCCGAGCGATTGAACGCGGTAGGCAGATATTTTCCTTCGAGCAACAACATGGAGACCTGTGCAAGCCCCATTCCGTCGCCAATCATATAAATCAGGTTCTTCACCTCACACTTTCCCGACTTTTTCGTACTGTTCGACTTGGCCGAAAGCACCGGTGTTACGGCCGTCATCAACACGACCAACACGCCGCAAATCAACTTTTTCATCTTCTACATTTATTTATTTGACTGATTAGATTCTTTTGTCGGCTACAAAGGTACAAAATTCCAGATTTTGAGTCGTTACGTTTCGATGAATTTTAATTTTAATCAAAAAAGCGGTGCAAGAATTTGTCCGGAAAAAAATATTTGCTACTTTTGCACTCGCAATACGGACAACACTCCGCCCGTGGAATTCCGGTCAGTAATGCAACTGATCGAGAAGGGAGCAAGAGAGAGGGGATGGGAGTAAATCTGGAGATTGCAGGCATGGCGAGATAGCTCAGCTGGTTAGAGCGTCGGATTCATAATCCGAAGGTCCCGGGTTCAAGTCCCGGTCTCGCTACACAGGGGGGTGAGAGAAGAAGAGAGAGAAGAAGAAAGAGGGGGAGGGAGAGAGAAATAGTAGAAGCAAAAGAATCGAAGAGACCAATACATGTTGGTCTCTTTTGTTTTATCTATAAATTCCAATTCGACGCTCTTGCCTCTTGCTTCTGAAAACAACAACGGCAATGTACAATCCCCCAAAGCACCTCGGCACGACCGCTTTCCTCCGCTCTTCGGACTGCAAAATTCGGCTCTCTTTTTGACCCTGCCGGAAATCATTCACACCTTTCCCATACGTTCCCCGAAGATAATCCGTACCTTTGTAGAAAATAACTCAGAAAGCACATGGAAGACCGTTCAGAACTCAATCTAACGTTCATTCGTCCGGACACATCGACACAACAGGAGCTCTCCGTAGCGGGCGGTTCCGTTCAAGCGGGATTCCCCTCTCCTGCCGACGACTTTCTGGACGCCCCACTCGATCTGAACAAAGCTCTGATCCACAATCCGGCCTCGACATTCATCGTCCGCGTCTCGGGCGACAGCATGAACGGCGACGGAATCGGCAACGGCGATCTGCTGATCGTCGATAAATCCATCGAAGCCTACGACGGTTGTATCGCCATCTGCTACCTGAACGGAGAGTTCACCGTAAAAAGGGTAAAAATCGAGCACAACAACGTGTCATTGCTGCCATCCAACCCCAAGTATCCACCAATCAAGGTAACCGCAAACAGCGAACTGGTCATTTGGGGTGTCGTGCGCCATGCCATCAAAACTTTCAAGTAACCAAACGATGTACGGACTCTGCGACTGCAACAATTTTTTCGTCTCGTGCGAGCGGGTCTTCCGACCCGACCTGAACGGGAAACCCGTCGTCGTACTCTCCAATAACGACGGGTGCATCATCGCCCGCTCCAACGAAGCCAAAGCCGCCGGCATCAAAATGGGACAGCCACTATATCAGGCTCAACCTCTGATCTCCCGATACGACATCACCATCTTCTCCACCAACTTCACCCTCTACGGCGACATGTCCCACCGCGTCATGACTACCCTGCGATCCCTCGTCCCGAGTACGGAGGTCTACTCAATCGACGAAGCGTTTTTCGACCTGCACGGCATCTCCGAACCGTTGGACGAATATGGCCGACACGTAGGAGGAGTCATACGCCGCAATACGGGAATTCCCGTCAGCATCGGGATCGCTCCGACCAAAACACTGGCAAAAATCGCCAGCAAATTGGCAAAAAAATACCCGAAATTACACGGATGCTGCTACATGCACCGCCCGCAGGATATCGAAAAGGTTCTTTCGACCTTCCCCTTGCGCGACATTTGGGGAATCGGCCGCCGTTACGGCAGGATGTTCGACAGCATGGGAATCACAACAGCCCGACAATTCGTCCAGCTACCCAAAGAGTGGATCCAAAAACGCATGGGCGTCACAGGTCTGAAGACTTGGAACGAACTGCATGGAATCGCCTGCATCGACTTCGATGACCTGCCTCCGCAAAAACAACAAATCACGATCTCCCGAAGCTTTCCCCATGAGGTTTACGAGCTGGAAACCTTGGAGAAAATTGTAGCGGAATTCGCCTCGATGTGTGCGGAGAAGCTACGCAAACAAAAATCGGTGTGCCGTGAGGTGAGAACTTTTATCTATACCAACCGCCACCGTGACGACCAGCCACAACGCTACGAAACCGGACTGTCCATCCTTCCGGAACCCACCTCCTGCACTCCGGACATCGTAAAAAGCGTCCGTAAGGCCCTGCGCCAAATCTACTGCAACGGTTACGGATACAAAAAAGCCGGAGTTATCCTTTCGGATATTACCCCGGCTTCGGAGATTCAGCGCTCGCTTTTTTCTCCGGTCGACCACGGCAAACAGGCCCGACTGATGGAGGCGATGGATCGCATGAACCGCACATTCGGCAAAGGGAAGATCGTCGTCGCTGCACAAGGCACCGAACCGTTCCGCATGAACCGCGAACACCTGAGTCCCCGCTACACGACCGACTGGAAGGAACTTTTAGAGGTCAAAGCGTGAGCTTTCGTCCTTTTTTACACACTGAACAAGAGAAAAAACCTGCAACTATGCTTCTCGTCTGGCAGACCTCCTCGCGGGCTGACGCGCCCGATACGTATCCTTTCCGATTCAAACTCACCTCTAACATACAAAAGACTCTCCCCGATTTTTTGACCGCCGCACTGCGGACCACACGGCTACTTTTGCATAAATCCATAGGCACAGAACCCCGACCGATTGGCCATCTCCGCTTCGGTCTCGATGATGCCGGTCAATACGTCGGGAGCATCATCATGCCGATTCGTCCGAAACAGCCTCCGGAATGTGACTAAATCCCCATAAAATTCGCTCCACCGAAGATGCCAACCCACCGGCATCACAATTTGCGTCAACACGGCCGGTGCGTTCGACAAGATCCGGGCCTCCTTGTTGTGCGACTGATGGAACCACTCAACATGAATCCCCGGACACCGACGGGCCACAGCTCGGGCAAATCCACGTCCCCCGTTATTACTCTCGACCCGAGCCTCCACCGTTCCGTTCCTCTCCAACATGTCGGCAACCATCTCCTCCGTCCGATCCATATCCAATACCGTATAAACCACATCCGTCACATAAATCACCCCATCCGCACCGACTTCATAACAGACCGAACAGAGATAATCAGATCCCGTATCGGCCGTATCGGTATAATTGGCCCGACGAATCGGCTCGGTCGGCCGTTCGGCATAGGTCTTAAAACGATCTCCGTACAGCAACCCTTCGCGCACCGAGGGTACCCCTTGATACATCGTTTCGAACAGAAAAGGATCGAGTCGGCGTTTCCGTTCCAGCAGCGCCAGCGAATGCCGCTGCGGCCACAGCGCCTCTCCCTCATTTCTCGGATCCAGCGGGGTGGGTGCACCGCGTTTGATCGCCTCGAAGTTCAGGTGCCACCAGACTGCATCCGATGCCGCATCTGCAACCTGCTTCGGATCGTGCAGCTCAACCACCGGTTCGTGTTGCATCAACCGCCCCACCAAATCATCCTCATGCCAACGTGTAAAAACAATCAACTCCCGCGTGTCGTTGTGCATCCGCGTCTTCGCCACCGCATTGTACCACTCCCAGACATGATCCCGGATCAACGGTGAATTCGCCTCCATCGAATCTTTATAGAGGTCGTCCAGAATCAACACATCCACCGGATTTCCGGTCAACGAACCGCCCCGGCCGACACTGAGCATCCCTCCCGTGTGGCCTTCTATTTCGAACTCATCGCTTGTCCTCATGGCCCGGCCTCTGTTTCCGGTTTTCAGCCGGCTGTCGGGAAATACCCCACCGTATGCCGCTCCGCCCATCAACCGTTGCACACGACGGTTAAACCGGGAGGCCAACCGCACATTATACGAAGCGAGCACCACCCTCAGACCCGGATCGCATCCCAAAAGATAGGCCGGCAACAAAACCGATGCACCCAACGACTTTCCGTGCTGTGGCGGCATCGAAACGATCAACCGTCTGATTCTCCCGTGGGCAAAATCGTTCAGCAGCTCATAGTACCTCTTGTGGAAACGGGTCATCCGCACCGACGGATCGACCCATCTGGCGAAATTGACCAAAGAGCGTCGGGCCAGCTCCTCTGCAGCCTGTTTTTTTGTTAATTTCATCAACCCTCATTTTGAACATCACTCCATCCGGCAAGCTCCTGCAATTCGGGATCGGACCACGAAGAGAGATCCGGCAAGGCCTCCGAGTCCACATACCGTTCCGAATCGGTAAATCCCTTAACCCTCCAGTGCTGAGCATCGATGTTGGTCAGCACGAAGGTGATCGCAGCCAGATCGGGTCCCTGTTTTTTCTGTGTCACCACCTCGCTTTTCACCTTTTTCGTTCCGGAAGCATCGTATTCATAGGTAGTCTTCACCTCACGAACCGCATACCCACGAACCCGTTTCAACAATCCCCGCAGGGCCCGATCATGCAACAGCGCCATGGACAATCGTCCGGTTCTCTGATCAATACCCACCTTATCCATCCGATATGCCGGTGATTCAATCCCCTCTTCCTGCTGCTCTCCAAAGCAAGACTCGTTTTCCCCGGACCAGAGAGCTCCATCCCTGATAGCACTCCGAACCGCTTCCTCTGCCCGAGTCTTGTCACTCAATCGCATAGCCGACATCTCCATCATCCCCTCAGTTTATTCATCAAATAGCGATCCAGCTCCATCCAACTGAAATCATTCAGCTGTTCTCCATCGATCAAGGCAATATCATACTCCCACCATACCGGTAAAATAGACAATATGGCCAACGACTCCGGATCCCGACAAATGATCAGCGAACAAATCAAAGAGGAATAAAACTCCTCCGTATCGTACTCAACCGTTCCATTAAAATAGTCGGCATCACCGATTTCGTTGAGCAGCAAGGATGCAATCTCATCATACATCTTTTCATTGATTTCGATCATAACAAACTCCTCCATTTTTATTTCTCGCCGTAAAAGTAGTTCCGCCGTCCTTCGTCCGATTTATACACTTTCGTACGTTCACTCCATGCAGCAGCGATCGGGGGACGACGCACTAATTTCCCACTTTCCTATTTGTTTTTTTGCATAAAATAATTTAACTTTGTAGAACAAAAGTATATTCAAAATTTGAACTTTCAAACAGTTTTCGATAAAATTTATGCAGAAAAAAATTAATCCTCTGAGCATCAATGGAAGAATTCGCATGATTCGCAATGAGCTTTCCATGACTCAGGAAGATCTCTCCAATATACTGGGGATTGGGAAGAGCGCCCTATCGATGATCGAGACCGGGAAGGCCGCGCTTTCGGAACGCAACCGGAACATAATAATTCAACAATTGAACGTAAATCCGGAGTGGTTGGAGTCGGGGACCGGCAATATGTTCAACGAGCAACGCCCCGAACAGACCTTTCTCCACAACAGCGACCACACCCTGCCGTCGCAAAGCGTCCCGCTCTACAACATCGAAGGGACAGCAGGACTCGTTCCGCTGTTTCTCGACAAATCGACACAGAATCCGGTCGACTACATCCATATCCCGAATCT
>URBJ01000044.1 GCA_900546005.1 uncultured Alistipes sp. | reverse complement strand
TCGGAAAAGGCAATTACCTCGTAGGAGGTCTCCGGTTCGAGTCCCGAAATGCGGGTGCTCAACGAACCTCCGTCTATGGTGATTTTGTCGGCAGGAACGTCGGTCCATTGCGTATCGCCGCTCTTGCGGTAACGGAATCCGAGTGAAGTGCCGCTCTTTCCTGCGGCATAGAGCCAGAGTACACGGCTCCATGCGTCGGTTTGGGTAAACTGTATGGAGATGTCGGTAGGAATGACATACAGCCGCCAAGTCTCCTTGAAGTCGTGGTATTGGATATAGACCTGCCGGTAGGTCTCAAACACGGTCAACTCTTCGGGAGATGGTGTCATGGTGGTGATCTCCTTGGGACCGAGTTTGAGCTCGGTGATCTGTATGTTGTTCATGTCTGTTCCGGAGGGCACATAGGCGGTCGCCGTTTTGGCCGCAACATCGAATGTGGCACTGCCGATCTGATTTTTGACCGTAAAGATCCGTTCGATCTGCTGCTCGGCGTGAAGCGTCCAATCGTAATCCTGATAAAGGGAGAGGGTAATGGGCAGATTGCCTCTCAGATCGAACTCTCCCGACAAAGGCACGGATGTCTTGCCTCCCGACGTGATGGAGATCGAGTCGATCTGGACACGGCTGATGTCGGTCGTTTCGTCGAGATGGAGTGTAACGATGCGGTTTTTCCGGTCTATATCCGATTCCGCACAGGTGAATCCCTTGCCGGATACACCGAGCACTTCGAGCTCGACAACCGGATAGGGAATATCGTTTTTGATACAGGCTGTCAGCAGGAGGGAGAGTGCGAGCAAAATTCGGCTGCAAGACTTTTTCATACTCGATAGATGTCGCGTTTTACAAATGAACGTTGAATCCGATGCGAATATTGAGTAGATTCAGTCGGAATCTCATTTTCGATGCGCTTCGGCTTCCGATGACGTTTCCTTCGGGGTCTTTCTGTGTGGTTTTCGTATATTGGATACCGCCCAGACCGAAAGATATGGTGGTACATACGTTCGGGAAGACGTACACGGCGAGACCCGGATTGAAATCCAGTTTACATTGCAGGTTCTCGCTGTGGGTGTGTTTCATCTGTGCGTTGGACTCGTAAGCCAGATTGGTCGACCCCGTGTTGACGGCGATCTCCATTTCGCTGAACAGACCGAAGTGCCCTTTGGAGTCGATGCCGGCGTACGAGCGGAAGAAGGCCCCGTAGGAGACCGTATGGTTGTCGAGGCGGATGTTGGCAAAGGACATGTTGATGTCGTTTGCTTCGCCGAGGTTGATATTGGCACTTCCGACGTGCCCCTGCATGCGGGTGTATCCGAACCGAACTCCGACACACAGATTGTCCTTGATGAAGTATCCGAACGAAGGATTTACCGTAAAGATGCTTCCGTCGAGGTTTAGGTTGTCGAGGATCAGCAGGTAGTCGGTCTCTTCACTCGATAGTGTACCGTATGATGCGGTCAGTCCGATCGCAACCTCCCCCTTGTAGGCGAATTTGTTCTTGTCGATTTCCCGGTCCATTCTACGTCTGGTGGGAAGGAAGGGCTTTTTGTCGCTTGACGGAAGGGGTTGCTGGGGTAGAGCGAGAGAGTCTGCAGAGACGAACGGAATCGGGTTGATCTGCTTTGAAACGGTATCGTCAGCGGGACCCGGAAGAATGGTTTCAGGCGGCATTCCATGAACGAAAAACGCCCCGAAGCTCAGTAGAAAAAGAAGTAACTGTTTTTTCATGGTTGTTTTCGTTTATAGGTAGAATGCGACGCCGAGTCCGATCGAGAAGATGTTGACCTTGAAGTTCATCATGCTGCTGGATCGTTCGCCGACGGAGACCTGATTGTGAACCTGTTTGACATGATTGTAGGTGATACCCATGACGCCGACGTTCACCTCGATGGCCATGTTGTTGGTTGCGAAGGCGACCAGTCCGGGCGAGACACCGAGCGACATGAGGAATCCGGTTTCGTAGGTGCCTCTCACGGGGGTGTCGGCGGCGAATTTGGCTTGCGATCCGCCCATGCCGAGCTGCATCTCCGTGAACAGGGCAAAGCGTTTGCTGTTCCCGAACGGGACATACTGCCGCCAGATTACCGCTCCTTCATACGAGTGTTTGAGGGCATAGTAGGAGTCGACCGACAGGTTGATACCGGTATCTTCGTCGCCGAGTTTGATCTCCGTCCGGTCGACCTTCAAAAACGTTCTCGAGTAGGTGAATCGGGCTCCGATGGCCATGTTCTTTTTCAGGGCGTAGGCCAGGATGGGGGTGACCTTCACCGTGTGTCCGATCGAGTTGATTCCCTCTACGACGACAAACGTGTAGTTGTCGTTCGTGTGGGTCGAGAAGGAGGCCGATGTTCCGGCAATCCATTGTCCTTTCGGGACGAAGGTATTGCTCATACTGATCAGTCCCCGTTTCTTTTTGGTCTGGTGGATCATTTCCTTTTCCGAAACGGTATCGACCGGCGTTTTGGCCGCCAGTCGATACCCGGAAACGAGAAAACTTATCAGCGTAAGAAAAACGATTGTGTTTTTCATGCAGTGCGTTTAGTAGATAAATTCGAAATCGTCGATAATTAGTTTACTGCTGGTACTTCCCTCGAAGTAATCGCCGCGGTAGCTGGCCGATGCGGTAACGATCAATACGTTCGGTTTTTCACTGCTGTATTGTTCGCGGTATGTGATCGGAATGATGTGTTCTTTCCATTCGTTTTGCGAAGCTTCGATTAGAAAGTCACCGTATCCGATGATGTGTCCTTCCAATGTCCCCGTATTGGTCTTGTCCGTGTAGAGGAATTCGTCCGTAGGATCAAAAGTCGTCGCTTCGGGTTGGGTCGTATTGACTGTATGATAGGTACTGCCATTGGTCATGTTCACCAGGCAGGCGAAGATTCTTGATTTGTCTTGTATTCCGTTATTTGCATCACCTTTGTCGTTGATTCCGAGTGAACATTTGTACCAAACACGAAGGGCTTTTGGTTTGGCATTGAAAGTAAAGGCTCTTCCCATCTTTACAGTGCCTCCTAATCCTGATACTGCCCCGAACTCGCCCACAAAGATATTTCCTGCTGCTAATTTTCCCATACCCAACATATTCGGATATTGAGTTTGGAGTTGAGCAGCAGTGGATCCGGACGATCCGGGCCGGGGATCATTGATTCCGGTTGTTGTGTTGAACTCTTCACCCATCGATGTCGATCCCGGGTTTCCGCTTCCCCAGAAAGCGGTTCCTCCATCAGAGTAAGGATACCAGACTTTGCCGTTTTTGTGCCAATCTTCGAAACCCGCGTTGGGCATTTGTATACCTGTTTCAGTAGCTACTGTCTTCACAACACCAACTTCTGTGCCGTTTTCGGTCAGTTGGAACTCATAGGTGTGATCGGCTGCCAGATCGCTCGGTGCCACGCTGTACGTAAAGCCGTCTGCACCCTTCACGGCCGGTTTACTGATCCATTCGCTCCACTCGGTGTCATATTTGCCTTTGCTGCGGTATTTGATCTGAATGTCCGAAGCAGAGGGATTGGTCACGATGGCGTCGAGGTTGCCCGTTCCAAACCATAGATCGGGCGACGAGATTCCCGACGCTCCGGCAATGGCAATCTGTGCGGTCGTTTTACCCTCACCGCCATCCGTATCGGTAATAATGAAGTTCAGCGGGTTGATCCCCGATTCCAGTGTGCCGAAGAAGGTTCCGTCGAGGGTCAGCTTGCCGTTGTATTCGTCTGTTTTCGTATAGGATATGCCTTTAGCCGCAATCCCGTCGACAACGTTTCCTCCATCCAGCACCACATACTCCGTATCTTTGTTATCCGTAAACTTGAGTGAAGCGAGCGGATTGATCGAGGTGATCGCGAAAGAGATGGGATCGGTGTAATAGCCCGTAATGGACTTGATGTTGAATCCCTCTCCCGAGATCGAAGGGTCGGGACTGAACAGGTAGCTGTCGTCGTGCACGGTCTCCCATTCGCGGACATTGACCGTTACGGTCAGGTAACCGTCAGGCGTTTTCGAATATTTGAACGTCAACGTATAGAGGTATCCCCCTTGAGGCAGCTGGATAGTCCCAGTTTTCGAATTGTTTTTGTTGACATCCGCGTCGGAACTCTCTCCGTAGAAACCCCAACTCAGGTTGCTGACCCCTTCGGGCAGCAGGAAGTATCCGGTCGTGTCCGTTTCGTATGTGAGCGTGGGGACCATATCGTTCTCTGCATCAGCTTTTGAGAAAGTATCTGAAGCCGATACATAGGCGATTTTGCTGATGTCGAATTTGCTCTGAAGCGTCGGGTCGAACACCACCTTGACTGCAACGTTTTTGATCTTGCAGTCGACGTTGACGGTTTTGGTTTCGTGGGCCGCCAGTTCGAAGGTCTCTTCGCCGTAGTAGGTTCTGTTCGTGAAGGTAGCTTCACTGCCGTCTCCGGCTTCGACCGTCACTTTGTAGGTTCCCGATACCAAATAGAGTGAGGCAGGCACATCGGAGGCCGGTTTGTATTTCCGGATCAGCCGTTCGGTCGTACCCTCTGCACCGTCGCTCTCCACCTGATAGATGCGGAGCGTACTCGAGGTAAGCGGATCATACGTGTCGGCTTTGGTGCCGGAGACCATTTTTTCGTCGATCGTAAAGTTCAGTTGCAGATTACCTCCGGCTTCGCCCGGGAGGTTGTCTATGCCTTCGGTTTTCGTACAGGCGGACAGCACGACAGCCATGCACGCCAGCCATACGATAGAATGGATATATTTTTTCATCGTTTTCATTTAAATCGGTTCGATAACTCTATTCAGACTTCGGGGTGACGTATAGTTGGATCGTTTTGACATTCGTGCCGGAGGCATCCGTTACGGTCAATTTGAAGTCACAGTTTCCTTCTTTGTTCAGCATGGACAGTAATGACATGAAGCCGGAGATGTCAAACGACAGCGATTTTTGACCCTGAACATTCGCACCTGTCGGGAATCCGAGTCCTTCCAAAGCGGTTTGATATTCTCCCGGATTGGCAAGATCGAGATGAGAGTTGAGCCCTACACCGATCAATTCGCTTGGAGTCAGTACGTTGTCGCTGATGATGTCGATCTCGAAACCGGTAACCCCCGTCTGTGAAGTCACGTCGATGACAATTTCGACTTCGTTGTGGTTGTATCGCTTTCCGAAATCGTAGGTCTTCGAGCCGCTCTTGTCCGTCCAAACGATGTTGGGGCCCACAACGGGGGCATCGTCGGAAGATCGTACGGTTAACGGGGTGTACGAGGTACGGCCCTTCGAGTCTTTCGCGATGAATTTTATGGTGTGCGTACCCTTGTGCTGGAACAGGGCCGACATACCTTCGTCCGTAACCGTTGCTGTAATCGCAGAGGTAGACGAGGACTCTTTGACCAATACATAAGTGGATATTTCTCCGTTAACGGGCCATAGAACCACTTTGTGATTCGCATATCCGCCGTTCTCGAGAGCCGTGATGAAGTCCGAGTTGTCCGATTCGAAGACCATGTCGATCGACTCTACGGTAGCACCGTCTGTGTTCGGGGTGATTACGGCCTTCAGGTTCTCTTTCCATTTACCAAGTTCGGCGTCGAACATCGAACTGGTGAGCGAGTATCCTTGAGTAATGTCTTTCCCGTCGAGCGTAACGACCGGTGACCCGGCATCCGAAACATCCTCATCGGGAATAGTTTCTTCGATGAAGGGTTGCCATTTCATTACGTCCACGTCAATCTTCGAGTCATAGGCCCATGTTTCGACAGTGATTTGAAACTGGGCGTTTCCTTGATCCGCATTTTCGACGTTGATCGATATCCTTCTCCATTGTCCGGCCTTGCAGTTGGTAATCTCTTTGGACCATGTGACAGGTACATACTGCGGAGCTTCGTCGCCGGCAGCTTTGTTGTAGAGTCCGGTCAGGTTGAGTTTCAGGGTATTGGATTCGGATACTGCCTTAAAGTGACCGGCTTTGCCGCTGTTGGCTTCGGTCCGTCCGTAGGTAAGTCCGTTGTCGCCGATCGAGAGCGCCACTTTCAGCTTCTCTTCGTCGGAAGCCGCCTCTTCGTCGGTTTTGAACAAACCCTGCAGGTCGGTCGACAGCGATACGGTCGTCTTGATATTGGCTAACTTGCAGGTCAGATTATCGACCGTTTTTTCCTCATTCTTGGTAATTACCACGACGACGGAATCCCGATATACCGGTTTTTCCCAATCGGCATAGTGCTCGCCACTCATATATTCGGCATAGTCCCCCGATTCGGCCGAAACGATATAGTCGCCCGGCTGCAAAGCGATTTTTTGATTTTCCGCTTTTTTGAGGTCGGCGTAGGTGAACTCCTGCACCGAGCCCGTTTTTACGCTTTTGATCTTGACCTTATAGTCGTCCGAGGCTTCGGTTGTCTGGGCCGTTGAAGCTTTTGAGTCGATCGAAGAGAGCACCTCGGCATCGGTCGCGACCGATACGTTCATGCCGGAGAGGACAAGGTATCCCATCTCTCCGGATCCGGTTTGAGGATTGTCGAAGTTGGTCTGCTCTTTGGAACATCCCGTAGTCAGTAGGGCGCATGCCAGAAACGGGAGTATTGTTTTGGTGTATTTTTTTATCATGGCAAATGTTTTTTTGCGAAGTGAGATGGTTCTATTCTGCGTCTGGATTGAGTTCGACGTCTATGGGTTCGGCGGTAATCAGCGAATTGTTGAACAGGATGTTGATTGCGACGTCGTTTGCCTCACCGGCATCTACCGTGATCGTGTGCCATGTGCGAGCGGCAGTAGTTCCGATTTCGGTCTCTTGAAATTCGATTTCGACGCCGTTTGTTTTGGTGGCTTTACCGCTCAGAAACAGTTTGGTTCCGGCTTTGACGAAGATCGGATCGGTTTCGGAGACCGGTTTGTCGAAGGTGGTTTGGAGTCCCGATTCGGTCCGAACGGTAAATTCATAGTCGGTAAAATATTTCATGAACCAGTCGGTGCAGGTCAGTGAGTAGAGCGAATTGGCCAAGGTCAGGCTGACGGGTTGGGTGATCGTTTTGCGGGCCACGATGGTAAAATCGGTGTTTCCCGTAAAGTAGCAGGCATTGGGACCCTCCTGGTTTTGGTCACCGAAGGTGAAAGCTGCATTGTAGTTCCCCTGCGTCAGCAGTGGCTGATCGTAGTCGGACATGACTTCATAGGATCCGACGATTCCGATGTCGCTCGATAGGACCAACGACAGTTGTTCTGTCTGTGGAATACATTCAGCGGGAAGTTCCC
Organism: uncultured Alistipes sp.; assembly: GCA_900546005.1. Classification (GTDB taxonomy): domain Bacteria; phylum Bacteroidota; class Bacteroidia; order Bacteroidales; family Rikenellaceae; genus Alistipes_A; species Alistipes_A pullicola. The sequence goes on along the minus strand of URBJ01000044.1, from coordinate 10,215 downwards.
GTTGGGGATCGGCTTTCGATGTGGCTATTTCATCGACGGCGCCGGAGATCGAACAGGTGAAAGCGACGGCACCCTTACCGGTTTCCGGATCGGGAGCGTCATTTTTCGCACATCCGGATAGGAGCCATGTCGCGATCAACAGCGTAGCGTAAATTTTTGTATTCATGTGGTATCGTTTTATTTAGTTTTCCGGTTTTAGATTTATAGTAGTCAGTAATTAGGGGATGATCGAAACTTTGATGTTGTCGAGATACATGTACCATGTTCTGGAATACCAAGCATTTTGGTTGTCTTCGTTTTCCCATGGATTACCATATTGATATGTTCGTACAACGTTCCATGACAAGCGGGTCGTATTAGTACAATTGTTAATAAATGATTCGTTTTGTATGGTGTATGTTGAGGGTATGAAATCGTATGATATGTTATTAGTAACGTCGAAAGATATTTCTTTGTACCCATTTTCTGGTTCATTATCACCTTTATGTAGATTATTATCTTGTGTTGTTCCAAATTTACAATAGACCCATTTGCTGGTTTGTCCGGCATTGAATGTTACGGAAACCTTTACTGTTTTACCTTCTTTAATTCCTGTTAACATAGGACTATCGACGCGCCCCGGATATTGTGCAACTGTTTCATGGCGTACAGAAATTTTCAATGATTTGCCTGCTTCAGCAGCAGTTCTGCAAACAGACCAACCTTCTGTTCCAAATTGGTCTAACCAAATGGCATCGGGGTTTCCAGAGGTTTGGTCTAAATTAGAGTTAAAAGCACTGATATTACTGAAATCTTCATAGAATAAATAGGGAACAGTAAGATTTATGGAGGTCCGATTACCTGTTGTTGTTGCGATCTTTTTTATTTCGGATACGCGTGCATGTTCTGAATCATATGTAAGTGTAAGGCCTTGATTTTGTATTAGATCTCTGATAGGTACTCCATCTACTTCTGAATAAAAGGCGACAGAATATATGTTATCCGAGTTGACGGTAAAGGTTTGTTCATTCGTCCCGTTGCGGAACGTGGCACCCTCGGGCGCTGTAACGGTAAACGAATTCGGGTTTTCCCCCAGATTGTTGCCGATAATCGAGAAATCGATCCACGTAACGGGCAGTTCGTCCGGTACGGTCAGGGTGATTGGGGTAATGGCTCCTGCCGCCATGGTCTTGTTCACCGTTGTGGTCAGCGAATTCGACTGGTATCCGTTCTCATCGAAGGCCGTAAAGCGGATCGTTCCGTTGACAGTTGTCGGACAAAGGAAAACCCACACGTAGCAGCCGTCCACTGCATCCTCTTCCGATTCGATCAACGGTTTTTTGAGCTCGATGTTGATCGTATTGCTCCCCTCCGTAAGTACAGGAGCAGCTGCCGGATCCGTCAGATCCAACTCCATTTTTCCGACAACGGCAGTCGGGAACTCGATTCGCAGCTTCCGGACGTTTTCGCCCCATTGGTTTCGTCCCGTAGGGACCTGTACCCGCAGTACGTGACATTGATGATGGAAATTCATGCCTAAAGCCTCACCGTTTTGGAGGGCTGGTGCTGTTCTCGGTTCGGCAATCATGATGTCGAGATTCCCTTTGTATGAGGAGTGTGTAGCGGGGTCGGTGATGTCGTAATTCCGCATGTCGTATGAGCCGTCTTGTGTGGCGGGCAGCGTATAGGTGACGCGGGTACCGTCGATTGATTCGGGTATTGGATAGGCCCCGTAGTAGGCGTAACTGGCTTCCGGTTGAGCGGGCATCGTAGCACTGAAAAGTGTTTCGTCCGGATATGGACGATAAAAGGAGAACGGTTGCGACGATAGTGGATCTGCATTATCAGCCGGTCGGTAGTAGATCATGATTTGATCCAGTTCGGTCCAGAAGGTCTTGTCGAGCGCTTCACCTCCGATAACGGTCTTTGTCGATGCATCCGAAGCTGCCGACTCTCCATTTTGATAGGCCCGGATATATACTTCGCCTCCTCGATTTGGATGATGCTCGGGGTATTCATTGCTTTTGGAGCATCCCGATCCGAGCAAAAGCAGGGCGAAAGCGGAGAATATGGTAGTTTTTTGCAATATCACGTTTTTTACATTTGTCGTTAGCGGTATCGGGCAAAAATTCCGATACCGTAGTAAGACAGCATAACCGTCACATAATTTTTGGCAGGAAATGGCAAGATTCCCAGTTTTGTTATGTTTTTGTAACGTAAAACGGGCAGAGAAAAAAAAAGTTACAGCAGGTTGCCAAAAAAACATTCGTCACATCGGAGGTTACTCGTGTGACGAACGTTCATGGGCGATATGTATGGAACAATATCCTGTATCTATTGCTTGGTGTTTTTGTCGAAATATTTTTTGAAAAAGATCCATTGGTAGTCGATCGCGTTGTTCCAATAGGCTGCATTGTGGGCGCCGGGGCGGACAATGTAGTCATGATCGATTCCTCGTTCGCGTAGTTTTTCGTGGAAATTCTTGTTGACCTCGAAGAAGAAGTCGTCATAGCCGCAGTCGAAGATGATGGCCAGTTCGCCGTTCTCCAACTGATCGGCCAAGTTGATCACCGTATGGTTTTCCCAGACCTCCCGATTATCCTCCAATTTTCCGAGTGCATCGGCCATGTTCCAGTTTTCGGGGAAGGGTCGAATGTCGACTCCGCCGCTGGTGGCTCCACTCGCTCCGAAGCGGTCGCTGTGTCGGATGGAGATCCACATTGCACCATGTCCACCCATACTCAATCCGGTGATGGCACGTCCGGTTCGGTCGGCGATTGTCGGATAGTGTTGGTCGACGTAGTCCGGCAACTCTTGTGAAACGAAGGTTTCGTAGCGCATGGCCGGATTGATCGGGCTGTCCCAGTACCAGCTGTTTTCACCGTCGGGGCAGACCACGATGATTCCGTCACGGTCGGCCATCTGAGGCAGTTCCGGCTTTACATGGATCCAGTTGTATTCGTCTCCGCCATGTCCGTGCAGCAGGTAGATGACGGGAAAACGGGCTGATTGATCTGTTGTTTCGGGAGAGATGACGATGACGGGAATCTCTTTGTTCATCGATGCGCTGTGAACTTTCAGCGTATCGATATTGGCTCCCTGAAGCGAAACAACGGAGCACAATACGAAAAGGAAAATGGCGATTCGGGTGATTTTCATGGTTTCTAAATAAAGGTTAATTCCATAACAAAGGTAAAAAAATAGTTATAAAGGACATTGCTTCCACAAAAAATATCTACATTTGCAGAGATATACGATTCGGTACAAATGAGATTTCCGAACGATGCGGATGGAGGTGGATCGTATGATGAGAGAGGGAGGAAAGAGAAAGTGGGGAAAGAGGAGGTGAGAGGAAGAGAGAAGGGGTGAGGAGAAAGGGAGTTGGCCTCACGGACAGACAAGGGAAGAAAAGAGAGAGGAAAGGAAGAGTGAGGGGGGAAGAGGAGATGAGGAAAGAAGGAGATATTTAGTCGAAGACTAACGAATTGCATGATAGGCTGTCGGCTATCCGACGGCTTTTTTTATTGAAAAGGAACGACAGAATACACGAATATATATAAATAGGATTGTAAAATGAGTACGAAAACCAAACGATTTATTCTTCCGGAGAGTGAAATTCCGACTCAGTGGTATAACATTGTGGCCGATATGCCGAACAAGCCGCTGTTGCCGTTAAACCCGAAAACACGTCAGCCGCTTCAGGCGTCGGATCTGTATCCGATTTTTGCCAAAGCGCTGGCACAGCAGGAGATGAACCAGACGGATGCGTGGATCGATATCCCCGAACCGGTTCGGGAACAATATAAGAATTACCGGTGTACCCCTCTTGTCCGTGCATACGATCTGGAAAAGGCCCTCGGGACTCCGGCACATATCTATTTCAAGAACGAGAGTGTCAGTCCGGTCGGTTCGCATAAGTTGAATTCGGCACTGGCACAAGCCTATTTCTGTAAACAGGAGGGGATCACGAACATTACGACCGAAACCGGTGCCGGACAGTGGGGCGCGGCTCTCGCCTATGCGGCCAAAGCATTCGGACTGGAGCTGGCCGTATATATGGTTAAGATCAGCTATGAGCAGAAACCCTACCGTCGTTCGATCATGCAGACCTTCGGAGCTCAGGTAACGGCATCGCCTTCCATGTCGACCAAGGCGGGCCGGAAGATACTGACTGAACATCCCAACCATCAGGGATCGCTTGGAACAGCGATCTCCGAGGCTATCGAGTTGGCCATGAGTACGCCGAATTGCCGGTATACGCTCGGTTCGGTGTTGAATCACGTGACCCTGCACCAGACGATTATCGGTCTGGAGGCTGAAAAGCAGATGGCCATGACCGGAGAGTATCCCGATCTGATTATCGGTTGCTTCGGCGGTGGATCGAATTTCGGTGGAATTTCGTTCCCGTTCATGCGTCATAATCTGAAATCAGGGAAGAAGACCCGTTTTCTGGCAGCCGAACCCGATTCGTGCCCGAAACTGACGCGTGGCGTTTTCCGTTACGATTTTGGTGATGAAGCGGGATATACGCCGCTGTTGCCGATGTTCACTCTGGGGCACAATTTTGCTCCGGCCAACATTCATGCCGGTGGTTTGCGGTATCACGGCGCCGGAACGATTGTCTCCCAACTGTTGAAGGACAAGATGATGGAAGCGGTCGATATTCCGCAGTTGGAGAGCTTCCAGGCCGGATGTCTGTTTGCACAGACCGAAGGAATCATTCCCGCACCCGAATCGTGTCATGCGATCGCCGCAACGATCCGCGAAGCGAACAAGTGTAAGGAGAGTGGAGAGGAGAAGGTGATCCTGTTCAATCTCTCCGGACATGGATTGATCGATATGGCATCATACGATAAGTTCTTGGCGGGTGATTTGGTGAACTATTCGCTCAGTGACGAAGAGATCAACCAGAACATCAAAGAGCTTGACGATATGTTTAAGTAGAAGCATTACAGCCAAGAGATAAGGAAAAGGCGTCGAAACGAAACATTCCTTAACGCGGGGCAGGGCAGAACGGAGAACGAACTCCGAGAATGCTCTGCCTCGCGTGTTTTTTGTTGTGGAACGAGAAGCCGGAGGGGGGAACAGATGTCCTTGCACCTCTCTGTTTTTATCATTATTCTACTGGTACTGGTTGATATTTTTGATACCGAAGTCATGAAAAGGTTGTACGAAACTTGGTTGCAAGGGTGGTTTAGACGGGGTATTTGAAAAAAAACAGAGATAGGAACCGGGTCAGGAAACCACCGGAGACAAAACGACAAGGGGACGAACTCTTTAAGTCATCCCCTCGTATATTCAATTCGAGTATTTGTATGCGATCGTTGTTGACCGGATCAATGACCCTCTTGATGAAGGTGCACATCCATTTGGGGGTAGGGAATATTCAATCCGACAATGGGAAACTGTTTATAAACTTTTTCGTTCATGTCGAAAAAGACACTCCAGAAGTCTCCCGTACTGGTCCAAGCCCGGACGACGATGTTTACCGAACTGTCGCCGAGACTCGATACGGCGATAAAATAGGCTGGATCTTTCAGTACACGAGCATCTTGGTCGAGCATCGAGGCGATCGTCGCCTTGGCCAGATCGTAGTCATCTCCATATCCGATACCGAAAGTCCACTCGACGCGTCGTATACTCTCTTTCGAGTAGTTGTTTATGATTCCGGTGGAGATGCCGCCGTTGGGGATCATGATCGTCTTGTTGTCGGTGGTATTGATTACGGTGTTGAAGAGCTGGATCTCTTTGACGGTTCCGGTCTGGCCTTGTGCCTCGATAAAGTCCCCTACGCGGAACGGCTTGAAGATAAGAATCATCACCCCGCCGGCAAAGTTTTGCAACGTACCGCTCAGAGCCATACCGATGGCTAAACCGGCTGAAGCGAAGATGGCTACGAATGAGGTGGTGTCGATACCCAAAATGCCGATGATCACGATAATCAGGAACAGGGTGAGCGTGATGCTGACCAGATTCAGCAGAAAGCTTTTGAGTGAGGCCTCGACCGCTCGTCGCTCCATCATGCGACGCAAAAGTTTTCTCAGATAACGGATAATCCAGCGACCAATGAAGAAGATAGCCAGAGCGATCAGAACGCGTGCCGACAGATTGAGTACCCATTTGATCACCATGCTGGTCAGTTCTTCCGTAGACATTTGTGAGAGGGTTTGGATTTTTTGTGCCAGAATCTCTTTGTGAAGCGTATCGGCAACGGCTTGAGACGAAGCGACTAAAGTATAAAGTGATAACATGGTTCGTATGATTTTAATAAATGTTTTTAGTTTATTGTTCAGCAGGCATTTGCAGACCTGTCAGACGCAGCAGCTCTTTCCCGATCTCGGTACGGTATGGATGGTTCAACACGTGATCCGAGATTTTTTTCGGTTTTTCGCCCATCCAGTACAGGTTTGATGTGTCGTTCGGCAAGGCCTTTTCGGTCGCGAGTTTCAAGGCCGTGGCGGCTCCCTTTTCCGGACTCTTGATCAGGGGACGGAAAAGCAGGTCGGTGATCGGATCGAACCACCGGTGCATGGTGATCATCCCCGTATCGACGACGCCCGGATCGGCTGCAAATACCTCGATACCCCGACTGCGCAAAGTTCGTTCCAATTCGAGCGAAAAGAGCAAAAGGGCGAGTTTTGAATTGCCGTAGCATTTGAATCGTGCAAAGTGTTCGCGATCGATCTCCGTCCAGCCCGGACCGACCTTTCCGATGCGGTAGGTGCAGGAGAGTGTATTGATGATGCGGCTGCCGGAGTGCATCAACGGAAGCAGCGAGAGGGTCAGGGCTGCGGTTCCGATGTAGTTGACGGCCGTGGTCATTTCGTAACCGTCTTGCGAGAGCCGAAACGAACCGTTCATCGACCCGGCGTTGTTGATCAATACACCGATCGTTTCGTTCCGCTGTTTCAGCCGTTCGGCGAATTGTCGGATGGAATCCAGCGAGGCGAGGTCGAGGGGCAACAGTTCGAGCTCGGAGACCGAGCAGCGTTGCAGGATACGTTGCCGGATGGGTTCCGACTTTTTCAGGTCGCGGCAGGCCATGACCGTACGGTACCCCCGGCGTAGCAGTTCGGTTGTGAGGACTTGCCCCATCCCGCCGCTCGCTCCCGTGACAATATATAGCGGTCTACTTTCCATATCGGTAGAGTTTGGATTTGCGTTTGATTAGCCGCACGAGAGACGAAGGAAGCAGCTGCATCAACGGGATGAAGAGGTGGTTGAGGGCTCCGGGGATGATCCGTCTACGTCGGGCAAACATCGCTCTGAGCGCTTTGCGGGCGAGTGTTTCGGGGCGCATCATGATCCCGAGCCGGATGGCTAACCGTTTGTACCGGTCGCTCAGGTTGTAGAGGTCCGTGGCGACGGCTCCCGGGCAGACCACCGTAACCGAAACGCCCGAATCGAAGAGCTCGTCGCGGAGGGCTACGGAAAACTGATGCAGATAGCTTTTGCTGGCGGCATAGATAGTAATCCCCGGGAAAGGCATCCATGCCGACATCGACGACATGTTCAGAATGTATCCTTTGCCTCGTTTTTTCATTGCGCCGCCGAAGTAGTGGCACATCAGGGTTACGGTCCGGACATGCAGGTCGAGCATCAATTCGATCCGGCGGGTTTCGACCTCCACAACGTCGTTGAAGAAGAAGACCCCGGCGTTGTTGATCAGAACCTCGATCGCGAGGTGGTTCTCTTCGCAATAGGTGAACAATTCGCGGGCGGCATCGGGAAGAGAGAGATCGCGGTATAGCGCGATGACTTTAACGTTATACTCTTTCTGCAGCTCCTCTCCGACCTCGACGATACGCTCCGCTTCGTTGCTGACGATGACCAGCGCATAGCCGCGCCCGGCCAGCTGACGGGCATATTGCAGACCTATTCCCGAGCTGGCCCCGGTAACCAGAGCCCAGCCCTGCGATGGAGTTGTGACGTTGCGGTTCATCTTCGTTCTAATTCACGTTTGATCTCTTTCTGGATACAGTTCGGCAGGTTTTGCATATGCTTGTGGCAAGCCATTTCGATCGAATACATCCGGGCGATGCAGTAGTTGACGTGGTCGCAGCCGCAGCGCATCTCGCCTTCATTCTTCATCCGGTTGACGAAGTCGGGCTCGTTGATCAGAGCACGGGCCATCGCGACGCATTCGAATCCGCTGTCGAGAACCATGTCGATCTTTTCCCGCGAGACTAGCCCTCCCACGTAGACCAGCGGAAGTTTCAGGGCCTTGCGGAATTTCAGGGCATCTTCATAAAAGTAGGCTTCTCGGAAGGGTTCGTCGTGGATCATCCAGCGTCCAGCCATGCGCACACCCCACTTGAGCCACAGCTGTTTCATGTAGTAGGTCATCGAGCGGATCGGCATCCGTCCACGCATGACATACATCGGGGCCTTGCTGACGAAGCCTCCGCTGAGTACCAGTGCATGGACGCCGCACTGCTCGATATTCCGCGCTACTTCAATGCAATCGTCGGTTTCGAGGCCTCCGCGGAATCCGTCGCTCATGTTGGTCTTTACCAGTACGGCCATGTCGTTTCCGGCAGCAGTCATCACTTCGTCCAAACACATCTTCATGAAACGCATCCGGTTCTCGAGCGACCCTCCGTATTCGTCCTTGCGGTGGTTGGTATAGGGAGAGAGGAACTGGCTGATCAGGTAACCGTGTCCGGCATGCACCTCGACGGCGTCGAAACCCGCTTCCCGAGCGAGGTTAACGGCCTGTCCGAAAGCTTTGGCCACGTCGACGATTTCGTCGTGCCGCATGCCGCGGACGAAGGTAGGCGAATAGAGGTTGAATCCTGTTGAGGCCGAAAGCGGCGTACATCCGCAGATGGCTTTGTGTGACATGTTTCCGCAGTGTCCGATCTGTATGCTGGCGGCGGCGCCTTCGGCATGGATGGCATCGGTGATGCGTCTCAGTCCCGGAACGATCTCTTTCCGCAGCCAAAGCTGATGGGGAAAGGAGAGTCCGCTGCGGGTAACCGATGCATAGGCGAGGGTAGTCATACCGATACCTCCCGCAGCGACCTGACGGTGGTAGTTATAGAGCAGATCGGTCGGGGCGTTACCGGCTGCCATGCCTTCGAAAGCGGCAGCCCGTATGGTCCGGTTTCTCAGTGTCAGCGGACCGATCGTACAGGGAGTAAACAACAAGGATTCTTTCATAGTATATTTTTTCCTTAATATGTGGTGTGGTTAATCCTATCTGATATAGGGTGAAAAAGCGCTTAGTATATAAAAGGGATGATTCTTTTGCGGGGCTTTTCTTTCAGCTCTTCGGCAAACATTTCATGGTAACGCTTATAGATAGCATCGGAACGGGGTACGAGGTTGGCAAAGGTCCAAATCGCAAACACAGCACCTGCGGCCGACCATGTAAGGATGGCGAATCCGGTCCACTCGACGATCTCCCCGAAATAGTTGGCCGACGTGACGTAACGGAACATGCCCTTTTGCGGCAGATAATGTTTCGTATCGCCGGGTTTCCGCAGGTTGCGGATCACGTGGTCCGAATGGATGTTGATGGCCATTCCGGTAAAAAAGACGAGGGTTCCGATGATAAACTGCGGAGAGGTGAGCCACGCGGTCGTATAGTAGTTTTCCGGAGCGAAGTAGAAGATCCATCCGCCCTGCATGCAGGCGTTCAGGATGTTGAATACGACGCCCATGACGATAATTCCGATCGGCATGGTGCTGTGTCCCTTGAGCAGGAACGGGTAGATGAACGAGCGGTTCAGGTAGTGGAGTTGGAAGAGTCCGAAAAAGACAAGGCATACCGCATCGTCACGCCGGGGGGAGCATAGGCAGAGCACGCACATAACGATGAAAACGGGGGCCTCCATCAGGACCCAGCCCAGTTTGTTGTTGATCTGCGGGCCCCACTTCCCATCGCGCAGCATGCCGTAACCGGCACGTACGAAGTAGAGTGAGATGAAAACGACGATGGCGCAGATCAGCATTACCCAAAGAAAAATTCGGAATGTAGCGGGTTGGATCATAATCGGAAGTGGTTATGAGAGTTATCAAATAGATTTACAAGACCAATATCCCTTGCCGGGGGTAAAATCAGGATCTAAGGTACAAATTTTTTACGATTTGTGAAAAATTTGAGCGGTGTTTCGGCCAATACCCGGTTTGTATACGACAGCAACGTTTCTGCAATTCGGAGGTGATGCGTATTGAAAAATTGGATATAAATAATTTGTAATCAATAGTTTGTCTTTTTAAACCAGATTGGGT
>URBJ01000043.1 GCA_900546005.1 uncultured Alistipes sp. | reverse complement strand
TCCTTCAGATCAAACTGGTCGACGACTAACGTCGAAACGATGCCATTCTGATCGTCTTTCAGGGTGAAACAAGGGTGTCCGCCCTTGTAACAGGGGGCAACTCCCGTATTGCTCCACAGAGACCGGATCTCGAATGTTTCGCCCATGCGGACACTCTCCGGCCATTCGGCAGACTCCATAAAGAGCCGGTAGCCCATCCGTCGGTTGATGCGGTCGATGATGTCCCGATTCTCTTCGAGCAAGATGCGGGGCCACCAGTGGATCGACATGTAGGAACCGTGATACTCCTCGACGGCTTTCAGCAGCAGCTCTTTGTCCCAGCTGCCACGCTCTTTGGCTCCGCCGTAGTGCTCGTGTTCGAGAATGACGGGAAGGGTGGGCCAGAACAGTTGAGCCATCTCGCTGTGGTACCACGACCGTGGAGGCGGTTGGACCAGAATGCTGTCATCACGGATCGTGACACCTTTCGAGAAGGCATAGTCTGTAATCGGAAAACGAGCTCCGGGCTTGTCATGACCGGCGAAGTCATCCGAAATGCAAAGCTGCGTATTCTTGAAGTGTTTCAGGTAGAGGTCGATATGTTTCTTTTGGGTCTCAACGCTCCATTCGTGACCGTGTTTGGGTGTAGTCATGACGGTGTGCCCCTCGCCCCACATGCCGAAGTGTCCGACATCGACGAACGCGACATGCGGATTGTTGTCGTAACGTTTGGCCATCGCCTCCAAAAAATGATCTACCTTTTCGAGAAAGATGGGATCTTCGTATTCCGGTTCCTTGTAGTGACCTTCGACGTCGTAGCCTTGCGCTCCGGCATCGAATACCCACTTGGGAGTCGCATGATAGAGCCAGCTCTCCATGGCGCTGACACGGAAGGCGATGAATTTTCCCTTATCGATCCATCGTTGTGCCGGTGTATCGAGCAGCTCCCACACGAATACACCCTCTTCCGGTTCGAGAAAGGCCCACGGGACCCGCAGGTAGACGGTGCTCAGGCCCGGAAAGTCATCGAGTGTGTCCGACGGAGCGAGTTGCGACCCGTAATTGTTCAGGATATTCGAGTAGAAATGCATGGTCCAGCCCATACCGGGATTGACAAGGGCCCTCCCGTGATCGGTCAATGTCGCGCGACACCGTCCGTTGTTAACGGTCAGCGTTCCTGCCGTCGTTGCGGAACCGGGCGGATCAATCGTGTGTTGTTCCGCTGCAACGGCATGTCGGTAGGTACCTGTTGCGAGTGCCGCTGTCACGAGACCGGCTTGCTGAAGAAAAGTTCGTCGGTTTATTTTTTTCATGGCAGTTTGGGTTTGTTTCCAAACAAAGGTACACAATTTTTATCATTTAATTGTCGGTCCCGGGCGTATGAACGAGGAGGGTACAGTCCGATTTTTTGAGAAAATCTATATGAAGAGAAGTTTGTATCGTCCTCTGTTTATTGCCCTATTTATTGAAAGAGTGGTCGGCCGGCATGTCTACTCCCTGCCACATTTTGACGGTAGTCCACGGTTCGTCGGGGGCGGTCCAGAAGGGGGCATCGGCCGGCAGTCCCAGAGGCAGGAAACCAGTTGTACAGAGATAGAGGCTTCCCGTGTTGACATAGGCTTCGCCCATCGAGGGCTGGGAACCGACCAGTCCGATTTTGAGCCAACCTTTGTCGTCGAAGGTTCCGGGAGCTTCCATCAACCGTTTCGTGACGGCAGTCATGGCACAACGCACCTGTGCCGGAGTGACCGTACTTTCGAGCTTGTGCATCAGGGCAATCTGTCCGAGCGCTTGAAAGACCCCGGTGCGATAACAGAGCGAACGTCCGAACGGAGGAAAGGTCCCTTCGGGCGAGATCGACCGTTCCAGAATGGAGGCATACCGGGTCATGCGGGCTTCTACGGTGTTGTATGTAGCGTCCGAGGCTAATTTGTGCCGGTTGAGGATCTTTACGATGTCGACCAACATCGGCTGAATGACAAAGCTGTTGTAGTAGTCCCAGTGGAACTGGTCGCCATCGCCGTAGGTCGCATCACCCTTGAATCGTTCGAGATGTTTGTTGACCGCATAGTCGATGCGCATCAGGTCGCCCCCCAGATCGTTATCTAATAGAAAAGCCTCGATCGTACCGCTGAAAAGCAGCCAGTTGTTGGTCGGGGTACGGATCGAACGGGTCGATTTGAGGCAGTCGACGACTTGTCGTTTTACGGTGTCGGAGAGCCTGTCCCAGATCTGTGTTTTGGCCCGGATCAGACCGTGAGCGAAGAATGCGGCATCGACCAACGGTTGCTGTTGTTCGGTAAAGTTCATGAAGTCGGGCGACTCCGGATTGGTGGCATTGTCGATTGCTTTGAGTGTCAGTTCGATGTATTTAGCCCGCAGCTGTCCTTCCGGAGTGTCGTCGGGACCCAGTTCGAGCCATGCCGACAGGCCGCAGAAGGTACGCCCGAAGGCTTCCAAATAGGCGACATGGTAGGCTCGGTCGATGGTCGTTTCGATCGGCATCTTCTCTTTGAGTTTTCCTTCGGCCAAGGAGCTGATGACCGGATAGCAGATTTTGTCCAACAGAGAGACCCAATACTCCCGTGTAGTCTGCTCCGGAGTTTTGTTTTGCGCTGCTTTCTCTTTGGCCGAAAGGCCTCCGCAACATAAAAGCAACAGACATGAAATGGCAATTAGTTTTTTCATAGGGTTGTAGGTTTTAGGCTTGATGATTTCAGAGATGTTTTGTCGGGCCTTTGTCGGCTATCTTTCTAAAGGCTTGAGGCGGGCATCCCAGAGATGTTTTTTCAGTTTTTTGAAGTATTTGTGTCGATAGAGGGCTTCCAAGTAGTAGTAATCGGCATAGACGAGCGGGACGTCTACCTCAGAGTTTGCCGGACGGCTGCCGACCGAGTGCATCAGGATGAAGTTTCCGTTTGTGCCGATCGGTGCCGTATAGGCGGGAGTCGAGAGCGAGGCGACGATCTGATCCGCAGCATCGGCATATTTCGGATCGCTGTACAGGGCAAGCTCGTAGAGCCCGGAGGCGAGAATGGCTCCGGCTGATGCGTCACGCTCTTCGTTCGGAATGTTCGGCGCGTCGAAATCCCAATAGGGTATCTTGTCCTCGGGCAGACTGGGGTGCGAAAGGATAAAGTCGGCTATCGCCTTGGCCTGTTCCAGATAGCGTTTGTCTCCCGTGAACCGGTAGCAGGTGACGAAACCATACAGCCCCCAAGCCTGTCCGCGGGCCCATGCCGATTCGTCGGCATAGCCCTGAGCGGTGTTTTTCATGCGCACGGCCCCTGTTTCGGGATCGTAGTCGACCACGTGATAAGAGCTGTGATCGGGCCGGAAGTGGTTCTCGAGCGTTCGATCGGCATGCGATACGGCTATTTTGTGGAAAATGGAGTCGCCGCTGTACAGGGTGGCATTGAAGAGCAGTTCGAGGTTCATCATGTTGTCGATGATAACGGGGCATTTCCAACGTGCATTCGGATTCCACGACATGATGACTCCGGCTTTGGGTTGGAATCGTGTGGCAAGCGAGCGGGCCGACTGGATCAATACGTCGGGATAGGTCGGATTACCCGTGATGCGATATCCGTTGCCGTAGCTGCATCCCATGCGGAATCCGATGTCGTGGTCCGAGGTGAGGTTTTGGATTCGTTCGAGCCGTTCGGTCTGTTCCGTTGCGCGGCTTTTCCATTTCGGGTCGCCGGTCAGTTCGTAGAGATACCACAGCGAGCCCGGAAAGAATCCACTGATCCACGCTTCGTAGGGACAATAGTAGTACTTCCCATTTTGGTACATCTGTGGGGTTCCGTATATTCCTTTGTTGGTTAATGAGTCGTACTGTAACTCGATTTGTTGGGCTGCAGATGCCGTAATGCCGTCGACGTCTATCTTTGCAGTCGGTTTTTTACCGAGAGCGTCTTGACCGGACAGGAGGGCGAAGGCACAGAGGACTGCCAACCATTTGAAATTTTTCTTCATTTTTCTTTTGAACAGTTTTTGTTAGTAATTAATAAGGGGAAAGGAAAATTTTACGATCCAATGCAACCGTTTGCGCAAATGTAAACTACATTTCCGTTAAAAGCAATTTTTTGGAGGGCAAAATGGGGCCAAAATGGCTTTTATGTGGACTTTATTCAGCTTTTTTGGAGATTTTTGGAGTCGATGTCGGAAAGAATTGCTTATATTTGCAATCGGTTGCATATTTTACCGAGTGGTCTGAAATGAGAACGAAGAAGGTGTCGATTTACGATATTGCCCAGCAGTTAGGGGTTTCGACCTCTACTGTGTCCCGTGCGTTGCAGAACAATCCGGCGATCAGCGCAAAGGTTCGGGAACGGGTTCGGGAGACGGCAGAGGCGATGGGGTATAAGCCCAATCTGTTTGCGGTCAATTTGCAACGGGGAACGACTCGGACCATCGGTGTAGTGGTGCCGATGGTGAGCCGGAACTTTTTCTCGATGGCGATCGACGGAATCGAGGAGGCAGCCTCTCAGCGAGGGTACGACGTGATGATCTTTCAGTCGCGGAACGAACGGGTGCGGGAGGAGCGGATACTCAACAGCTTTCTGAATGGAAAGGTGGATGGAGTCATTGCTTCATTGGCTTCCGAAGGGGGCGACTATGCACATTATAGGGCCCTGTCGCGCTACGGGACACCGCTGGTGTTGTTCGATCGTTATGCGCCCGGACTCGATGCCGGAACCGTGTTGCTCGATGACTATCGCGGAGCTTTCGATACGGTCGAGCATTTGATCGGTCAGGGGTGTCGGCGCATTTTTCATTATGCCGGTTTGCAGCAGGTGAGCATCTGGCAGAATCGGCGTAAAGGGTATGAAGAGGCGTTGCGTCAGCACGGAATAGAGCCTGCTCCGGATTGGATTACCGAAGGGGCTACGACAGAGGAGGGTGGCTATCAGGCGATGGAGCGTTTGTTCGCCTCCGGAAAGGATCTGCCGGAGGCCATCTTTTTTGCCGGTGATTATGCCGCGTTGGGAGCCTTCCGGTCGATGCGGGAGCATGGAGTCCGGGTGCCAGAGGATGTGGCATTGGCCGGGTTTGCGAATGAACCGTTTTGTGAGCTGATCACTCCGAGTTTCACGTCAGTCGAACAGTTCGGTTACCGAATGGGCAATACGGCTGCACAGATGCTGTTGGACAAGCTCGACGGAGCTCCCTATATGGATGTGGTCATCTCGCCGAGACTGATCGTCCGCGACTCTTCGCAATGGGCGAGAGGGAAATAAATAGGAATTTCATAAATGGTTTAAAAACGAACAGATATGCAGTATGAAGAACGGTATGCCGTACATCCCGACGATGCGAAGGGGTACGACACGGAGCGACTCCGAAAAGAGTTTTTGATCGAAAAATTGTTTGAGCCGGACGATATCCGATTGGTCTATTCGTCGTATGACCGGTTGATCGTGGGGGGAGTCATGCCGGTGAAACAGGCGCTGGAGCTGACGCCGATCGATCCCTTGAAGGCTCCCTATTTTTTGCACCGACGCGAGTTGGGAATCATCAATGTGGGGGGAAAAGGTGTTGTTTGTGCAGGAGAAACCGAGTTTAAACTCGATTATAAAGAGGCTTTGTATCTGGGAAGTGGTGACCGGACGATAACCTTCCGTTCGGAAGATGCATCGGTACCTGCCCTGTTTTATATCAATTCGGCGCCTGCCCACCGGAACTATCCGGATCGTAAGGTGACCAAGGCCGATGCCGTAGTGGCCCATATGGGTTCGCTCGAGGATTCGAATGAGCGGACGATCAATAAGCTGATTGTCACTCAGGTGCTGCCGACATGTCAGTTGCAGATGGGAATGACTGAACTCAAAACCGGCAGTGTGTGGAATACGATGCCGGCTCATACGCACAACCGGCGGATGGAGGCCTATTTCTATTTCGAATTGCCGGAAGAGGCTGCCGTATGTCATCTTATGGGGCAACCCCAGCAGACCCGCCACATCTGGATGCACAACCATCAGGCCGTGTTGTCCCCGGCGTGGTCGATCCATTCGGCCTGCGCGACGCACAATTATACGTTTATCTGGGGAATGGCCGGTGAAAACCTCGACTACGGGGATATGGATACCTGTGCAGTAACCGATTTAAAATAGCAGACGATGAACATTCAGGAACTTTTTTCATTAGCGGGTCGCGTCGCGTTGGTGACGGGTGCGACACACGGTTTGGGCATGGCTGTGGCTACGGCACTGGCCGAGGCAGGAGCGACGTTGGTTGTCAACGGACACTCCCCCGATCGGTTGGAACAGGCCTTGAAGACCTATCGCGAAAAGGGAATCGATGCAAAGGGCTATTTGTTCGATGTGACGGATGAGCAGGCCGTCATTGAGTTTGTCGGACGGATTGAGCGCGAAGTCGGTCCGGTCGATATATTGGTGAACAATGCGGGGATCATCAAGCGTATTCCGGCATTGGATATGACGCTTCCGGAGTGGAACGAGGTGATTACGACCGATCTGACCTCGCCGTTTCTGATGTCGCGGGCCGTAGCGGCAGGAATGATTCAGCGCGGTGGCGGCAAGATCATCAACATGTGTTCGATGATGAGTGAAGTGGGCCGAGACAGCGTTACGGCCTATGCAGCGGCAAAAGGTGGGCTGAAAATGCTGACCAAAAATCTGGCGACCGAGTGGGCGAAATACAACATTCAGGTCAATGGCATAGGGCCCGGCTATTTTGCTACGGCACAGACGGCGCCGATCCGTCAGAACGGCAATCCGTTCAATGAGTTTATCATCAGTCGGACGCCCGCATCCCGTTGGGGCGATCCGGAGGATCTGGCAGGAACGGCCGTATTTCTTGCCTCGAAAGCGTCGGATTTCGTGAACGGTCACATTTTGTATGTCGACGGTGGAATTTTGGCTTCACTCGGACGGGCATCGAACGAGAACTAAAAATGGCATAAGGTTATGAAACAGATTTTATTTGCAGTTTTGACGTGTGCATCGATCTGTTTTTCGTGTACACGGGAACGCGACATGGTGGTCGACGTGACCAATCCGATTGATTCGGATCGATCCGGAGAGACGGTTGAGGTGTCGTGGAGCGAAGTGCAGACCGCTCTGCCCGAGGCCGCTGCCGGAAAACTCTTTGTGTTGAATCAGGCGGGAGATACGCTCCCTTGTCAGGTGGTAACCGCCGGGATGGACCAGCCTCAGAGTCTGATTTTTCAGGTTTCGCTGTCGGCCAATGCCACCGAAAGTTTCCGGATTTGCAGCAGCGACGATTCAGTCCGGTTCGCACCGCAGGTTTTCGGAAGGTTCGTCCCCGAGCGCATGGATGACTTTGCGTGGGAGAACAACCTGATCGGATACCGTATGTACGGTCCGGCCCTTCAGGCTACCGGAGAGATCAGCAACGGTATCGACGTGTGGCAGAAGCGTACCTCGAAATTGGTGGTAGACCAATGGTATAAAAACGGAGACTATCATGTCGACCACGGTGAGGGGCTCGACTGCTATAAGGTGGGTCGTACGCTCGGTGCCGGAGCCATGGCGCCCTATCTGAATGATACGATATGGCTCGGGAATAATTATGTAACCTATAAGGTACTGGATAACGGACCGATCCGTGTATCGTTTGAATTGACCTATGCGCCCTATTTGGCAGGGAGCGATTCAGTCGTAGAGAAACGGATCATTTCGCTGGATGCCAACACCCGATTCAATCGTGTGACCGAAATCTATGATCGCTCGATGCCGGTTGTAGCCGGGATCGTGTTGCGAGAAGGGGGTGAACGGATCGAGACTGAACACTACGTAGCCTATTGGGAGCCCGAGTGCGGAGCCGACGGAAATACGGGAATCGGAATGATTTTCCCGGAGAAGATGGTGTCGAGTCTGGAAAATTGCGGACACCTGCTGGCAGAGGCTTCGGTGGAGGCTAACCAGCCCTTTACCTACTATACCGGAGCGGGATGGAGCAAGGCCGGAACGGAAGATGCCGATGCTTGGTTCGACGAGGTCGATGAGGCCTACGTGAAGTTGTCGCATCCGTTGCAGGTAAAGATCCGATAACGAAGCATCAGACAGTAGATTGATCATAGGAGTCAGGGGGACGAAACGTCGGTTTCGTCCCCCTGATTTTTTTCCCGTTTTGTCCGGCTCAATCCCTATAAGTGGGGATTATGCCGGAGATTTCACTTACTTGTTGGGATTGTCCGTGCCAAGAAGGCGTAACATCTTTGTAGTCCGTTAGATTTAACAATGAATTTTAGGGACTAATAAATTTTACATCGATGAAAAAGAGTTATTTGGTAGCGACAGCCTTAGCGGTATGTGTAGGCTGTTCGGTCACGAGCTGTGGTTCGAACCCCTCTTCGGCAAACGAAACCGGCCAGCACGAAACGGCGATTGCGGAGACGAAAAGTGCAGCGTGGGAAGTCGACAGCCTGCTGGTGTATGCCGATTCGCTGGCTGGCCGACAAGTGGTGGTCGAAGGAGTTTGTACACACATCTGTCAGCATGGCGGAGGTAAGATCTTTCTGATGGGGAGCGACGATACGCAGACCATTCGGGTCGATGCCGGAGAGAAGATCGGCAAATTCCCCCAAGAGACCGTAAATAGTTTGGTTCGCATTCATGGAACGGTGGTCGAGGAGCGAATCGATGAGGCTTTTCTGTCGCGGTGGGAGGCCGAGCTTGATGAGAGCGAATCCGAAGTCGGACATGCGGGTGGTTCATGCGAGAGCGACCAGAAGGCTCGGGGTGAAACGCCTGTAAACAGTGTTCAGGAGCGGATCGATAATTTCCGTAAACGCATTGCCGAACGGTATGGTCGTGAAGGGAAGAACTATTTGTCGTTTTATTCGGTACGAGCCGACCGTTACGAGATTTTATAAAAAAAGATGAAGCTGGCTCGTTTGTCATCGACGATTCGAAGGTGGAGTCGCAACCTTCACCGTGAGTTGTCGTTCTTTTTTGCAGGCATTGTGCTGATTTATGCAGTTTCCGGATTTCTGCTCAACCACAAGGGGGATTTCAATGCCGAATACGATATTGTCAACCGGGAGTTTCGGATCGATGATTTTCCCGCAGCTCGGAGTGAAATCGATAAGAAGTACGTACGGTCGATTCTCGAGCCCTTGGGTGAGGCAGCCAACTATACGAAACATTACTTTCCGGAAGAGTCCCGAATGAAAGTGTTTCTGAAGGGGGGCTCTTCGTTGACGGTCGATACGGAGAGTGGTGTGGCCGTATATGAATCGGTCCGTAAGCGGCCGTTGTGGAGTGCGTTGAATCGGCTGCACTACAATCCGGGTCGTTGGTGGACTCTTTTTTCGGATATTTTTGCCTTCTCGCTGATTGTAATCACCCTGACTGGAGTTATTATGCTCAAGGGCCCCAAAGGATTATGGGGCAGAGGAGGCGTCGAAATGCTTGCCGGAATTTTGGTTCCAGTTCTGTTTCTAATGCTTATGTAGACGGGTTTTCATAAGAATATGTAAATTGTTTTTCGGGTAGATTCAGTCATTGGATCTGCCCGTTTTTTTGTGGGGGGGGAGGGGATTTGGGGACGGCAGGAAGATCACCTTCAGCATGCTGAGTGTCGGGGTTTCGGTTCTATTCGGGCGGAATGGTTTTACGCCGCCGATTAGGGTAGGATTTAGAAGGTGCTGTCTGTGTTTGGCATAAAGCGAAAGAGGGGGCTCGATCAACGAGCCCCCTGCATGTGGCAAAAAAGATTTGCATGGGAGGAATCATCTGCGAAGCACCCATAGGGGAATAAACAGGAAGATTCCCAGTACGATGATTCCGGCCGTGTCTGCTGCGATGAGGCGCAACCGTTTCCGTCTCCACATAAAGTAGACCGATGCCAGAATCAGATTGAGCCACAGCGCACGGGCGGAGATGTTGTCGATCCGAGGATAGACATATTCATCCTCGTAAGAGGTGAATGTCAGTTCGAAAGGGAAGATCCATCGACCGATTTTCGAGCCGAGTTTTTCTGCGATCGGATAACTCAGCGTGTCGACCAGTTTATGGCTCTCGGCATCGAGTGCGTAATATCGGTCGGTCACGTCGGACGAGATATTGACCGTCCAGTTCAGCGGATCGGCAATGATCAACATCGTTTCGCTGTGAGGGTCGAAAGAGTCGACCGGTAATTTACGCAGAGCGTATTCCGGTTTGGTGATGACATAGAATTGGTGTCGGGTGTCGGAAAGGAAAGCATAGGATCGGCGATCGGAAAATTCGGTAACGAATAGATCGGCCGGTTGTATCGAATCGGGAAGGTCGATGTGTTTGATGTGCGGTCGCCCTTTCACCTGCTTGAGATGGAACAGTTCTCCCTTGCTGTCGATCAGCATGTACCCCTCGTCGTACTCTTTTTGTACGGTCGGATTGCCCTGTACGTATCGGGCCGGAAACTGAAAACCCTTGTCGATCAACGACCGGGTAAAACGTTCGCTTTTCGACTCGTTTACTCGGTTTGTCGCCATGTCGATGAACTCGATGCGGTTGTCGATTCTGAAGACGTCGTCCGGCATCTCCAGATCGACTCTTCCCGACATGGATTCCAGCAACGGGTAGAGTTTCGGCTTTACCTTGTTGATATCCGACGGGTTGTGACGGAAGATGAAACTTTGTATCGAAACCGACTGTGGTGTCAATGCTTTTCCGTACAGCGTGTCGGGATTGCGGCCGTCGACCATCAGCTGACGATAGTAGAACAGGGGCAGTATGCTGTCGAACTCCTTGTCCGTATAGGTCTTGCCGCTTTCGTCGCGTCGTATGACATTGCCCTGATGAACCTCGATGGATGCGAAATTTTGGGTGATGCAGCTGTACAGGGTAAAGGGTGTGTTGTTCGGACGGGTGGTGAGAAAGTTGTAAAACCACGGCAAAAGCCACGCCAACAGGAACGCGACCGTGAAATATAAAAGTATTTTGCTGAGACGTATCATGATTTTGTGATTAGAATGTGAGCGATTAGTCTTGACAACCTTCCTTGAACCGGACGACGGAGAGCTGTACGAACAGTGCGGTCACTATGGCGAACAGCAACAGCCAAGGTGAGAAGGAGTCGTAGGATTGGGGCACGGCGGACAGAAAGAAGATCCGGATGAGGCCCGTTGCGATCAGCAGATTGACGATGCGCCGTTTCCAAGTGGGTTCGAGGCATATCCATGCCGTCAGCAGATAGGATGCGATGCCGGCTATATACCACGGCATGGCCGTAAGCATGATGCGTCCCGAGAGTTCGGGTGCGAGGATACTCTGCAGGTATACACCCAGCAGGACAAGGCTCAGCGCGAAGATCAAAAGAATCTGGAGCAGACCTGCCAGCAGCATCAGAAAGATCATTCTGCGTTCGGGATAGGGGAGGTGCAGGGTCAGTTTGAGTCGTTTCTGTTGCATCTCGGGGATAAACTGTACGCAAGCCATCAGCATACCCGTACAGAGGGGAAGATAGGTCAGAATCTCGATGAATACGGTGTCTCGAGACAACAGAATTTCCCAAAGGTGACCCACCTCCTTGAAGTTGATTACGCGTTGTAGCTGCAGTATGGCGTAGGCCACAAAGAGCAACGAAACAATGAGGGCGAGCCAGAAATATCGATGGGTCTTTATCCACTCTTTGTAGAAGATTGCTTTTTTCATGTCGTTATGGATTTGATCGTGTGATGAAGAGCAAACGATGGATCGATCAGTATTTTCCCGTCAGACCGATAAATGCGTCTTCGAGGTTCAAGTTTTCGCAACGCAGGGCGTCGAAATCGATGCGGTTCCTCTCGAGCCAGCCCCTGACGTACGGTTCCCCTTCAAAGGAGTAGGTCTCCGCATGGTTGCGGATGACCGAGCTGTTGAGTAGCGCCTGATCCGAAGGCAGTGTTCGAAGTTCGTTCCCCTTCAGGTCGAAGGTGTAACGATGAAATTGATCGAGTAGTTGCTTGATGGGCTGTTGGATCAGGATGCGACCGTAGTCCAAGATGATGCAGTCGTCGATCAGCCGTTCCATGTCTTGAATGATGTGGGAGGTGAGAAAGATTGTTTTTTTCTCGGCTTTGGCATAGTCCCTCAAATATTCGATAAACAGCCGGCGATATCCGGGATCGAGTCCCAACGAAAAGTCGTCGAGCACCAGAAGCTCGGCGTTTTGGGCGAGGATCAATCCGAGAGCGACTTGAGAACGCTGCCCGCAGGACATGCGAGAGATACGTTGCCGGGGTGCAACCTTCAGCTTCCGCATCAATTCATAATAGGCCTCCCTATTCCATGCCGGATAGAAGGCCGAGTAGTATCGTTCGATCTCTTCGATGGTCATAAAGGCATACTGGACATGTCCTTCGATCAGAAGGGCAATCCTTCTCCGCGTCAGGGGATCCATCCGTTGGATCTCCTCGCCGAAGATTCGGCATTCGCCCGAACGGGGTCTCAGGTAGCCGCTCAGAATGTTGATCGTTGTGGTCTTTCCTGTGCCGTTTTTCCCCAAGAGGCCCAGAATCCGTCCTCGTGGGACATTGAAACTTAAGTTTTCGTAGATCATGCGGTTGCCGTAGTAGTGGGTCAACCCCTTGCATGATATGATGTTTTCTTCCATAGTTCGATGGTTGTTATTGATTCGTTAAAAGGCGATTCCGCAAGCAATCCGTGCGTAGTCGACACGGTTGCCGTCGTCAAAGGATCCGTGTTTCCACGTCCCGTCCACATAAAAGGCTGTGTTGCACTGCCAGATGTGGCTCCAGTGCAGCGAAACTCCGTAGAGCAGGAGACCCGATCGGAGTCGTGCGTAGGTGTCCCGTAATGCCTGACCGATCGCACTCTCCGGGTCCAGTCCGGTGGTGAGCAGGTCGGATGAGAGGGTGGCGAGGTAGCTGCCGCACAAGGTAAATCGGAGCATTCCGTGCCCTCTTCGGATTCCGACCATCACGTCGGCTCCTCCTCCCGCCTTGGAAAATTGCATGCGGCGGGACGGATCGAGGTATCTGGCCTCGAAGGCTGCGTATTGCCCGTTACATTCAGTGTAGAGCGACCAGCCGTTCGGCCGTTCCATGCCCCACAGACACACCACTTCGACTCGATTTCTGTTGTTGAGGTACTGCTGTACGGAGCCTAAAAGCGGATAGTTGCTGCTTCCCGAAGCATCTCCATAGATGTGCTCTGTTCCTCGGCGATTAGCCAGCGTTCCATGCGCCTTGAATCCCCAGCGGTGGAGGAGCCCGTGTCGGATCCATCCGAACTCCACGTCGGCGCGGCTGTCATTCAGAGTCGTGAGAGGAAGCTTCTGGTAGGGAGCATCGGGAAGAATCCGTTTGACGCGCCATCTCGAATAGTGTAGCAGCGCAAACCATCCTCGTCCGTCATCCGGGAACAGTTCCACTCCGATGCCGTAGGAGCCACCTTTGTAGTATACGGAGCTTTGGTCGCCCCCCGTGGAGAATCGGACACTGTACATGCCTAAGCCGAGCATCTGATACTCCTTCGGACCGCCTAAAGGGGCGAGAAAACGCATGCTGCTCGACTGCCGGTATATCTGTGCCTCAATATGCAGCCCCACGGTGTATTGTTTGCCAACGGCAAGCGAAGTTCCGGTGGAGAGATTGAGGTCCGAGACGACATTTCTCGGTCTCGGGTCAACGGTGCGGTATTCGATTTCGGCACGGTAGTCGGCCTGTATGCCCCATGTCCAACGGCCGAACCGACGGGCATACCCTCCTTCGAACGTGTAACGTTCCGAGGAGAGGCTTCCTCCGACCGAATCGCCCCAAACATAGGGGTAGAGCAGTTCAAAATCGGCACTTTCGTTCCATACGGTGTGCATGGTGCGACCTGTGCGGTAACCGGCGCTGCCCCAGATGGTATGATTGCCCCGCCGAATATAGGAGTCGGCATGGAATGCGGCGTAACGGAAGCCTTGTCCGATTTGATCGATGACGGCATGCTCTTCCTGTTTGTATGATCCGGAGAGTTCGATGCGGGTCAAATTGTGGTCATAGTGTCGATACTGTGCAGCGGGATTCCGATAGATCTCCTGCAAGAGCAGTCCCGTAGGGGAGAGATGCTCGGCGATAGCCGAAGCTACCGCCGAGCTGTCTCGGTCTGCACCCGGAACGGATGTCCACGAGCAAACTCCCATGCAGACGAGTAAACAGAAGAAGCGACTCATTTAATACGTATGAAGAGCGATGGTCTATTGCATTAACGAAGGCGTGGCATGCGGAGTGAAGTCATTGGTCGAGTTGTTGGTATCCTGCAGTTTGCTACCCCCGGCAGCGGTTTTTCGGACCACAGCTGTATTGAAACGTTTGGCGTCGCTGTTGTTTTCGGCGCACCATGTCCAACCGGCATCGAGCGACGAATCGATGACTAACCACTCAAATTCGTCCCGGGGTGAACAGTTCACGGCGTCTACGATCCATGCATTCGGCACTTTGTAGGTATCGGTGGTCATCTCCTTTGAGAAGTCGCCGAAAACGAAGAGGTAGGTTGCCGTATATTTGTTGTCTCGTAGAAAATCTTCTTTGGTTCCCTGCATTCGGGCCAAAGCGAAGGTCTCGGAACCGCGGTTGTGGAACGATGTGATGGTGAGTGAGGAGGAGTACCATTTGTCGAGGTTGGCGACCGGGCCGTCGGTATCCGGGTGAAGCTCGTTGGCGTCGGCATCAAATATTTCGAAGTCGGCCTTACTCAGGTCGAAGGAGAGCGGATTGTATTCTCGGTGGTCGATCCCGCAGACAGCGATTACCAACTCCTGACCCGGTTCTACAGGAACGTCTTTGCCCGTTCCCGGAATCATGAATACCGAGCTGACCGAGAAGTAGTCGCTCATGATGTTGGGAGAGTACTCTCTTTTGTTGTTGGGTAGAAATTCAGATTGCAGCAGGGCCAGACTATCCGCATAGAGCGTTTCGTCGGAGTTGTTGCGGATTTTGATGTATTGGTCGCTGCCGTATGCATCTTCGGTCGAGGTCGTCGTTCCGGTAAAGAAGATCTCGGAGATGACGAATCCCTCTGAAGGGGAGTAGAAGGACATTTGTGTTTCGGGAACCGAAAAGCTCTCTCCGGTGATGGCTACCGACTCCTGATAGGCCCGAACCGAAGTGGTGACGGTCGAGTTGTCGGAAGCGGTGTAGGTAAGTTTGCCCTCCAGACTGAGCCGATACAGACCTTCGGGAACCGTTGCCGTCACCGTAACGACCGTAGCTTTGGTGACCGCAGAGACTGCACCCGAGTAGGTGGTGTTCGTATTGATGTTGGTCAGTACGGCAACAGCATCGGAGAGGGTGCCGTCCCCACTACCTCCGGGTAAGGTAAGGGTCCACGTGATTTTGCTCTCCGGGACGAGGTTGCCGTCATCCTTACAGGAGGTAAATGTTGCAATGGCAGCCAGTAACGCTATGGCGCCGAGGTGATGAATCCATGTTTTCATAATCGTTTGATTTTTAAAATGAATTTTATAAACTGAAGTTGATTTCCATTCCGAAGTAGGGCATCTTCCCCGTTTGGCGGATTCGTACGCCGTTGCTGACATACTCCCGCCAGTAGGAGAAGAGTTGGTCGACGAACAGAGCCAGCTGGATCCGTTCTTTGAATATCCGTTTGGTGACTTTTAGGTTGACGCCGATATTCAACGGTTCGGTGATGTTTTTGCGGAATTGGGTATCCGAATAGCTGATGATCAGCCATTGCAGGTATGCGTCGTTCAGAGCCTCTTCCGTGTCGAACGGGTGCGCCTCTCCATTCAGGTCGATGTACTCGAAGGGGATGCCTGTTTGCCGGATCGATTGAGAGGTGTAGAGCCACATGCACTCGACGGCGACGGAAAAGCCGAGTTTGAGCTTGTCGAGATAGGTGTCGAACATGAAGCGGGTGTTGAACGAATTCCGTAAATAGCCCTCCGGATCGTTGTAATGTCCCATATAGGGTAACGATTCTCCGCCGAGGTTGACACTGGGCCGGTAGTAGTAGGATTCGCTTTCGCTGTACAGTGTTTTGAACCACGCTCCGTCGATGGTAATACGGGTCTTGAGCGAAGGAATGCGTTTACTGACGAACTGGTACTCGATGCCCTCTTTGTACAACCGGCTGCCGTTGGTTGTGGTACTGTACGTGTCGAATGCGACCTTGTCCGTGTAGGGGAGGTCTTCGAGTTGCGGGGGAGCGGTAAGTGTCTCAGGATCGATGCCGGAGGCGTCGTACTGTCGGTATTGAACGATGTGGAACCGGCTGCTGGAGCGGTATCCCGAGGTCATGTCTTCTCGAAAATAGGTTATTGTCAATCGGTTGTCCTGACCCGATTTTCCCCACAGGATATCTCCTCGTACCTCCCACTTGAAGTTGCGGGCGGCCCTAAGAGCATAGTTTGTCGGGTCGATGCGATAGGTTTTGAGGTTTAGTCTGCGGTAATCGGGATTGGTGTGGTAGTAGTTGAGCTGTTGCCAGTCGGAGTATATCGGATTGGGATAAAGGTAGTTCAGCGAAGGGGTCATGGTGTGCCATCCGGCTCCACCTCCGACTTCGAACGCGATCTTTTGATCGCCCACAGAGACTTTGGGAAAGGACCAACGGAGATTGATACGGGGATCCAAGTAGAATTTTCCGTGCAGATAGAAACGTTGCGACAGGTTGAGCATGGTGGAGGCGCGCAGTCCGGCTTGCAGTTCCATTTTGTGGCGTCCGAAGGATACGGTACTGTAATCCTCGGCAAAGAGTCCCAAGTCGTGGCCGGCCGGAATGTCGTAGTAGGGACGGGGACGCGTGCTCATTCCGGGAGAGATCGGATGCAGTGGATCGTAGATCTGCCCCGCACCGTAATTTTTGTTCATTTGCCAATCAGTACCGAGGATTATGTTGTGCCGTGCATGGATACCGCTGATACCGAAGCGGGCCACTAACTTGGCATAAGCATAGAACGGTTTGCTCTCTACGCCCCCTCGGGCCACATATTGCGGTGTCAGGAAGGTACCGTCGTGCACCCCCTCTTCGGTCGAGAGCGGGGGGGTGGGTTTGGGCCCGTTCAGCGAGACGTAACGGGTCCGGTCGATCACATCCTTTTGCAGACTGACCGAAGTGCTCAACTCGACGGACCGGACAAAGCGTCCCGTGTGCCTGTTTTCCCACGTCAGATTATTGGACCATGCGTAACGGTTGTAGCTTGACTT
Source organism: uncultured Alistipes sp. (assembly GCA_900546005.1). Lineage (GTDB taxonomy): Bacteria > Bacteroidota > Bacteroidia > Bacteroidales > Rikenellaceae > Alistipes_A > Alistipes_A pullicola. The sequence goes on along the minus strand of URBJ01000043.1, from coordinate 488 downwards.
GTAGCTATCCTCCTTGTGGTAGTTGATGTCCGGATCGATCTTCATGTTGTCGAACGAGCCGCCATAATCGAGATTCGAATCGTAGGTCAGTGAACCGGAGTCGTAATTCCAACTCTTCGACAAGCGGATCGAGGCGTTGAATCGTTTGTAGTTTTCCAAAGTGTTGCGTGGGTCTATTCTGGAGTCGAGAAAATCGAGGCCGAGGTTCAGGGTCATGTTCTGTTTTCTCCATTCGAAACCTTTGCCGAGGTAGAACAGTTTTCCGTAGGCATCGGCTTTGAAGCGGGCATTGAGCGTATTGCCTCCTTTGCGGCGTTTGATTTTGACCAGACCGCTGGTCAGATCTCCGTATTCGACGGAAGGGATACCTCGGACGATTTCGACCTGCTCGATGTCGTCTGTCGACAGGGTCCGCATGTCGAGTCCTCGCCCGGTGGTATTGCGGTTGCTGATGTCGTAGTCGCTGTTGCCTGCCATGTATGACAGGT
>URBJ01000042.1 GCA_900546005.1 uncultured Alistipes sp. | reverse complement strand
AAATTCTTAGCACACTTATACTTCATTACCAGTTTGTTATATCCTGACAAATCGTCGGTACGCTTCGTGTTGATTTGCGGGTCACCTGCTCCATTGTTGGCTACATAGAGATAAGTGAGTCCATTAGTATAGCTGAACATCTCAGTAAGATCGGTCAACGTTGCTCCTGAAGGACTTGCAAACTCAAGGAACATTGCAGATGCCAATGAGGCTTCGCTGTCGTTCCGTGTACGGATGTAGAAATCAGTAAATGAAATCTCGGTTCCAGCTTTCTCTCCTATGAAGAGCTCGATAGACGAAATTTCTGTCCAAGAGTTTTTACTGATCAGCATGCCTAAATCGAATGAGTAATCTGTCCAGTCAGATGCAGCGCTTAACGAAGCGATTTTGTATGATGAAGCATTTCCATTTACAGCAAGCTTCAGGTCGACTGCTTCATTGCTCTTATAATTAAAATGCAAAACAGCATTTGTGGTTGCTTCTTTCAATGTATTAGTCTTGAAGGAAGGAGCAGTGCCGGTAGTCGTGACAGTGAATTCTCCTTGAGGTCCGATATAACCTGCAGAAGTATATTCCAGATCTTTATATGTATCGATCTTGAAGTAACCTTCGATGAAGGCATTCGGATCTACTGCTGCTGCAATGGATACGGTATATTCGATTTCGTTCATTACAAGAACGATGGTTTTAGGAGACGTCAAATCCAGAGTATCACGTCCCGAACCTTCCCGACCGTTGTATGAAACACCATTAGCCAAGGTAAAGGCAACTTCTACCTGAGAGAAGTCCTCTTCTTGAACATAGTTCAAAGTGTAGGCGATATTATCGGCATCGAACTGAACATTTGCCACATTCGTAGCAGTTATACTTGTGATCAAGTCCGAAGGAGTGACATTAATTGTTTCTTCACTGGTCATCATTACCTCTGTATCATAGACAGCTGTAACGGTGACGGCATATGTCGTACCATTGGTCAAACCTTCAAGGGTAGCAGAAGTTGCTTCGGGGTCGAGTACTTCTGTTTTAACAGTATCTTCAGCTGAAGCTCCTTCGATGATAAATTTCGTTACATTGGCTCCATCTACTTTATTCAGAGGTAACCAACTAACGAATGCTGCTCGGAAACTCGGAGTTACTGTTAAATAAGCTGGAGTTTCATAGTCGATCAAAGATGCACTTGGCGTGATTCTTTTGATCAATGCCGAAGATTTTTCTCCATTCTGATATACGGCCACTACGGTGAACGTATATTGTTTTTCATTGGTCAAACCGGATATGGTTGCGGATGTAATACCGGCTTCAACAGTAGCGCTACCTCCATTGTCTTCCGGAGTCCATGTTACCAGATACTCTTTGAGGAAGTTGGAGTTTGGTGCAGTCCAGCTCAGCGTCACCTTCTCGTAACCGGTATGCGATTGGAGTTTAGTAGGAGGAAGCGTTACATAACTGTTTCCTTCGTCGTCATCCTTACACGAGGTGAGGAACAACGCAGGAATCAGTAATAATAACGTACTGATTTTGAACAGTTTTTTCATAAATTGGAAGTTTTAAATTAAACAAAGCTATTAATGATATGTAGTTCTCTTTTTACGTTTGGGTATAAAACCCACTAAATTATATTGGCTAAGATAGTACAAAATTTAATCGGGTGCAAAATAATCGGTCGAAAAAATCGTTCATCGGGTTAATTTTTTGTGCAATTCGATTTTTGGGCTCGAAAAAGGCCTATTTATTGCACTAATTTGTAGTCCGTTGTGCGATTTTTTTGCATAAACTCAAAATTTTTGACGGACTTTCCGTGTGATCGCTTGTTTTGAGAACGAACCGTGGGGATTACTCTTCGCTGATGGCCAGCAGTTGTTCCCGATATGCCGCAAGAATTCTCGATTTCGAAATGAATCCGAGGTATTTACGATCCGACGTGACGACAGGGAGCATCCATGCCTTCGACTCTTCGAAAGCGTTGAGTACACTACCGATCTGCTCGTTTTGGTAGATGAGATCGGGAGGGTCGATCATGTAGGCATCGATCTTTGTTCCGTATTTCTCCGGCGAGAACATATCTGCTCGAAGATCATCCAGTTGGACGACGCCCAAGAGGGTCCCGTCTCGGCTGACGACCGGAAAGATGTTGCGGTGGACCGTAGCAATCAGACGGACCACATCTCCCAATGTCGTGTCGAGGGTGATCTTGTGAAAATCGGTCTCCATCAGCGCACGGAGATTCAAGAAGACAAGAACCGATTTGTCTTTGTTGTGGGTCAGAAGTTCTCCGTTTTGGGAGAGTTTCTTTGTGTAGATCGAGTAGGGATCGAGGTAATAGCCTACGGCAAAGGAGAGGGCCGATACGAGCATCAACGGAACAAACAGCGAGTAACCGTTGGTGAGCTCAGCGATCAGGAAGATGGAGGTCAGTGGCGCATTCATTATTCCGGACATCACTCCGGCCATACCGACTAATGTGAAGGGGATGATCGGCAGTTCGAGTCCGAAAAAGTAGTTCAGCATATAGACCATGGTCGCTCCGGTGAAAGCCCCTACGAACAGGGAGGGGGCAAATGATCCTCCGACACCGCCCGCTCCGTTGGTTGCCGACATGGCGACAACCTTGAAGAAGAGGGTTGCCAACAGATAGAGCATGACGATCCATCCGACATCCCGGTAGCGGAAGAAAAGCGAGTTGTTGAAGAGTGCATCGATGTTTCCGTGCATCAGATCTACCAGCGATTCATACCCTTCTCCATACAGCGGTGGAAACAGGAAGATCAGAATACCGATGACGATACCTCCGACTATCCACTTGCCGGTCATACTCTTGATGCGGGAGAAGCGGGTGGATATTAACGTATTTATTTTTGTAAAGTAGTAGGACATCAGTCCGCAGATTACTCCCAATATGACGTAAAACGGCAGGTGTTTCAGCTCGAAAATGTGTTTGATGTCGAGGTTGAAGACCGGATCGAATCCGTTGAGAAAGAACATCAGGGAGGTTGCGGTGACTGTGGAGATCAGCAACGGGATGATCGACGATACGGTGATGTCGAGCATCAGAATCTCCAAGACGAAGACGACACCCGTAATGGGGGCTTTGAATACGGCGGATAGGGCCGCTGCTGCACCGCAACAGAGCAGCAGGGTGATGTTTTTGTAGTTGAGCCGCATGAAGCTCCCGATATTCGATCCGATGGCAGCACCCGTATAGACGATCGGAGCCTCCGGACCGACCGATCCGCCGAATCCGATCGTAGCCGAGCTGGCGATGATCGACGAATAGCAGTTGTGTGGTTTGATGCGAGAACCCTTTTTGCTCATCGCATAAAGCACCCGCGTCACACCCTCGTTGATGTTGTCGCGGACGACGTATCGGACGAAAAGTGTGGCGAGGATGATGCCGATGATCGGGTAAAACAGATAAAAAATGCTGGCGGAATCGATCGCAAACCAACTGGTCAGTACATACCGGAAGAAGGCTAATATCCGTTCAAACAGGAACGTGGCAAACCCTGCCGTCAGTCCGACGACGATCGATAGCAGGATCATCAGTTGCTTGTTGGAAAGCCGTTTGGTAGCGATGATCAGGTATCGATAGAGAATGGCTGTTTTCGATCCCGGTTTGTACATGGTGCTGCGAAATGCGAAGTTGGATTACGATCGGGTACCGTCGCAGGCAGGGCGTGAGGATCAGAACGGTTTGATCCCCATGATGCGACGGACCTCTGCCAATGTCGCTCTCGAGCTTTCGCGTGCCTTTTCGGCTCCTTGTTTCACCACTCGTGACAGATAGGCCTCGTCGTTCATGATGTCTTGGATCCGTTCCCGAATCGGTGCAACGACCTTAATGATATCTTCTGCCAGTTGTTTTTTCAGGTCGCCGTAACGGATTTCACAACGGTTCCAAAGATCGGTGAAGTGAGCTACGGTATCCTCGGTCGAGACGGCTTTCAGGATGGTGAAAAGGTTGGCGATAACCTCAGGCATGGGGCTGTCTGGTGCAGTCGGTCCCGAATCGGTTACGGCTTTCATCACTTTTTTGCGAATGGCCGCATCGCTGTCGTTCAGGAAGATGCCGTTTCCCTCCGATTTGCCCATCTTTCCCGATCCGTCCAGTCCGGGAATTTTTATTAATTCGCCGCCAAAGGTATAGGGTTGGCATTCGGGGAAGAAGTCTACCTGATAAAGCTGGTTGAACCGTCGGGCGAATCGCCGCGTCAGCTCCAAGTGTTGCTCCTGATCCTTGCCCACAGGAACCCGTGTCGCACGATGTTGCAGAATGTCGGCTGCCATCAAAACCGGATAGCTCAGCAATCCGATGTTGACGTTATTGGGTTGTTTCCGTATCTTATCTTTAAATGAGGTTGTGCGTTCCAATTCTCCTACGTAGGCGTGCATGCTGAGCAGTAGCGAGAGTTCTGCCACTTCAGGTACATCGCTCTGAACGTAGATGGTTGCAACGTCCGGATCGAGACCTGCGGCCAGATATTCTGACAAAACGTTTTTAACGTTGACGTGCAGCATTTTCGGGTCGGGGTGGGTTGTCAGTGAGTGGTAATCGGCAATGAAGAAGAAGCATTTCTCCTCGTATTGCATTTTAACGAAGTTTTTCAAAGCTCCGAAATAGTTGCCCAGATGCAGGTTGCCTGTCGAGCGGATGCCACTAAGAACAGTTTCCATATGTAGTTACAAAATTTTGCGTAAAGCAAGGTTTGTTTTTATAATTCCGCAAATCTACAAAAATTACGATAAAAAATGTTTTTAGGATAATTAAAAATAAAGACACACTTCTTCCCTTTTATGTGAAAAAGCAGAAGTGTGTCTTTGTCGGATAGTAAATGAGTGTTCTATATCCTATTCAGGAATATATAATCCATTCGAGCAGTTCCGTTATTCGTTGATCATATCATACAAGGCAGCAACCTGTTTGTCTGACAGGGGTTTATCGTAGATCCGGGCAATGCCGATATCTCCTATCCAGCAGTTTTCGGTACCGGTTTCGCTGGAAGGATCACCTCCAATGCAGAACCAATGGCAAGTGTCCGTGGCCGGGAATGAAAAATCGCCGCTTGCATCGGTCTCTCCCTTCAATTCACCGTTAATGTAGATGTAGGCTTTCCCTGCATCTTTGTTCCATACGCCGACAACGTGATAATAGACGCCCTTTTGGGGAACGACGCCGCTGTAACACCATTTCCAACCTCCTATATTGGGTAGGAATGTGAATTCATTGGTCTCTTTGCTTAATAGGAAACCTGTGCCTCCGCTTTGCATCGAGCTGAACATCTTGACTTCACTACCGATTTTCAGATCTGAGTTGAGCATGATGAGCATCTCCATCGAGTGTCCATCGGCTATGGCATTTTTATACGCTTCGTCCCCTTTGTAGTCGACTTTCAAGAAACCGTTTGAAATGCTGGTTGCCAATTCGGCCGGTGAGAAGCGGCCTGCATAACGTTTGTAGGAGTCGAGATAGACCGTGCTGAAGTTCGGACCTTCGAATGTCTCGACGTTACGGTGCATCGGAGATATGTCGATTGCTGTCCCATCCTCTTGGAATTGAATGTCCAGCAGATCTGCGATCAACCCTTCTTGATTGATGGTGATGACTTTTTCAAAGTCCGGATCGTCTTCCGTGGTGGTGAATGTGATGGTGGCACTCAGTTGATCGGGCGTCAAGTTGGCATCGGCTGTAAAGGTGATGCTGGTTTCGGTTCGTTCCTTTTCAGTCAGCCATTCGCTGTTCTCGCCGCTGATAACTGCATCCCATGAGGTGGCATTGGTGCCGACAATCAATCTGAGATCGCCGCCATCTATGGTTATTACATAGGGTTCTTCTTCCGGAGTCAGATCCATGTAGATCGCCTCTTTCGCATTTTGTTTGATGGTGACGGTCTCTTCAAAGTCGGGATGCTCTTTCGAGGTGAATGTTATGGTTGCTGTTTGTTCTGCGTTATTCGGATTGGCGGCTGCGGTGAAGGTAATGCTGGTTTCGGTACGCTCTTTTTCAGTCAGCCATTCGCTGTTCTCGCCCGTAATCTGCGCATCCCATGTCCCGGCATTGGTGCTGACATTTAAAACAAGGTCGCCGCCGTCTGCTGGAATCGTATCCGGTTGTGCGGGGTCTACATTCAGGTATGCATTGGCCGGATTTTGTATGATCGTCAAGGCGTTGAGTTTGGTGTCTCCGGAATAGAAAATCAACATGGCTTGAATCCTTGTGGCTTGCTCGTTGGCCAATGCACTCACTTTGATAGTTGCATCTCCACTCCCTTCGGATGGAGATATGGTCAGCCAGTTTGCTGTGGCCGGCTGTTTCTCGATTCGCCATGCAGCGTTCGAGTTGATCGTAAAGTCTTGAGAGTAGGCGGTTGCCTCGATGGTGATCGAAGTCGGATTCACTCCCGACGGAGTTGTGATCGAAATAAACGGATCACTTTGTGTGTCGTCCTTGTCGCAAGATATACTAAACAGCGACATGGCGACAGCGGCCAGTAAGGTTAGATGTCTGTTCATGGTTGAAGTAGTTTAATGGTTTTTAAAAAAGTTTAAGGTTCGGATTGAATATTAAATTAGATTGATTATGGTATGTTTTATTGATTGTAGCAACATACGGGAAGCGACATAGCGCCTCCCGTATATCGAGGGTTATGAAACGTTTTTAATCTGTCAGCCGGGCGACAATCTCTTTAAGAATTTGAGGTGAATCCGTAGTGATGAAATCTACTCCCATACCGATAAATTCCAGCATGTCCTGTTCCGAATTGACAGTCCATACGTTGACGACACGTCCTGCGTCGTGGGCCTCTTGTACCCATTGCGGGTTGTTGCGGATGGTATTCATGTCATAGTCGATGCAATTGATGCCCGGCTCTAATTGCGATGGAGCGATGTTACCACTCAGATAACCGATCGTCGTCCCTTCCGGAACTTTCGTCACTAAACGTTGGCATACGTGGTAACTGAAGGCGATATAATCCACTTGACCGGTCAATCCGCGTTCTTCGACCATTGCCGTGATGGCATCAACGGCCCGATCGTCATTTGTCGTGTTGCTATGCGTCTTGATCTCAATGACCAGTTTCATCTGCGGGTCTTGTTCGAGAACATCGAGGAATGAGGCGAATGTCGGAATCTTTTCGCCGTTCGAGAGGGTCAAGTTTTGAATTTGATCGTAGTTGGCTTGATCGATTGTAATGCCATTGATGGTGGGATCATGATATGCGACAACGACACCATCTTTCGTAATGTAAAAATCGCCTTCGGAACCGTAGACTCCAAGCTCTTGTGCGGCTTTGAGTGATGCAACCGAGTTGTGTGCCGCTCCATTAACGGTATGATATCCTCGATGAGCGATTACTTGAGGCAGTTTCAGCTCGGTCGGTTGATCCGAAAGTGTCAGTTGGGCTGTCCCGAGCGGATAGCTCTTTTCTCCCCGTTGTACGATAAGGCGGTATTCTCCCGAAACGAATCCCGAAGGAATGGTGATTTCTGCGTATTTCTCTGTGACGGTCGTTGTACAGGTAAATACATTGCTTTCGCTGGTTACGGATTCAAGACGGATCAGATCACCGTTTTGAAACCCGGTTCCTCCGATGCGATAGGGAGATCCTTCGGCTACGTTCGCTTGGGTCAGAAATAGTATGTCTGATATTGTAATCGCATTTTGTGGCATTTTGTCTTTGACGGCATCCCATAGTTTGGAGACTTCGTCTTCTGTGAGCGGATCGTCATATACGCGTGCTATGGCGATGTCGCCTCTCCATGCATTACCTGCTCCTGAACCCGAAGCATCGCCTCCGATGCAGAACCAATAGCAATTCTTGTTGGGAGGGAAGGAGAAGGTGCCGCTCGCACTGGTTGAACCCTTACGTACTCCGTTTATATAGATTGTTGCACTACCTTTCTGTTTGTCCCATACACCTACCACATGGTAGTAGGTTCCCTTTTCGGGAACAACGCCGCTGCGGGTCCATTTCCATCCACCGACGTTGGGCAGGAAGGTGATTTCTCCCTTGTCACTGGTTAATAGAAATCCGGTTCCGCCGCTCTCCATCGCACTGAACATCTTTACCTCGGTGCCGATTTTGATCTCGTCGTCATACATGAAAAGCGTTTCGAGGGTATGTCCGTCGGCAAGTCCGTTTTCGAATTGTGTCTTGCCCGAGTAGTTTACCTTATAGTATCCGGTAGATATAGACGCTCCCGGGGTGTGGTTAAAATGGGCTATGTACCCTTGATAACCGTCGTTGAGGTAGGTCATCGATGAAGATCCCGCCAAATGTTCCACGTGGTTCTGTAATGGAGAGATATCAGTGGCGCTTCCGTCGTTGTGAAATACGACATCAAGCAGATCAGCGCTCGGAGCTGGTTTCGGGGCGGAGAGGGTTACGGTAATGCTCTGTTTCAGATCGGATGTTCCCGGAACATAGAATTCAATTGTTGCGCTTTGTGCATCGGTTTGCATGTTTTCCGATGCGGTAAAGATGATTCGTGAGGCTGTTCTCTCCTTTTCGGTCAACCAATCGGTCGAACTCCCCTGTATCGTATAATCCCATAATCCCGAATAGGAGTCGACTGTAAAAGGAAGATCTCCTCCGGAGGCTGCGATTGTCTGGGGTGTATCTGGGGTGACGGTCAAGTAGGGTTCTGTCTCCTTTTGGCCCTCCTGATGAATTGTAATTTTCAGAAAATCCTTGTTGTCGGCTCGAAAAACCAGTTGGCTTTGTCTGGCTTCGCTTTGTGAGTTTGGATCGACGGATACCGTAACTGCCTGGTCTCCTTCTCCTGCTGTCGGAGAAACCTTCAGCCATGAGTCGGAAGCTGGTTTTTCGATACTCCATTTTCCGTTGGATTGGAGTGTGAGTTGTTCGGTGTAGCTGGTTCCGTCGGGAATGGTAATTGTTGTAGATGCCGGATTACCATCTGGTCCGTTCACGGTCAGGTAGATCTGTTCCGGAGAATCGTCTTTTTCGCAGGAAGCCATACTGAGTAGGCTTAGAGAGACGATAAGCAGGGTGAAGAATCGGTTCATGGGTAGCGTTTTAGGGGTTAGTAATAGTGTGGTCCTAACAAATGTAGGTATTTATATTGTTTAATCCAACAAAATTACGGTGATTTGTTTTTTATTTTTGTGCTAATGTTTTATAAGAGATGTAGTGAATTTAAATTGAATGTGGCGAAGAATCGGGTTGTAACTTTGTTTTTTATGTAAAAGAGATGTTATTGATAAATTTTAGGAACAGTTGTTGCTGCAGTAGATGTTTATGATGCAAGATATTGATTGTTAGATGTTTATTTTGTTTTGTTGCGGAGTCTGCGAGAATGAAAAACTGTTGGTAAATAGAAAAACAAAAAAGGATCGGTCCGACGAGACCGATCCTTTTTTGTTTGAAGAATAATTATTTCTATGCGAGTTTGTTTCGCAAACCATCGTCCAATGCATCCAGAAACTCCTGTGTGTTCAGATAGTCGGCTCGGGTCACCTTTCCACCCTTTACCAACAGGGCCAAATCCTTGGTCATCTTGCCCGACTCGACGGTTTCGACGCATACCGACTCGAGGGCTTGGGCAAAGCGGGCCAATTCAGCGTTGTCGTCCAACGCAGCACGGTGGCTCAATCCGCGGGTCCATGCGAAAATCGATGCGATCGGGTTGGTCGAGGTCTCTTCCCCTTTTTGGTGCAGGCGATAGTGGCGGGTAACGGTTCCGTGTGCGGCTTCGGCCTCCATTGTCTTGCCGTCGGGGGTGATCAGGACCGAAGTCATCAGACCCAACGAGCCGAAGCCTTGGGCTACCGTATCGGATTGTACGTCACCGTCGTAGTTCTTGCAGGCCCATACGAACCCTCCGTTCCACTTCAGAGCGGATGCGACCATGTCGTCGATCAGCCGGTGTTCGTAGGTCAGTCCCAGCGCATCCATACGCTCCTTGTAATCGGTGCGGTAGATCTCCTCGAAAATATCCTTGAACCGGCCGTCGTATTTTTTCAGAATCGTGTTCTTCGTACTCAGATAGAGCGGCCATTTTTTGTTCAGCGCCATGTTGAAACAAGCGTGGGCAAAACCGCGGATCGAAGCATCCGTATTGTACATGCAGAGAGCTACTCCGTCTCCCTTGTAGTCATATACCTCCCACGATTGGGTGGTTCCGTCCTCACCGGTGAAGGTCATGGTCAATTTTCCGGGGCCGTGCGTAACCACGTCCGTAGCCCGATACTGATCGCCGAATGCGTGACGGCCGATGCAGATCGGTTGGGTCCAGCCGGGAACCAGCCGGGGAACGTTCCGGCAGATGATGGGTTCGCGGAAGACCGTGCCGTCCAGAATGTTCCGGATCGTACCGTTCGGTGATTTCCACATCTTCTTCAGACCGAACTCTTTCACGCGGGCTTCGTCCGGAGTGATCGTGGCGCATTTGATCCCCACGTTGTATTTCTTGATGGCTTCGGCGGCCTCTACCGTGACCCGATCATCGGTCGCATCCCGGTTCTGGATGCTCAAGTCGAAATATTCGATCTTCAGATCGAGGTAGGGAAGGATCAGTTTGTCTTTGATGAATTTCCAGATGACCCGTGTCATCTCGTCTCCGTCCAGCTCTACGACCGGGCGATCCACTTTGATTTTCGCTTTCATGCGGCAATTTGGTTTTCGTATTTCCCACAAAGGTAAGCCAAATTATCGGTTTGTGCAATCCGTGTCACGACGGTCCGGTTCGGCGGTGCGCCGCGCGTTCAAGCTTCTGTCGTCCAAAAAAAAGACGATCGCCGAATGCGATCGTCTTGTATTCCAAAAAAGCCCCGTAGAGAAGTCGCGAACCATGTCCGCTCTACCAGTGAATAAGAAAAACATAACAAAATCATATGCACGAAACATACCAAAGATAGATACTATCCCCTTTCTCGTACGGGGCTGCCTGTGGTATGAACAAGTTTTGTGCCGCGATTTTGTACGCCGACTGCTGGATTAGCGTTCCGACTGCTTCAGGTAGTTCAGGGCGGTGACGTAGGTTCCTGCTGTCCAGCCTATCATCGTCGGCATGTCGTATTCGTTGCTGACATTGATATTCCCTTCGACGACGTTGTATTTCTCCCAAAGGTTGTGTGTCGATTCGAAGTTCCGTACGACCATGTCTACATATTTCGAAGCGATGCGGCTGGCCTCCTCCTTGTATCCGTAGTTGTCGAGTCCCTTGATCGCCAGAAAGTGCAGCGGGGCCCATCCGTTCGGGTAGGACCATTGATAGACGAAGTCATAGGGCTTGTTTTCGCATGCCGCGATACCGTGGGCGAATTCGAGCGCCTTGAGACCTTGGTCGACGATCGATGCCGCATCCTTCGGTGATACGGCTTCGGCATACAGCAGGCTGAAGATCGCTGACGAAATCACGTCGGAGCGACGCTCGTTGACATAGTCGTAGTCGTAGTACATGCCTGTTTTCGGATCCCGACAATATTTCCGGATCAATTTCTTTCGGGCTTCGGCCTTTTTGGTCCATTGCTTGGCGGCCTGTTTGTCGCCGAGCTCCGATGCGAAGTAGGCAAAATTCTTTTCGTAGAGATACAGGTTGGCATTCAGGTCGAGCGGACAGAAATCCATGCACCGGGAGTGGAAACGGGGATTGAAGTCCCAACCCGACTCGGCTTCGGCAATGAAGTGCGAACCTATTTTGAGTTGTTCTTCTACCGGAAGTGTATCGGGAGTAAAGTTCTTTCCCAGACGGTCCCGGAGCAGATCGATAAATCCGGCCTTGTCCTGCTCGGTCGCTTCGTTGCCGTAGCGGTTCAGTCCGATCGGTGTGATCCGACGCGTCATCCAGAATTGGTACTCCTTCTCCAGTGTCGGGAGAATCTTCTTCAGCCACTCTTTGTCTCCGGTCTTGCGGTAGACGCTGGCGATCATCATGCTCAGGTAGGGTGGCTGGGAGCGGTTCTGAAAAACGGTCAGGTTGCCGTTATACATCTTGCCGAACCGATCGACCATGTAGAGCATGTTGTCCGCATTGTTTTTGGCGAGGTCGACGTGTCCGTCCAGAATCAGCCCTTCGCCCGTAAAGTAAGTGTCCCAATAGTACATCTCCTGAAATGCCCCGCTGATGCTCGGTACCGTATATTTATAGGGTAACCCGATCCGGATGTCTTCGTCTTCCGTATGGAACCGGACGGTCTTTTCCCATGAGTCTTGAATAAAGCGATGTACGGCCTCTTGTTGGGCTTCGGTGGTTGATGGCCGCGCGGCCATGCAAACTGTCGTGATGAACAATAGTACAGAACTGAATAAAAATTTCATGGTTTGATTATGGGTTTTGTTGTAATATAAAAACATCACTTCGTTTGCGGATCGCTTCGAAGTGATGTTTTTTAGTTAGCTTGTTACATTTTGGTGTGTTCCGGAATTAGACGGTCATGATTTCAGCCTCTTTTGCGGCGAAAAGATCGTCGACCTTCTTCATGTATTTGTCGGTCAACTTTTGGGCGGAAGTTTCACCGTCTTTGGCAACGTCTTCGGGCATGCCCTCTTTCTGTGCCTTTTTGAAGGCTTCCACCATGTCGCGACGGATGCCTCGAAGGCTTACACGTGCGGTTTCCGTATCCCCCTTGATCTGTTTGACCAGCTCCTTACGCCGCTCTTCGGTCAATGGGGGAATGTTCAGCCGGATGTGTTCTCCGTTGTTCGAGGGGGTCAGGCCGATGTTGGCCACCAATATCGCCTTTTCCAGCGGGGCGATCATCTTCTTCTCCCACGGCTGAACCAACACGGTCCGTGCGTCTGGAACCGTAATGCTCGCTACCTGCGACACGGGGGTCGGCGTGCCGTAATAATCGACCATGATTCCGTTGAGTATGTTGGTACTGGCTTTCCCTGCCCGAACCGATGTCAGCTCTTCGGTCAGAAAACCGATTACTTTATCCATTTTCGCCTGAGCGGCATCCAGAATCTCTTTTGTCTCTACCATCGTATGTTGTCTTTAAATTGTTTTTGTTCGGAGAAATTGATCGATCAATGCGGGTTGGATACGGTCGTTCCGATTGGAGCTCCGTCGAGCACCTTTTGCAGATTTCCCGGCGTATCCATGTCGAAAACGATGATCGGCAGGTCATTCTCTTTGCACATCGTGAAAGCGGTCAGGTCCATCACTTTCAGCTTGCGTTCATATACTTCGTCGAACGTGATGGATGGAAACTTGACGGCTGCAGGGTCCTTTTCGGGATCGGCGGTGTAGACTCCGTCGACACGGGTGCCCTTGAGCAGGACTTCGGCTTCGATCTCGACGCCCCGGAGTGCGGAGGCCGTATCGGTCGTGAAGTAGGGGTTTCCTGTACCTCCGGCGACAATAACGACGTAGCCGTCTTGCAGCAGTTCCAGAGCTTTAGCCTTTGAATAGAGTTCGCCGACCGGTTCCATGCGGATTGAGGTCAACACTTTGGCCCGGGCTCCTGCTCCTTCGAGGGCTCCCTGAAGCGCCAGCGAGTTGATAACCGTTGCCAGCATTCCCATCTGGTCGCCTTTGACCCGATCGAATCCTTTATTTACGCCGCTAAGCCCGCGGAAGATGTTTCCTCCGCCAATCACAATGCCGATCTGTACGCCTTGCGATGCGGCGGCTGCGATCTGTGTGGCGTATTGATTGAGCACGTCGGTACTCAATCCGTATTTCTGGGCTCCCATCAGCGACTCTCCGCTGAGTTTTAATAATACACGTTTATAGATAGCCATGATTCTCTGTGGTGATAATCCTTTTCCTTTTTTCCTTCCGTCTTCTTTTTTCTCCTTCACCTCTCTCTTCCCCTTCTCTCCCTTCTTCTTCTCCTCCTTTACTCCCCCTTCTTCCTTATTCTCTCTGCCTTCTTTCCTTCCTCGGTCTCTGTCGATAGTCTCTCCTCGTAGCTTAGTTTTTTGCTCTTCCTTACTTGCTTGCTCTTTTACTCTTACCCCCTCCCGATGCTGATTATTCTTTCTCCATCAGTTGCATCAGCTCGTCGAGCTTGGGAGTGAGGATAATTTCCGTGCGTCGGTTTTTGGCCCGTGCTTCAGCGGTCTTGGCCGGATCGATCGGCAGGGATTCGCCCCGTCCTGCAGCTATGATACGGCTCGGAGCGATCTCCTTGTTCTCCAGCAGCAGGCGGACAACCGTTGTCGCCCGTTTGGCACTTAGGTCAAGGTTGTCTTGGAGCTGTCCGTTCGGACGGTAGGGAACATCGTCCGTGTGTCCTTCGACCATGACGTTGATGTCCGGATTCTGTGCCAAAACCGCGGAGAGATCGCGGACGGCTTGAGCTCCCTTGGGGTCGATCGCAAAACTCCCCGAACGAAACAGCAGTTTGTCCTCCATCGAGACATAAACGTTACCGTTTTGGATCGATATGGAGAGTCCGTTGCCTTCGAATCCCGTCAAGGCATCGGCCACTTTACGGCGGATTGCGTCGATCGCCTCTTCGCGGCTACGCAGCATCTCCTCCAGTTCGGCAACACGGCGCGAGCGGTCGTTCAGGGCCATCTCCTTATCTTCCAGCTCCCGAAGCATGCGTGCCGATTCGGCCGAGCCGTCGGCCAGCAGCTGTTTATATCGTTCGCGACAGGTGTTCAGTTCGTTCGACAGGCGCACCGTGTCGGCAATCAGTCGGGCCTTCTCTTCCGACAGCTTGTCGTTTAGGGCTCCCATATCGTCCAAACGCTCTTTCGAGGCACTCAGCTCGCCTTCCAAACGGAGCGCTTCGGCTTTCATCGAGTTGAATTTCTTGGTCGATACGCAGGAGAACGTACACAATACGACCAAAGTCAGGGCCAATAATTTTTTCATCTCTCTCTCGTGTATATCGTTATACGCAACGGCGGTTCTGAAATTCCCGGAAAGTGTACCGGTATCTCCCGCCCTTTACGCCGGAGTGAGTCCGGCGATACGTTGTTGCGAAGATACGAAACAATTTATGAATCTGCAAGAGCGTTCCGTATGTTCGGACCTCCGACGGAACAAGGCGAAGTTTAATGGCTGGCAAGCAAGATTATTGGATGTAAATTATTACCTTTGCAAGCAAAATATTTTTTCGCGAGGGGGAATAAGCAACGAACATGTCTGGGTTCGAATATGAATATCTTTATCGAGTGGACTCTCCGGCCGATCTACGGAACTTGTCTCAGGATGAGCTAGTAGCCTATTGCCGGGAACTGCGGCATTTCATCATCGAACAGCTCTCCTGTAATCCGGGCCATTTGGGCTCCAGTCTCGGAGTCGTTGAGCTGACGGCCGCCCTACACTATGTGTTCAATACGCCTTACGATAAATTGATCTGGGACGTGGGACATCAGGCCTATCCCCATAAAATCATTACCGGACGTCGCGATCGTTTCTATACCAACCGGAAGTTGAACGGATTGAGCGGCTTCCCGAAGATGGAGGAGAGCCCGTACGATGCCTTCGGAACCGGACATGCGTCGACATCGATTTCGGCGGCGTTGGGAATTGCCTCGGCTGCAACACTGCGCGGAGAGCATCGGCATGTGGTGGCGGTGATCGGTGACGGAGCTCTGACTGGAGGTTTGGCTTTCGAAGGGCTCAACAATGCCGGTGCAGCGAATACCGATCTTTTGGTGATCCTGAACGATAACCGCATGGCGATCGATCCGAACGTCGGAGCATTGAAAGAGTATCTGCTCAGCATATCTACCTCCAAGCGGTATAACCTCTTCAAAAAGCGGACGTGGGAGCACTTGGAACGGGTGCCGCGTCTCCGGCGGATGATTCAGAGTATTGGAAACGCGTTGAAGCAGGGATTCCTGCAACAGAGTAACCTGTTCGAAAGCTTGCATTTTCGGTATTTCGGTCCGGTCGACGGACACGATGTGGGGCAGTTGACCCGCGTGTTGCAAGATTTGAAAGAGATCAAGGGGCCGAAGCTGCTGCATGTCCTGACGGTCAAAGGTAAGGGTTATCGACCGGCAGAAAAAGATCAGAAATCGTGGCATGCTCCCGGAGTGTTTAATCCTGAAACGGGGGTGCGTGAAAAAAATGGCAATCAGGATACTCCGCCCTTGTATCAAAAAATATTTGGAGAGACACTACTCGAATTGGCCCGAACGAACGATCGGATCGTCGGAATTACGCCGGCCATGCCGACCGGTTGTTCGCTCGATATCATGATGCGCGAAATGCCCGAGCGTTGTTTCGATGTGGGCATTGCCGAAGGCCATGCCGTGACCTTTTCGGCCGGATTGGCGGCTGCGGGGATGATTCCTTTCTGCAACATCTATTCGTCGTTTATGCAGCGGGCCTACGATAATGTCATTCACGACGTTGCGCTGCAAGGACTGAACGTGGTGATGTGTCTCGATCGTGCAGGTTTGGTGGGAGAGGATGGGGCGACCCATCAAGGGGCTTTCGACATCGCTTACATGCGGTCGATTCCCGATCTGATCGTATCGGCTCCGATGGACGGAGTGGAGTTGCGGAATCTGATGTACACCGCTTCGCTCGGCCGGGGGCCTTTCGTGATCCGCTATCCGCGAGGTGCAAGCGATACGAAACAGTGGCGGCAGCCTTTTCGTGAGATACCGATCGGAGAGGCTCGGTGGCTTCGGGAGGGGACGGATGTCGCAGTACTGACGTTCGGAACCGTAGGCATAGCGGCCCGAGAAGCGATTGAGCGGGCATCGCAAGCGGGTGTCGATGCGGCCCATGTCGATCTGCGGTTTGCCAAGCCGTTGGATCGGGAGTGTTTACGCAAGGTCGCCGATCGGTTCGGACGGATCATCGTGATCGAAGACGGGGTGATCGACGGAGGGGTTGGATCGGCCGTATTGGAGTTTTTGAGTGAGATGCAATATACGGGCCGGGTCGAACGGCTCGGGATTCCCGATCGCTTCATCGGTCAGGGAACGCAGGCCCAGTTGAGGCGGATCTGCGGATTCGACTCAGAGGGAATATATCGGACGATAATGAAAAACAAAGAATAAAAAGTGTGCGATTATGGAGTATAATTTCGCTGAAATTGAAGAGAAATGGCGGAAACGCTGGATCGAACGGAAAACCTATCGGGTAAACATCGATCCGAAACGCCCGAAATTCTATGTATTGGATATGTTTCCCTATCCGTCGGGAGCCGGACTGCATGTCGGCCACCCGCTGGGGTATATCGCTTCCGATATTTATGCCCGTTACAAACGGTTGAAGGGATTCAATGTGCTGCATCCGATGGGATACGATGCGTTTGGCCTCCCGGCCGAACAGTATGCGATCCAGACCGGACAGCACCCTGCCGTAACGACCGAAAACAACATCAGACGCTATCGCGAGCAGCTCGATAAGATCGGATTCTGCTTCGACTGGGATCGGGAGGTGCGTACGTGCGATCCGGGTTACTATCATTGGACCCAGTGGGCATTCCTCAAGATGTTCGGCAGCTATTATGATTTCGACAAGAATCGGGCCTGTCCGATCGAAGAGCTGATCAAGGCTTTCGAGAGATCCGGAACAGAGGGTTTGCATGTGGCCTGCACCAAAGAGATGAGCTTCTCGGCCGATGAGTGGAACAAGATGAGCGAGGAGCAGAAAGAGGGGGTATTGCAGAACTATCGGCTGGCGTTCCGTGCCGACACGATGGTCAACTGGTGTGCCGGGTTAGGAACCGTGCTGGCCAATGACGAAGTGAAGGACGGGTTGTCGGTCCGGGGTGGTTTCCCGGTAGAGCAGAAACGGATGAAACAGTGGTTGCTGCGGGTTACAGCCTATGCGCAACGGATGCTCGACGGATTGAACCGACTGGAGTGGAGCGACTCGTTGAAGGAGATCCAACGCAACTGGATCGGACGGAGCGAGGGAGCACAGGTCTTTTTCCCGATCAAGGGCATGGAGGAGAAGCTCGAGATCTTTACCACGCGGGCCGATACGATCTTTGGCGTTACGTTTATGGTGCTGGCTCCGGAGCATGAACTGGTCGGACGGCTGACCACACCGGAGTATAAGGAGGCCGTGGACAAATACCTTGAGGAGACCAAGAAACGGTCGGAACGGGAACGTATGGCCGATACGAAACGGGTCAGCGGACAGTTTACCGGGGCCTATGCGATCAATCCGTTCAACGGGGTGGAGATTCCGATCTACGTCAGCGATTACGTGCTCTCCGGTTACGGAACGGGTGCAATCATGGCGGTGCCGGCCCACGACAGCCGCGACTATGCATTCGCCCGCCACTTCAATCTGCCGATCATTCCGGTGGTTGAAGGAGGGGATCTCTCCGTAGAGTCGTACGATGCCAAGTCGGGCAAGATGATCAATTCCGACTTTCTGACCGGAATGGATGTTAAGGAGGCTATTCCGGCTATGATTGCCGAAGTCGAAAAACGGGGTATCGGAAGCCGTCGGATCAATTACCGGCTCCGTGATGCGATTTTCAGCCGGCAACGCTATTGGGGAGAACCTTTTCCGAT
>URBJ01000041.1 GCA_900546005.1 uncultured Alistipes sp. | reverse complement strand
GACGGCTTCCTTTGATGATCTCCTGTGTGTTCGTAGCAGGATTTGGTTGGGAGATTCTGATCCACATAGCACAGAAAAAAATTGCCCATAGGATTTAAAGTCATATTTTCCAGATCCGGGCCCCTGTTTGCGCGGCCTGACGATTCCGGATGGTAGGCTCCTACCACACAAATCGGAGGTATTGTTTCGCATACGTTGTATAGATAGTTGATGTGGGATACAACGATATCAGAGCTATATTCTGCATCGAAGACCTATCGTACATTGGTAATTTTATCTTGCGTGTAGGGAAACCAGACCTTTACCGTTCCATTGTCGCCCCCTTTGATGGTTTTTAAGGAGTGTCTGGCAGAAAACGAAATGCGGTAAGGCAAACCGATAAGATTCCGATACAAATTTTAGAGAAAATTTTCCCCGTGTTCTGGAGCCTTGTTACGTGTCGACAAGGAGATGTTACGGATGATTCGGAAGTGTGATTTATGCCTTGTGGCTCTCGCGCGAGAGTACGGCCGCGATGGAGAGTAGAACTCCGAGAATGACCCCAAGAAGCGCTGCAAAAAGGACTTGAAACGTCGTGGGCAGCAGAAAGGTGATCGTGTGGGCTGGGATCCAGAACAGCGGAATCGTCTTTTTGAAGACAAAACTCCATTGGGTTTGCCAGTTGAGCTCCCCGAAAATCCTGCGCATCGGGATGGGGGTAATCAGGGCGCGCAGGCTCCCGCCGTTTTCGAGGATGTGTGTGTCCGTAATTTTATGAAACGTCATGAACACGGGTGCGAAAAAGGAGTTCATCAGTACGGAAATCGAAAAAGCTCCGAGCAGCTTCTTTCCCGAAAAAGGTCCGGACATCGCCTCTGTGACCCCCGGTATGCCGAAACTCTCCACCATCCGGGGAGCTCCTGCCGAAAAAACCTTCATGGCGATGGCGATCCCCACACCGAGAATTCCCCATACGATGGCGCGGGGAGCGAGGCCGAATCCCGGATAGTTGTATATGTTGTTTTTGATGCGCAGGCCTATGGACTCTCCGGCTGTCGCGAGTATGGCGAATTTCAGGAAGGCCATTGCGTAAGGGTGTGTATTGGTCGCCAGCAGGTAGTAGGAATAGACCCGATCCGATATGAAAAACGGCAGAAGAACGATTAAGGCTACGATCAGGAAGATAAGGTCGCTTTTTTTCATTGCATGAAGTTTAGTTAGGGCGTTTGGTTTCGTGTGAATAAATATACGGATTTTATTCCAATGTCAAAGGATTGGCCGTGGATTTTGTCTCTTTTTTAACGAGATGTCCGAAATTCGAGTTGCATGTTAATTTAAAAAATTATAAATTGCATCATATTTCGGACGGAGCAGAGCGCACGTCAGGTGAACGTACTGCTGTCGTCTACAAGGGTAAATCAATTCAAAATATAGCATCAGCAAGTGAACAATTCGTCTGTATATTTCGATCCGGAGATCGAAACCATGTCGAGGGATAAGCTCGACCGCCTTCAGTTGGCCCGATTCAAGGATACCGTTACGCAAGCCATGAACGCTCCGTTCTATGGAGCATTGTATAAAAAATTGGGATTGAGTGCCGATTCGATTCGTACACTCGACGATGTCCGCAAGTTCCCGTTTACGACCAAAGCCGATCTTCGTGAACACTATCCGTTCGGATTGGTTGCGACCGACATGCGGAAAATCATCCGCTTGCACTCGTCCAGCGGAACGACCGGAAATCCTACCGTCATTGTCCATACGAGGACGGATATCGAGCGGTGGGCCCACCGCATGGCCCGGTGTATGTATATGGCCGGATTGCGAGACACCGATGTGATTCAGAATACGTCCGGATACGGTATGTTTACCGGAGGTCTGGGTATTCAGTATGGAGCCGAGTGTCTGGGGGCGATGACCATTCCTGCCGCAGCCGGGAACAGCATTCGGCAGGTCAAGTTTATTATGGATTTCGGAACGACAGCACTGCATGCGATCCCCAGCTATGCGCTTCGTTTGGCGGAGGTCTTTGCCGAACGCGGAATCGATCCCCGTACCGATACGAAACTGACCACGCTGTTGATCGGTGCGGAACCCCACACCGAGGAGCAGCGTCGCAAGATCGAGCAGTTGCTTGGTGTGAAGGCATACAACAGTTTCGGGATGTCGGAGATGAGTGGCCCGGGGGTAGCTTTCGAGTGTCCCGAGCAGAACGGCATGCACTTGTGGGAAGACTCCTATCTGATAGAAATTATCGATCCGGACACATTGGAACCTGTGCCCGACGGCGAGGTGGGCGAGATGGTGCTTACGACATTGGATCGTGAAGCGATGCCGTTGATTCGCTATCGGACACGGGATCTGACCCGTATTCTGCCCGGCCCCTGTCCGTGTGGACGTACCCATCGGCGCATCGACCGGATCAAGGGCAGAACGGACGATATGTTTATCGTGAAGGGCGTAAATATCTTCCCGATGCAGATCGAGAAGATCCTGATGCAGTTCAAGGAATTGGGCAGCAACTATCTGATTACGGTCGATATGGTCAACAGCAACGAGGAGATTCTGGTCGAGGTAGAGTTGGGAGATGCCTTTACGGACGATTACAGCCAACTGGTTCAACTCTCGAAATCGATTACCCGCGCACTGAAGGATGAGATTCTGTTGACTCCAAAAGTAAAATTGGTTGACAAGGGTGCGCTGCCGCAAAGTGAAGGAAAGGCAGTCCGCTTGATCGATAAGCGCCCCAAAGTAAAATAGTCTTGTAAAACTTAAACGCAATCGTTATGGTTACCGTACAACAACTTTCGATTTTTTTGGAAAATAAATTGGGCAGACTGCACGAGGTCATGGAGATTATCGGCAAGTCGGATATCCGGATCATTGCAGCGATGGTGGCCGATACGTCTGAGTACGGTATTCTGCGGCTGATCACCTCCGACACGGAGAAGGCCTTTCAGGTCTTGAAGGAGCACGATGTCAGTGTCAATCGGAGCGAGGTCATAGCTCTTTCGGCAGGTGCCTCCGTAGGTTCGTTTTCGCAACGGCTTCAGCCCTTTGCCAAGGAGAAGATCGGAATCGAATATATGTACTGTTTTTCGGTTCGGGACAGAGCTTTTATGATCATTCGGGTGCACGATATGGATCAGGCCGAGCGTATGATTACGCAGTATGGATTAAAAACCACCTCGGCAGAAGAGCTTTCCGCATTATAGCACAGTGCCGGAAACAAGGGGGATATGATGCGCGGGGGTGAATGAGGACGCTTTTGTGCATGTTATGTTAAGAATTAAAGGGAAGGGGCCGTTTCTTTGATAAGAAACAGCCCCTGTACTCTTAAACCACTGGGGTTATTTGTTGCACGGTTGCAAGGCATCGACATGGGTGTCGTTCCAGATCTTCCATGCCAGTTCGGCCTGACCGACAAGCATCTCATATCCGTTTCGGATGGAGGCTCCGCGCTGTTGGCCCCGACGGAGAAATTCGGTCAACGGCGGATTGTAGACCAGATCGAAAAGAAAGTGGGAGGAACCGATCGCCTCATAGGGAAGATCGGGGCATTCGTCCGTCTTCGGGAAAGTTCCCAGCGGGGTGCAGTTGACAATCAGCGGGTGGGCTTTGATGATCTCGTCGGTCAACATTTCGTAGGTGTAGTCGGCTCCCTGCGGTCTGCGCGAAACCGTATCGAACGGTATCCGCTCTTCATTTAAAACGAACTTGACGGCACGGGAGGCTCCCCCGGTTCCCAGAACTAAAGCTCGTTCCGGATGGGCACCGTTCAGCAGTGTATTGAGGGAGTTCTGAAATCCGTAGGCGTCGGTGTTGTAACCGATCATGCCGTCGGGAGTGAGACGTACGCAGTTGACGGCTCCGATGGTAGCCGCTTCACGGCTGAGTTTCGAGAGGTAGGGGATGATGGCCTGTTTGTAGGGGATCGTTACGTTGAATCCCTGCAGATCGGGGTGCTCCCGCAGAACCTCTTCAATCTTCTCTATTTTTTCGATCGGGAAGTTCGTATAGGAACAATTCTCGATTCCCTCTTTCTGAAACTTTTCGGCAAAATAGCGTTGGGAAAAGGAGTGACCCAACGGGAAGCCGATCAATCCGTATTGTCGCATGACCTGATAGTTTATAGAGCGTATTTAATGACGAAAAATCCACCGATCAGCAGTACGGTAAAGGCCAGAGCCAACCAGTTGAAATATTTGTCGATGAAGTGTTTGATCGGTTGGCCGAACTTCCAGATCAGCCATGCGATCAGAAAGAAGCGCAATCCGCGGCTGACGATCGAGGCGATGATGAAGGTGAGAAAATGAAGGTTGAACACACCGGCCGTGATGGTGATCAGCTTGTAGGGGATCGGTGAGAATCCGGCGGTGAATACGACCCAGAAGTTGTATTGGTTATACATCTGGCTGATTTTGTCGTACTCTTCGTGGGTAAATCCGGGAATGATCCGGAAGAAGAAGTCGGCGATTGCCGTAAACTCACCCGAAGGGGTTTGCCAAAGGAAGTGCCCGATACCGAATCCGGCGATGGCCCCTGCGACCGATCCGATAGTACAGATAGCGGCATACCGGAAAGATTTGGCAGCGCATCCCAAACATAGGGCGATCAGTAAGACATCGGGGGGAATGGGGAAAAAGCTCGCTTCGGCAAATGCCAGAATAAAAAGGGCTGTCGCACCCCAGCGGCTGTCCGCCCAACTCAAGACCCAGTTGTAGGTTTTTTTCAGAATACTCATAGAATTCGTTTCGGATGATTTCTTTGACGGTGCAAGTTTACGGATAATTTTTGAAAAAACTTTTTTAGAGATCGGTTTTGTGGGTGAAATATTTGGACGAAAAGAAGATAGTCGTGCGTATTTCGGGAAGTTTAGGGGAGCGAATGGTCGAGGATGCCCCCTCCGACCACGAGGTCTCCGTCATAGAATACTACCGGTTGACCGGGGGCCGGAGCCCATGCCGGGTTCTCCAGATCCACCTGTAATAGATGGTCTATGGTCCGAATGTGTGCAAAACCTTCCGGATTGCGTCCGACTCCACGGATCTTGACCCGTACGCGGGGGGACCCGATTAACCGGTGCAGATTTGGCGTATAATATTCCCTGACGAAGAGATGGCTGTGGAAGAGTTCATCGGGACTTCCGGCGACGATTCTGTTCCGCCTCGGATCGATCCGAAGCGTGCAGACCGACGGTTGACGATCGCAATGCAGATTTCGTTTTTGTCCGATTGTGTAGAACGGATAACCGTCGTGTCGGCCGATTACATCTCCTTGCAAGTCAACGACCTCTCCTTGTGGTATGTCGGGAAGACGGGCTTTCAACCATTCGGAGCAGGAGGATCCCTGCAGAAAACAGACCCCCATACTCTCTGGTGCTCGGTGTGCGGTTGGGGAGTTTCGTACGACCTCGGATTTGATGCGATCGCCCATCGGAGTCAGTGCCATCTTTAGCATCTCTTGCGGAATACCCCATAAATAGTAGGACTGGTCCTTTATCGGGTCCAAAGCCTGACGAACATAGTAAATGCCGTACTCTTGTAGAATCCGAAAGTAGTGGCCGGTCGCAATGCGATCAAAACCCTCGCGGCAGGCCGTTTCATACAGTGCGCGCCATTTTATGCGGGTGTTACATCGGGTGCACGGTGCCGGAGTCTCGCCTCGTCGGTATCCGTCGGTAAAGTAGTCGATGATCTCTTGCCGAAACCGGTCGGAGAGTCGTTCGATTGTAAGGGGCAACCCGAGATTTTTTGCGGTTTCGGTAGCCCGTTCGATCGGCTCGTCACCGAACAGGTTCAGGGTCAACAACGACACCTCATAACCATGTTCCTGCAAGATGCGTGCGGCCGTACAGCTGTCGATGCCTCCGCTGAACGCAAGAAGAACTTTTTGTGTACTCATGTTTTCTGGCTCCGAAGCCGTTCGATAATGAAAAAGACGCCTTGTCGCGAAGGCGTCTTTATATTCCTGAAATTGTCTGGCCCTATTGTTCGTCGGAAGTTTCGTTCTCGTCTGTTGCCGAGGGGTAGTTAGAGATCGCGCTTCCGTCGGGACGGAAACACTCCGGTTTGTGTTCCCGGATGAAGCGGACAACCTCTTCGAATCCTTCGCTGAATTTACAGAAATCCTCTTTGTAGAGATGGATTTTATGTTTCTCGAACGAAAAACGTCCATCCTTTTCGGTTTTTTTGCGGCTCTCCGTTACGGTGATGTAGTAGTCGTCGTTTCGGGTGGCCTTTACGTCGAAGAAATAGGTTCTTCTTCCTGCTCTGACAACTTTCGAGTAGATCTCTTCCGCTCCTTCGTCGAGATCTTTGTCCCGTTTGATTTCAAAATTGTTCATGCTTCGGTGTTTGTTTTAGCTATTGAGTTTAAAGTTAGGAATAAAATGGGGTTTTACCAAATTTCGAACGAAAGATAAACAATTTACAGCGATTTTCATCACTCCGAGATCAATCCCTTGCTGTATTCGTCCCAATGATCCAACACCTCGAGTGCCTTGGCGAATACGGGATCGTTCTCTTTGTTGACCACGCGGTAGAACTCGTTCACTGTCCAGATCTTTTGGGCGATCGACGCTTTCAGTTGGGTGCAGATCAGAAGCCTTGAGGTTTCAAGCGCTTGTGGATCGGGTGCAATCCCGGCCGTGTCGGCTGCTGCCACGAGTTTATCTAACATTTCGTCCGTTACGGAGAACTCCTCGATGTAGCGGTCTGGATCCGGATAGCGTGCGGTAATGTCCGCTCTGTTTTTATCCAAGTAGTCGATGATGAAATCCTCGATAACTCCTTTTCGGATCAGGTCGCCCCAATATTTCGTGTAGGAGGTCGTGTCGACCGGAACGATAATGTCGGGAGTGATGCCACCTCCTCCATACACCGTGCGTCCGCTGCGGAGGGTTCGATAGATTTGCGTTGAATCAGTGGGAAGGGAGTCGTTCGGTGCAGTGAATCGTTTGTTGAAATCTTCGTAATAGAGGTCGCTTCTTCCGTTTTCGTAGGGCCGTTGGATAGCTCGTCCCGAGGGGGTGTGGTAGCGGGATACCGTGAGCCGTACGGCCGATCCGTCGGAGAGCGGGAATTGGGTCTGGACGAGCCCTTTCCCAAAGGATCGGCGGCCGATCAGCAGACCTCGATCCCAGTCCTGTATCGCTCCGGCAACGATCTCGCTACTCGATGCGGAGCTCTCATTGATCAGCACGATAACCTTCCCTTTGGTGAAGACTCCGTCGACTTTTGCGGCGTAACGGGAGGTCGGGACCTTCATCCCTTCGGTCGAAATGATCAGCGATCCTTGAGGCAGGAAAAAGTTGCTCATGGCAATGGCGGCATCCATTGTGCCACCTCCGTTGTTTCGCAGATCGAGGATCAGGGCTTCCGGTTTGTCCATCTTCTCGACCGCTTCGAAGAGTTCGCGATAGGTGTTGTCGGCAAAGCGGTTGACCCGGACGTATCCGGTTGTCGGATTCACCATATAGGCGGCATCTACCGTATTGATCGGAATGTTGTCGCGGACGATCAGAAACTCCAGCGGCTCCTGCTCGCCATGTCTTGCGACAGTGAGCGAAACTTGTGTGCCTTTGGGTCCCCTGAGAAGTTTCGGTACGTCTGTCTGTTTAACCCCGATCGAAGGCTTTCCGTCGACCGCAATGATCTTGTCGTTCGGCTGCAGACCCACCTTTTCCGAAGGTCCTCCCGAGATGACGTTTACGACGATGATCGTATCGTTCAGGATGTTGAATTCGATGCCTATTCCGCTAAAGCTTCCTCCGAAGGTCTCCTTGACCGAGACCATCTCTTCGGCCGTTATGTAGGTCGAGTGGGGGTCGAGTTGGGACAGTACACTACGGATGGCACTCTCGATCAGTGCCGCATTGTGGACCGTATCGATGTACATTCCGTTTAAATAGCGGTAAAACTGGTTGAATTTTTGCAGGTTGCGGGCCGGGTCGTCGTTAGGCTTGACTTGTGCACCGCACCACATGGGGATTGCAATCAAACACGCAATAATCCAATTATAAAACGTTCCTTTCATCGTCGTGTCAAAATATTGTCCGGGTGCCGTTACTCACGGACCGCTAAATATTCGGGGAGCGCATCTGTCGGTATCGTTTTTTGCTCTCCCGAAACCATGTTTTTCAGGGAAACCTGTCCCGAAGCCCGTTCGTCGCTTCCGATGATGATCACATACGGAATGGCCCGACGGTTGGCATACTCCATCTGTTTCTTCATTTTGGCGTTGTCGGGGTAGATTTCGCAGGGGATACCCATCGACCGGAGTTTTTTGAGCTCAATCAGCGATGCGGTCAGCTCCTCGCCACCGAGATTCAGGAACAAGGCGCGTGCCGTCATGCCGCTATCGGTCGGGAACAGATTCAGACCGCACATGACGTCGTAGATACGGTCGGCACCGAACGAGATTCCCACGCCCGAGACGTTGGGCATACCGAAGATGCCGGTCAGATCGTCGTATCGGCCACCTCCGCAGATGCTTCCGATGGCAAAGTCGCGGGCCTTCACCTCGAAGATAGCACCCGTATAGTAATTCAACCCCCGTGCCAGTGACAGGTCGAGGTCAATATCCAGATCCGTGCCGATCTTCTCGGTGAGTGCAAAGATCGTTTCCATCTCTTCGATTCCCTTTACCCCCGTCTCGCTTCCGCCGATGATTTTGCGCAGGGCAGCGAGTTTTTCGCTGTACGAGCCGCTGAGGGAGAGAATAGGACGGAGTGCGGCGATCGACTCTTCCGAAATGCCTTTCGTGCTCAGCTCCTCCTCGACAGCTTCCAATCCGATCTTTTCGAGCTTGTCGATGGCGACGGTGATATCGATCATCTTGTCGGCATGTCCGATGGTCTCCGCAATGCCGTACAGAATTTTCCGGTTGTTCATCTTGAGCGTAATCCGGATTCCGAGCTTGCGGAACACTTCGGAGACGATCTCGATCAGCTCCACTTCGTTGACCAGACTCCGGCTGCCGATGATGTCCACGTCGCATTGATAGAACTCCCGGTAACGACCTTTTTGCGGACGGTCGGCCCGCCATACGGGTTGAATCTGGTAACGACGGAACGGAAAGGCAATCTCGCTCTGGTGCTGCACGACATAGCGCGCAAAGGGTACCGTCAGGTCGTAGCGCAGTCCCTTTTCGCAGATCTTCGTAGCCAACAGGTTGCGTTTCTCTTCGTTGAGGTCAGCGGCGTCCACCCCTTTGAAGAAGTCACCGGAGTTGAGTACTTTGAAGAGCAGTTTGTCTCCCTCGTCTCCGTATTTGCCCAACAGCGTGGAGAGGTTCTCCATGGCCGGGGTCTCCAACGGAAGAAATCCGTAGGTGTGGAAAACGCTTTTTATCGTATCGAAAATGTAGGTTCGTTTGATCATCTCCTCCGGTCCGAAATCACGGGTGCCCTTCGGAATAGATGGTTTTTGTGCCATATGCTTATGTGTCGATTACTTATATTTATAAGGTAATTATAAAATGTCGATTGCAGTGCGTCAGTCGGCCAGCAATTTGCGGTACTTGACCCGGTGCGGCTGGTTGTCGCCCAACCGTTTTCGCTTGTTCTCTTCGTACTCGCTGTACGATCCCTCGAAGAAGACCACCTGTGAGTCCCCCTCGAATGCTAAAATATGAGTTGCAATTCGATCCAGGAACCAGCGGTCGTGCGAGATCACGACGGCACACCCCGCAAAGTCGTTCAATCCCTCTTCCAGTGCGCGGAGCGTATTGACGTCGATGTCGTTGGTCGGCTCGTCGAGCAGCAATACGTTTCCCTCCTCCTTCAGGGCGAGGGCCAGATGAAGCCGGTTGCGCTCACCACCCGAAAGAACACCGCATTTTTTCTCTTGGTCGGCTCCGCTGAAATTGAATCGCGAAACGTAGGCCCGAGCATTGATGCTGCGGCCTCCGAGTTGGATGATCTCGCTGTCCTGTGAGATCACCTGATAGACCGTTTTCTCGGGATCGATCGAGGCGTGCTGCTGATCGACATAGGCGATTTTGACGGTTTCCCCTATGCGGAAAGAGCCGCTGAGCGGTTTTTCGAGTCCCATGATCAGTCGGAAGAGCGTCGTTTTTCCGGTCCCGTTCGCTCCGATCACGCCGACGATTCCGGCCGGAGGCAGCGAAAAGTTCAGATGCTCGTACAACAACCGATCGCCATATCCCATCGATACGTCATGAGCCTCGATGACCACATCTCCCAGACGCGGACCGTTTGGAATGAATATTTCGAGTTTCTCCTCCTTCTGTTTCGTGTCTTCGTTCAACAGCTTGTCGTAGGCCGACAGTCGGGCTTTGCTTTTGGCATGACGTGCCGACGGGGCCATCCGGACCCACTCCAACTCCCGTTCGAGCGTTTTGCGGCGTTTGCTCTCCTGCTTCTCCTCCATCGCGAGTCGGTTCGATTTCTGCTCGAGCCAGCTGCTGTAATTCCCCTTCCACGGAATGCCCTCTCCGCGATCGAGCTCGAGGATCCATCCGGCTACGTTATCGAGGAAGTAGCGGTCGTGTGTTACGGCAATGACTGTTCCTTTGTATTGGCGCAGGTGTTGTTCGAGCCAGTCGATGCTTTCGGCGTCGAGGTGGTTGGTCGGCTCGTCGAGTAGCAGTACGTCGGGCTGCTGAAGCAACAGACGGCATAAAGCGACCCGGCGACGTTCTCCTCCCGACAGATTCTTGATCGGCATGTCGGCATCCGGACAACGCAAGGCATCCATGGCCCGCTCGAGTGTCGCGTCAAGTTCCCAGCCGTTTTTGTGGTCGATCTGTTCGGTCAGCTCTCCCTGCCGTTCGATCAGACGGTTCATTTCGTCGTCATCCATCGGCTCCATGAACCGGGCATTGACCTCTTCATACTCTTTCAACAGGGCCACGACATCGGCACACCCCTCTTCGACCACCTCGCGGACGGTCTTCGAGTCATCAAGCTGAGGCTCCTGTTCGAGGTAACCTACTGTATAACCGGGCGAAAAAACCACCTCTCCCTGAAAGTTCGGATCGATGCCGGCGATGATCTTCATCAGGGTCGATTTCCCCGATCCGTTCAATCCGATGATGCCGATCTTGGCTCCGTAGAAGAACGAGAGGTAGATGTTATTTAAAACTTTTTTCTGGTTGGTGAAGGTTTTGCTGACCCCCACCATCGAGAATATGATCTTTTCGTCTGCCATAAAATAATAGTAGTGTGTATTCGAAAATCTTTGTCCGGATCACTCCGTAGACGCAAAGATACGAAAAAAGTTCCCGCTTTACGGGAACTTTTGTGCTGATTTACTGAAAATGACCTCGGACGGACTATTTCAGCAGCGATGCCGGATCGAGATTCTCCGATTCGATATCTTTAAAGTATTTGTAGGTTCCTACCTTCAGTTCATCGGTGGCATCTTCGTCGCAGACGATGATCCCTTTCGGGTGGATCTGCAGGGCACTGATTGTCCACTGATGGTTGTAGGCACCTTCGACACCGGCAGCCAGTGCGCGGGCCTTGTTGTGTCCCATCGTGAGGATCATCACTTCGCGGGCGGCCATAACCGTACCGACACCCACTGTCAAGGCCGTTTTCGGAACCAGATTTACATCGCCCCCGAAGAAGCGGGAGTTGGCGATGATCGTATCTTTCGTCAGGGATTTAACCCGGGTCTTCGAGTTGAGGGACGAGAAGGGCTCGTTGAACGCCAAGTGTCCGTCGGGGCCGATTCCTCCCATGAACAGGTCGATGCCTCCGACCGCTGCGATCTTAGCTTCGTAATCTGCACACTCCTTGCACAGATCCGGAGCATTTCCGT
Organism: uncultured Alistipes sp.; assembly: GCA_900546005.1. GTDB lineage: Bacteria > Bacteroidota > Bacteroidia > Bacteroidales > Rikenellaceae > Alistipes_A > Alistipes_A pullicola. Next base: position 7,934 of record URBJ01000041.1, on the reverse strand, counting down.
TCAGAATATGGACATTTTCGGGTTTGATATCGATGTGGCTGAACAGGTTGTTCCACATGAACGAATGATAGCTTTCCGGGTGATCTTTCGGGATGCCGACATACTCGTCCATGTTGAACGTGACGACATTGGCGAACGATACTTTCCCGGCTTTGTTATATTCGATCAGTGCCTTGTAGGTGCCCAGCGGAGTGGAACCCGTAGGCAGACCCAATACGAACGGGCGAGTCTCGCGGCTGTTGTGTTCGTTGATCCGTTTTACGATGTAGGCGGCGGCCCATGCAGAGACCTGTTCGCCGTTCGGTTCGATAATGACTCTCATGTTTATCGTTTTTAATGTTTACAATTCAGATCTAATTGAATAACCGCAGGCGAACGAATACCTCGATGGCCTGATATTCTGCCATACCGAGTTTGTCGTAGAGGCGTGCCGTGTTTTGGGTCCGCTCTTCGGCCCGTTGCCAGAATTCGCGCTTGTCTTCACCCGGGAAGGGCATGACGTCTTTCTGAGAGAGGTGGCGGTAGATGGCATGGCGTTTCTGGATGACTTCGTCCGGGCTCAACGGTACGGCCATGTCCACCATGTCGAGGTCCCACTCCTGCCATGCGCCCCGATACAGCCAGAAGCGGCACTCCTTGGTCCACGCTTCATCCCGGATCTGGTTCATCGCTTCGAGAACGGCTTCGATGCAGGTACGGTGTGTACCATGCGGATCGGAGAGGTCGCCGGCGGCGTAGATCTGATCCGGCTTGAGCTCCTGAAGCAGTGCTACGACGCGCGAAATGTCGGCATCGGTCAGCAGGCCCTTCTTGACCCCTCCCGTTTCATAGAAGGGCAGGTTCAGGAAGTGTACGTTGGTTTTGTCGTTCAATCCCATGTGGCGGCATGCGGCTTTGGCTTCGCCCCGGCGGATCGACCCTTTCAGTTGACGCAGGGCCAGCGGTTCGGGTTCGCCTTTGCGCTTTCCGTCGATGATGGCTTTGATTTCGTCGTATTTGTCTTCGAAGCCGCACTCTCTTGCCGTATCGATGGTCTGAAGAACCACGTCATCATGCACGGCAATGTTTCCCGAAGTCTCGTAAGCGACATGCACGTCGTGTCCCTGAGTGATCAGCCGACGGAAGGTTCCTCCCATCGAAATGACATCGTCGTCGGGGTGGGGGCTGAAGATCAGAACCCGTTTCGGGAACGGTTTGGCTCGTTCCGGACGGGTCGAGTCGTCGGCGTTGGGCTTACCGCCCGGCCAACCAGTAATCGTGTGTTGCAGGTCATTGAATACCTGTATGTTGATTTCGTCGTAGACCATGCCCGAAATTTCGAGCAGCTGTCCGAGTCGGTTGTCGACATAGTCCTGATAGGTCAGTTTTAGAATCGGTTTCTTGACCTGATCACAGAGCCACAGCACGGCGGTCCGGATAAACCGGGGCGGCCATTGGCAACGACCGACGAGCCACGGGGTCTTGACGCGGGTCAGCTGCGAAGCGGCACCTTCGTCGATAACGACCTCCACGTTTTTGTGCTCTTGCAGGCAGGTGGCGGGAACCAACAGTTGATGTTCTCCCTCGACGATATCCTCTATGACTTGGGCTTTCTCTTCACCCCATGCGATGAGGATGATCCGTTTGGCATCCATGATGGTCTTCAATCCCATGGTGATGGCCTTGTGGGGCACGTTTTCTATGCCGTAAAAGATCGATGCGGCTGCCTTGCGGCTTTCGTTTCCGAGGGCGACCAGACGGGTACGGGTATTGGGGTAGGTTCCCGGTTCGTTGAATCCGATCTGTCCCTTTACACCTGTACCAAGAACCATCAGATCGATGCCGTCGTACTCTTCGATCAGGTTCTCATAGTTGTGGCAGAAATCGCTCACCTCATTTTGAGGGAGGGTTCCATCGGGGATGTGGATGTTTTCGGGCTTTATGTCGATGTGGTCCAACAGATTTTCGTGGATCGAGTAGTTTCGGCTTTGGAGCTCATCGGGCGCAATCGGAAAAAATTCGTCCAGACTGAACAGAATGACATTGCTGAAACTCAACCCCTGTTTGTGCAGGTCAACCATTGCCCGGAACAGGCCGACCGGTGATTTGCCGGTGGTCATTCCCAAAACGCACATCTCTCCTTCGGCTTGCTTTTCACGGATGCAGGCCGCAATCTCTTGAGCGACGTATTGTGCTCCGCTCGCTTCGTTTTCGAAAATGTTGGTACGTATTTTCTCAAATCTGCGGATGATATCTTCGGGATCGGCTCCCGGTTCGAGACCACCTTCTCGAGGAAGTTTGTAATTTCTTTCCATAACGTATTGTTTGTGTGTTGTTTATTGTCTGTTTTGTGAAACAAATGGCTCCTTAAAAGTAGTAATAAACAACCATTTTACAAAATCCCGAGATCCGTGAAGGGGAAATCCCCGGGGATTTTTGTTTTTATTCTTTATATTTTTTATCTTTGTTAGCAGGGGGGGTAGAATGGAGAGGTGTGCGCGACGATTCGATTTTGAAAACCTAAAAATACTACTTTTTATGGCTAAAAAACTTTTGATACGGGATTTAACTCTTCGGGACGGACAGCAGTCCGCATTCGCGACCCGAATGAGACAAGAACAGATCGATCGAGTTCTACCGTTCTACAAGGATGCGAATTTTTATGCGATGGAGGTGTGGGGTGGTGCCGTTCCCGATTCGGTGATGCGGTATCTGAACGAAAACCCTTGGGATCGTCTCGAAAAGATAAAAGCGGCAGTGGGTGACGTTTCGAAACTGACGGCACTCTCTCGGGGACGCAACCTCTTCGGATATGCACCCTATACCGATGAGATTATCGACGGGTTCTGTCGTAATGCGATCGAGTCGGGGTTGGGCATCATGCGGATCTTCGATGCGCTGAACGACGTGAACAACGTGAAGTCGACCATCAAGTACGTGAAAAAGTATGGCGGCATTGCCGATTGTGCCGTGTGCTATACGATCGATCCGCACTTCTCGACCATGGAACGCATCAAGGCGGCGCTCAAAGGAAAGAAACTGCCCAAGGCGGTGTTTACCGATGAGTATTTCCTCTCCAAGGCCCAGCAGATGGCGGCTTTGGGGGCCGATATGATCACCATCAAGGATATGAGCGGTCTGATTCCGCCGAAACGTGTCGCTGGTTTGATCCGTTTGTTCAAAAAGCATCTGTCGATTCCGATCGATTTCCATACGCATTGTACGCCCGGATATGGATTGGCCTCTGTTGTGGCCGCCATTGAAGCCGGTGCCGATATCGTCGATACGAATATTTGGAACTTCGCAGGCGGTCCTGCTGCCCCGGCAATCGAGTTGATCTACATTTTCTGCAAGAAGATGGGCGTAGAGCTCGATATCAATATGGAGGCAGTGGCCAAGATCAACAAGGAGCTCTACACGATCCGCAAGGAGCTGGATGCAGTGGATGCCGTAAAGGTCTTCCCGAATCCGTTCAATCCGGTGACCGATACGCTGCCCGAATCGGTGGACAAGGAGTTTGACCGGGCAATCGCTGCGGCCCGTAGTGGAAACGAGGCTGAATTGATCGACGCCTGCCATGCCATTGAACGCTATTTCAACTTCCCGAAACCGAACGAATTGGTACAGAAGGCCGAGATTCCCGGCGGTATGTACACAAATATGGTGGCTCAGCTGCGTCAGCTCAAGTCGGAGCAGATTCTCGAGAATGCCATGCAGTTGATTCCTCGCGTGCGATTGGATGCCGGATTGCCTCCTTTGGTAACGCCTACGAGTCAGATTGTCGGGGCGCAGGCTGTGAACTGTGCGCTGGATATCAAGAACGGGAAACCGATGTACTCGAATGTATCGAATCAGTTTGTCAATCTGGTCAAAGGCGAATATGGCGAGACTCCGGTGCCGATCGATCCCGAATTCCGTTTCAAGATAGCGGGCGTACGTGAGGAGACTCCATACGATACGTCGAAATACAAGATGCAACCGAATCCGGTGCTTGAGGATGCGGGTGGCGTCAAATTGGCGGAGAATGAAAAAGAGGAGTTGTTGTTGGAGCTCTTCCCGTTGGTGGCCAAGAACTATCTGACCGGGGTAAAAAAAGCTCGCTATCAGGCGCAACAGCAGAAAAAAGCAGCGGAAAAACCGGCCGAAACAGCACAGCCCGCAGCAGAACCAGCCGCACCGAAAGCCGAACAGGCAGCCGCCGCTGCTAAACCAGCTGCAGCTCCGATCACCGGTCGGGTGATTGCGGCTCCGATGCCCGGTCGGGTATTGAGCGTATTGGTAAAGGTTGGCGATACGGTTAAAAAGGAGCAGGATGTACTGATCCTTGAGGCCATGAAGATGGAGAATAGCATTGCGTCGGACTTTGCCGGAAAAGTAAAACAGGTTTTGGTTGCCGAAGGCGATACGGTAGCGGTCGACACGCCGTTGATCGAGATCGAATAGAGAAGACTTCCTGATAAGACCGAGAGAGGAGAGACGGGGGTGCGAATCATACCCCCGTCTTTTTTTGAAAAGGGAAAGAAGATGTGCCGCATCTGAAAAAACCGTTCAAAATGTTGTTTGTTCGATGCTTGGACATACACCTGATTGGACTATACTTTTCGATGTTGGTAGAGAAACGGATGCAGAAATGATAAAAAAGGCTTGAAAATTCTGAAATTTTGAAAAAAAATTATATCTTTGAACCCGATTTTGTCGGTTTTATCCGGTGTTTGACGAGGGGAAAGGAGCGTGAAGGAGTAAAATCGCAATAAATTTTGAGCAGAATATTTGTGGGTTAAGAATTTATTTGTACCTTTGCCCACCCTTATGTAACGACTGCCGATGTAGCTCAGTTGGCCAGAGCAGCTGATTTGTAATCAGCTGGTCGGGGGTTCGAATCCCTCCATCGGCTCGAGTTCGATATACGGATGTGATTGTCTCTGGTAGACGTCCGGATATCGAAAAAAGAGAGTGAAAAAGAGTTCTTTGTAGACTTAAACTGTTGGGCGGATACCAGAGTGGCCAAATGGGGCAGACTGTAAATCTGCTGTCGTACGACTTCGGTGGTTCGAATCCATCTCCGCCCACTATATATAAATAAAGAGGTGAAACAAACATTGCGGAAGTAGCTCAGTTGGTAGAGCATTAGCCTTCCAAGCTAAGGGTCGCGGGTTCGAGTCTCGTCTTCCGCTCAATTTTATACATTATTCGAGGCCAAAAGGCCAAACAATAAACGGAAAAACAATTTCCTAAAATAGTTTACAGATATGGCAAAAGAAAAATTCGACAGATCCAAACCGCATGTGAACATCGGTACGATCGGACACGTTGACCACGGTAAAACGACCTTGACCGCAGCAATTACCACCGTACTTGCAAAACAAGGTCTTTCAGAACTCCGTTCTTTCGACTCGATCGATAACGCACCCGAGGAAAAAGAGCGTGGTATTACCATCAACACCGCTCACGTAGAGTATCAGACTGCAAACCGTCACTATGCACACGTAGACTGCCCGGGACACGCCGACTATGTGAAGAACATGGTAACCGGTGCCGCTCAGATGGATGGTGCGATCCTCGTTGTAGCAGCAACCGACGGTCCGATGCCTCAAACCAACGAACACGTTCTGTTGGCTCGTCAGGTGAACGTGCCGAAGATCGTTGTCTTCTTGAACAAATGCGATATGGTTGACGATCCCGAAATGCTCGACCTCGTTGAGCTCGAAGTTCGTGATCTGTTGAACAAATACGATTTCGATGGCGATAACGCTCCGATCATCCGTGGTTCTGCACTGGGTGCATTGAACGGCGAACCGAAATGGGAAGAGAAGATCATGGAGTTGATGGACGCTGTTGATAACTACATTCCGCTGCCGCAACGTGATAACGAAAAACCCTTCCTGATGCCGGTTGAGGACGTGTTCTCGATCACTGGTCGTGGTACCGTGCTGACGGGCCGTATCGAAACGGGTGTTATCAAAGTCGGTGACCCGGTAGAAATTATCGGTCTTGCAGAGAAATCTCTTACTTCGACTTGTACCGGTGTGGAAATGTTCCGCAAACTGTTGGACGAAGGTGAAGCCGGTGATAACGTAGGTCTGTTGATGCGTGGTATCGACAAGAAAGACGTAAAACGTGGTATGGTCGTAGCTAAACCGGGTTCGATCACTCCGCACACCAAATTCGAAGCAGAGGTCTACATCCTGAAGAAAGAAGAAGGTGGTCGTCACACTCCGTTCCACCACAAATATCGTCCGCAATTCTATCTCCGTACGTTGGACGTAACCGGTGAGGTAGAACTTCCGGAAGGTGTTGAAATGGTAATGCCGGGTGATAACGTAACAATTACCGTTACCTTGATCTATCCGGTAGCATTGAACGTCGGTCTGCGTTTCGCAATCCGTGAAGGTGGCCGTACGGTAGGTGCCGGTCAGATTACCAAGATTATCGAATAATACGAATCGATGATAACAAGGCGGTGAGGTTTTCACCGCCTTATAAACGAGTGTAGTTCAAGGGTAGAATAGCGGTCTCCAAAACCGTTGATGGGAGTTCGAATCTCTCCACTCGTGCAAAATAATTACGACAATGAGATTTATTAATTACGCAAAAAACGCCTACACCGAACTCGTTCAGAAAGTGTCATGGCCATCATGGAGTCAGTTGTCCAACTCTGCGGTAATTGTTATGATTGCTTCCCTTTTAATCGCAGTAGTCGTACTTGTGATGGATATCGCATTTGAGAACCTGATGAAGGCAATATATAACATTCTTTATTAATTCTTAGAAAAGGAGCGATAAAGATGAGCGATAAAGAGCAAAAACAGTGGTACGTGATTCGTGCCATCGGAGGTAAAGAGAAAAAAGTGAAGGAGTACATCGAAACGGAGGTACAGAATTCACATCTCGAAGATTACATCTCCCAAGTTTTGATTCCGACTGAAAAGGTTTACCAGATCAAAAACGGTAAAAAGATCAGCCGGGAAAGAGTCTCTTATCCGGGTTATGTATTGGTGGAAGCAGCTTTGGTGGGCGAAATACCGTTTATGCTTCGCAATACCCCTAACGTTCTGGGATTTCTCAGCGACAGCAAGGCTTCTTCGATGGAGGCTACCCCTCTTCGTCCCCAAGAAGGAAGTCGTATTTTGGGTCGCGTCGATGAACTGAGCGTTAGCGAGGAAGAGAACGAAGTTCCGTTCTTTGTGGGTGAAACCGTCAAGGTGACCGATGGCCCGTTCTCGAGCTTTACCGGAACCATCGAAGCGGTGGACGAAGAGAGAAAGAAACTTACCGTCTCTGTGAAGATATTCGGCCGCAAGACTCCTATGGAGTTGAGCTTCATGCAAGTAGAAAAAGAATAATTAACCAAGGAAAATTATGGCAAAAGAGGTTGCTGCGTTAATCAAACTGCAGATCAAAGGTGGTGCCGCCAATCCCTCGCCTCCAGTAGGTCCGGCTCTCGGATCGAAAGGAGTCAACATAATGGACTTCTGCAAGCAGTTCAATGCGAGGACACAAGATAAGGCGGGCAAGGTGCTTCCTGTCATTATCACCGTATATGGCGATAAGTCGTTCGACTTTATCATTAAGCAGCCACCGGTAGCCGTACAACTCAAGGAGGCAGCCAAAATCCAATCCGGATCTGCCGAGCCTAACCGTAAAAAGGTGGCCAAGGTGTCTTGGGACCAGATCAAAGAGATCGCTCAGGACAAAATGCCGGATATGAACTGCTTCACGCTTGAGTCCGCAATGCGGATGGTAGCCGGTACAGCACGTAGCATGGGTATCGATGTCGTGGGTGAATTTCCTAATTTGTAATTAAAGAATTACTGAAATGAGTAAGCTGACCAAAAATAGAAAATTAGCACTTGCTAAGGTTGAACCGAACAAGGTGTACAAACTCGGCGAGGCGGCAGCTCTTCTAAAGGAGATTACCTTTACGAAATTTGACGCCTCAGGAGATTTGGACGTTC